>CAYJLS010000149.1:0-9652 GCA_964371065.1 uncultured Anaerolineaceae bacterium | reverse complement strand
CAGCAGTCCAACTGCTGACGGAAACACGGAACTTATTTTTACACAAGTCCTAAGTAGAAGTCGGGTTGGCGAGAGTCAGCCCGACTTTGCTTTTCAGGTCTGGCGGCATATCGGGTAAAATCAGGCCAGGAAAAAGGCAATCCATGTCAAAATTCACTGGCTATCGCTGTTCACTGTGTGGCGCCGAATACCTGCCCGGTCAGGTGACATACACCTGCCCGAAAGATGGGGGCAACCTGGATATCGAACTTGATTACGATTTCATCAAGAAGAAATATCAGCCTGAGGACATCACCAGCCGCCGCGACTTTTCGCTCTGGCGCTATGAGCCGCTTCTGCCGGTTGGCATCCCGAAAGGGGATGCCACGCCGCTTCACCTCGCGGGCTGGACGCCCGTCTTCAGGTTGCCGCGTCTCGCGCAGAAACTTGGACTGAAACATCTCTGGCTCAAGGACGAGTCGCGCAATCCCAGCGCCTCGTTCAAGGATCGCGCCTCGGCCATTGTGGTCGCGCGCGCGCAGGAGATCAAGGCCGGGGTCGTTGTGACCGCCTCCACCGGTAACGCCGGCGCGGCGCTGGCCTGCATGTCCGCCGCCATCGGGCAGAAGGCCGTCATCTTCGCGCCCAAGTCCGCGCCGCCCGCAAAAGTGGCGCAACTGCTCATCTTCGGCGCGCAGGTCATTCTCGTGGATGGGACGTACGACGACGCGTTCGATTTGGCGGTCAAAGCCGCGGACGAGTTTGGCTGGTACTGCCGCAACACGGGCTACAATTCATTTACCGCCGAAGGGAAAAAGACCGCCGCCTTTGAAATCTGGGAATGGTGGATGGAAGCGCACCGCGATTGGCACAAGCAGGAAAGTCCGCTCGATAGCCACTCACCGCTGACCATCTTCGTCCCGGTGGGCGATGGCAACATCATTTCGGGCATTCACAAAGGCTTCAAGGATTTATTCAAACTCGGCTGGACCTTCGGCCTGCCGCGCATCATCGGCGTGCAGGCCGAGGGCTCCGCCGCAATCGCCAACGCGTTCCAGGCAGGCACAGAGATCATCACGCCGGTTTCCGCCGCCACGCTCGCCGACAGCATCTCCGTGGACCTGCCGCGCGACGGCGTGCGCGCCGTCCGCGCCGCAAAAGAGACGGGCGGGACATACGTTACCGTCTCAGACGACGAGATCATCCGGTCCATCGCGGAACTCGGGAGAATGGGCGTGTTTGCGGAACCGGCCGGGGCCGCCGCGTACGCCGGCCTGGTCCGCGCGGCCGCCTCGGGCGTGGTCGGAAGCGAAGACCCGGTCCTCGTGCTGAATACGGGCAGCGGTCTGAAGGATGTCCGCGCCGCCATGCGGGCGGCAGGCGAGGCTCCCATCATCGAACCCACTTTGGATGCGGTGAAAAAGATTCTATGAAGGTACCCCGTATGCTGTGCAACGAACGCTGGACTCCCGCAACACGCTACTTTGTGGTCGGACTGATCTTGTTTTTTATCGTCTTTGTCGGATGGCAGATACGGGAAATTTTTGCGCCCCTCATCACTGCCGGGCTGATCGCCTACATCTTTTACCCGTTCGTGGAAATCTTTCGCCGCCGCTTCCACCTGCGCCAGGGCGTGGCTGCGCGCATCGTCTATTTTTTCAGCCTGGCGTTGATCATCGCCGTGCCGGCCTCGCTGACGCCCATGTTGGTGCGCGACCTGGATGCGGTGGTGAACGATCTTTTAAAAACCGTTGACGAAATTGAATTGCTCCTGGCAAATCCGATTGTGATCGCCAACTTCCAACTGCACCTGAACAGCCTCATCCCGGACCTGCGAAATTCACTCACCGCCCTGCTGGAATTTCTGCCGTCGGACGCCTTCAAACTGATTGAGACAACCTCGCGCGGCACGCTCTGGTTTCTGGTCATCATCGTCAGCGTTTACTACTTTATGACCGATTGGGATAAGGCGCGTGACTGGGCCATCGGCCTGGCCCCGGTAAATTATCGGCACGACATCTGGCGCTTGTATCGTGAGATCAAGTCGGTCTGGATGGGTTACCTGCGCGGCCAACTCACCCTGATGACCATCGTCGCAGTGGTTTTTGGAATCATCTGGACGGTCATCGGCCTGCCCGGCGCGCTTCTGCTGGGTCTCCTGGCGGGACTGTTCAGCCTCATCCCGGATGTCGGCCCGTTTGCCGCCACCGCGCTGGCGCTCATCGTTGCCCTGTTGGAAGGTTCCACCTGGCTTCCCGTAAACAACTTTGTCTTCGCGCTCATCGTCGCAGGAATTTATGTTGTGTTGATCAACGTCAAAAATATCTGGCTTCGTCCGCTCGTCTATGGACGCAGTGTGCATATGCACGCAGGCATTGTTTTTGTCTCCATCATTGCGGCCGTCATTTTCACGGGCATCATCGGCGCGTTCATTGTGGTGCCCGTCCTGGCTTCCCTCAGCGTGGTTGGGCGTTATGTCCATGCGAGACTGTTGGGACTGCCTGCGTTTGCGGATGAAGACGAAGACGAGGATGACGAAGAACCCGCCTCGCCTCCGGACCTCGATCCGGCCGCGCCGTGACGAGCCGAATCCACTCCCCGGCCGATTCCTGCCCCCAAAAAATATGCCTCTTCTGAACCAATCCTGAACCCCGCAGATTTACCCTCAACCCATGCACAGCATGCACAGCATACGGGAATACCCTATACGGAGTACCTTGAAAATCACCTATTCGATCATTGCTCCCATCTACAACGAAATAGAGAACATTCCCGAACTCTATCGCCGCGTCACGGAAGTGATGCAGTCTGCGCGCAAACCCTGGGAACTCATCCTCGTGGACGACGGCTCCACCGACGGCTCCACCGAAAAGATCCGCGAACTCGCCAAAGCCGATAAACGCGTGCGCCCCGTCATCTTTGCGCGCAACTTCGGGCATCAGGTCGCCATCACCGCGGGCTGGGATTACGCGCGCGGCGAGGCGGTCGTCATCATTGATGCGGACTTGCAGGACCCGCCCGAAGTCATCCTGCAACTGGCGGAGAAGTGGCGGGAGGGTTACGAGGTGGTCTACGCGGTGCGCGCCGAGCGCGAAGGCGAGACCTGGTTCAAGAAATTCACCGCGTCCCTGTTTTACCGCCTCATCCGCTGGATCACCGACGTGGACATCCCCGTGGACACCGGCGACTTCCGCCTGATGGATCGCAAAGTGGTGGATGTGCTCAAGCAGATGAAGGAACGGCATCGCTTCCCGCGCGGCATGTCCGCCTGGGTGGGCTTCAAGCAGGTTGGCGTGGAATACAAACGCGCCGCCCGCGTCGCAGGCGTGACGAAGTATCCCTTTCGCAAAATGCTCAAACTTGCCGTCAATGCCATCACGGGCTTTTCCTATTTCCCCTTGCAGGTGGCCACCTTTTTCGGCTTTATCTCTGCGGGCGTTGCGATTGTTGCCATCCCGATTGTCGCCATCCTGCGCATGACCGGCTCGCATTTTTTCGAAGGCCAGACTACCACGTTGATTTCCGTGCTGTTCCTCGGCGGTGTGCAATTGATCTCGCTTGGCATCCTGGGGGAATATATCGGCCGGTTGTACGATGAAGCCAAGGGCCGGCCGCTCTACATTGTCCGCGAAGCGCCCGAAGACTGAATCATCTAAATAAACAAAACTTGCATTTGGATTGCAAAGTCTTCGCGAAGACTTCGGACTCCGAATGCGAAAGTTCTAAAAAAGCAGGCGATCATTGCCTGCTTTTTTATCGCGCGCATGGCTCGCCTCCCTCCCGCGTGGGACGATTGAAATCGTCACTACATGGCTCGCCCCCCTCCCGCGTAGGCCGATTGAAATCGTCACTACATGGCTCGCCTCCCTCCCGCGTAGGACGATTGAAATCGTCGCTACATGGCTCGCCTCCCTCCCGCGTAGGGCGACTGAAATCATCACTACATGGCTCGCCCCCCTCCCGCGTAGGACGATTGAAATCGTCACTACATGGCTCGTCTCCCTCCCGCGTAGGACGACTGAAATCGTCGCTACGTGGCTCGCCTCCCTCCCGCGTAGTGACGACTTCAGTCGTCCGCTTGAAAATGCGGCTACACCTGTGACATCCCGAAGGTCATCCCGCAAGAGATTCGGGACGCTGCGCGCTGCGCGGCGAGGTTTTTTTATTTGCAGCTGGAGGCGCGCTATGAAAAGATGCGGCTTTGCATTTTATCCCGCCTCGACGCGACGGAGAATTCTCTCCAATCTTAAAATTTAAGATTTCAAAAGCATTTAAAATGTTTTTCAACGATTTATTGAATTGTAAAAATTTAAGGCAATTGATAGGTCGCAACCATTGATTTTATTTTGAAATGTGGAATAATATCAATAACAAAATTTTTTAATTGCGAGGTGACATGCGCGTCTGCGTTCTCTCTGATGAAACATTTGAAAATTACACGCCCGAGTCGTATCTTAAAAACTACGCATGGAAAATGTATAACGTCAAACTTCCCGCGTTTGATTTTATTCGCGATATCGCCTTGCGCGAAGATTACGATGTGTATCTGAATCTTTGCGATGGTTCGGCGGATGAAGATCGTCCGGGCATTGACGTGGTGCAGGCGCTCGAAGCCATGAACCTGCCTTTCACCGGCGCGGACAGCGTCTTCTACGCGCCGACGCGCGAACAAACCCAGGTGATGTCCCGGCGCAAGAACATTGGTTTTCCGCGCGGGCTGGAGGCCGGCCTGGGCGAAAACGTCGAAGAGATGGTTGCGAAAGCGGGACTTCGTTTTCCGATGATCGTCAAACATCATGAAAGTTACGCCAGCGTCGGCATGACCAAGGAATCGCGCGTCGAAAACGCGCGGCAATTGCGGACGCGCTTTGAGCTGATGTGCGCGCAATATGGCAGCGCCCGCATCGAGGAGTTTGTGGACGGCCGTGAATTCACCGTTCTGATCGCAGATAATCCCGACAACCTGGATGAGCCGTACGTTTACCATCCATTGGAGATCATCTTTCCCGAAGGTGAATCGTTCAAGCACTGGACGATGAAATTCGATCCGAATGTGGATATGGATCTGGCGTACGTTTCCGATCCGGCGCTGATGAAACGCTTGAAGACAATGGTGAAGAAGATTTACCTGGCGTTGGGCGGCGCGGGTTATGGCCGCGCCGACATTCGCATGAACCGGGAGGGCGAACTGTTCTTGCTGGAGATCAACTCCAATCCCAGCGTGCTCAACATGCCCGAGGAAAAAGCCTCCGCCGATTACATGATGGAGGATGACCCGGGCGGCGTGGACGGTTTTGTGGATCGCATTTTTCGTTCTGCGATTGCGCACCGCGAAAAGCGACTGGTCCCGCCGCAACTGACGCGTCGCCGCAAACTCGAACCGGTGGTCGTGCGGAAATAGTTTTCAAACATGAAAGTGGCGCAAGCATCAAGCCTGCGCCACTTTTTTTATTATTTCTCCCAACGAAGGTCGGGATAATCTATGGATGCATCGAAGGGCAGGGGCGACGGAATCCCTTTCAATTCCTGGTCGAAATACGCCAACAGATAATCATTGAGGATCTTCACGACAAGGTTCCCGTTGATCGGCCCTTTGAGTCCCAACTGTGGGGCGAGCGGGCTGAGCAAGGGCAGGTCGCTGAAATCGAAGTGGCGCGTACCCAGGATGGTTGCCACCGGCGCGGGCGCGGGCAGGTGGAAATAAAACTCGTGGAACAGCCGGTTGTTTTTGCTGTTTACATCGTCTGTCCAGGATTGACTGAACAGGAAGAAGAACGGTTGCTTCACGCCCCGGTCAAGAATCTCCTGTGAGACGGGCGCCATGAAAGCATCCTCGGTGAGACCCGCAACACAGCGCGGGTCTGTGCCGCAGAATTGGATGGCCGCGCCGCCCCCGGTGGAGTGGCCGTAGACGCCGGTGCGCGAAACCTGCGGGAGCGCGTTGTGGAAGGGACTGGCCGCATCCGCATTTTGCGCGGTCATAAAGTCCAGCGCGAAAGACATGTCACCGGCCCACTGGTTGACGAGCAGGCGCGCCGCGTCCGTGTAGCCGGGTTCGGGCATACCTTCGGGCAGGGCATTTGGATTATTGAGCGCGACTTCACCGTCGGGGAAGACAGTCACGACCGCGCCGTAGGTGTGTTGCAACGCGACTACCGTGTAACCGTGACTGGCGAGTTCCACCATTTGCGCCGAGTTCTGCGCGGCGAATCCGTTCCACCCATGCGAGAACAGGATGACCGGGAATGGTTGATCCGATTTGGCAAGCGGAGAATTTTGATACGCCGGTGACTTTGAAAGCGCCAGGTGGTCGAGGAAATAATGCGGCAGGTTAAGGTAATCTGCAATGGCAGGCCCGAAGATATCCACGTTTTCCATCCACGGCGCGTGGACATCGGTCGGGCGCGGCGCGGCGGGATACCAGACCTGGATCGTGAATTTGCGCGGCTCATCGCGGCCCGAGTAGAGTTCGCGCCGGTTCGTGTCGGTGAGGACGAAGGTTTGCGTGCCCACCTTGAAGGGACCCGACGGCTCGGCGACGCGCGGAACCGGCAGGAGGGCCGGTAACGCCGAGAAAATCGCGACCAGCCCCAGGGTCAGGAAAGAGGCGGCCGCCCTCCTGCCGCGCGGCGGCTCGTTGGCGGAATCAACTTTGAAGAGGGCGGGAAGACTCAGGGCGGCGAGCGCGGCGGTCAAAATGTAAAGCGGAATCATCTGCCAGCGATAGCCTTCGAACGCGAAGTGCGCGAGATTGAGGAGCAAGGCCAGCGGCGGGAGGAGCCTTACGGTCAATGGACGCGCGCGATGCGCGATGATTGGCCACAGGATGTAGACCGCCAGCAGGGCGGGGATGAGGATTTCGAGGGGACGCATTTTTGTCTATTGGGCGAGCCGGTCTTTTCCGCCTTTGTAGGCCTGGGCAAACGCAGTGTACATGACGAGGGTGATGTAAAAAGTGATGGCGGGCATGATGAAGGGCAGGACGCAGATCAGCACAATGGTGATCATTGCAACCTGGACAAGGAACGCCAGCACAAAACTGGCGACCATCGAAACGAGATAGGCAAGGACAAAGCCGCTCCAGTTGGCGCGAAAGATCGGCCACCATTCGCGGATGCGGAAGCCGGCCGCGAAGTCGTTGTGCGCGATGGTATGCAATTCAGCCGTGGGGACGATCAAGCCCAGCGCCAGCGAAAAGGGGAATATGAATATCATCGCGATTCCGAAGAAAAGAAAAGGCAGGAGAACGAGTGAATTGTTTGAGCCGGGATTTGAATTGAGCCAGATGGGCAGGAACATCATCCCAAAGAAGAGAGGCAGGAGGATGATAATCAACGGGAGGGTGTAGACAATGCGTATGCCGAAGAGATACAGACCATCCTTGAGCATGGCCTCCCAATCGTCCCAGGCGGGCATGTGCGGCGCTTCGCCGTTGAAGACCTGGCGCATGATGCGGGCGATGTATCCCATGCCGAAGATCAGCGGCAGGATGGGGATGATAAAACTGGCGAAATAAACCAATGTGCCGATCAGGAAATTTTTTCGGGACTCAGTTTCCTTGAAGGGAAATGCCAGGATTTGTTCGATGTTGAAATTTGAAAGCACGGAAGTCTCCTGTGTTACAGCGCCACACCCAGCACCGCCACATAGTGCGCGGCCGCGGCCAGCATGACGAAGATGTGCCAGACTTCATGGAAGCCAAACACACCCGGTTTGAAATTGAATATTTTTGTGCTGTACACCACCGCGCCGAGCGTGTAGATCACGCCGCCGACCAGGAGCCAGGTAAACACCCAGGCAGGAAGCGCGGACAGCATTTGGCCGGACGCCCCCACAGCCAGCCAGCCCATCACCACGTAAATGCCGGCGTTCAACCAGCGCGGCGCCTTGATGTAGAAAACCTTTACGATGATCCCGATCGCGGCCAGCGACCAGATGATGCCCAACATACCCCACTTCCAAAATCCGTCGAAGGCGTTAATGCTGAAGGGCGTGTAGGTCCCGGCGATGAGCAGGAAGATGGCCGAGTGGTCTATCTTTCGCAGGATCAACAGCGCCCTGTCTTTGGCCCGTACCATGTGATACGTGGCGCTTGCTGAGAACATGGCGATCAGGCTCAATCCATAGACCAAAAGGGAAACGATTTTTGCGGGCGTGCTCCAGCCCACGATGAGCAGCGCGACCAGTCCCGCGAGCGCCAGCAGTGCGCCAGCCCAATGCGTGAGACTGTTTACAGGTTCGCGAAGTTTATTTAACATGGTTACCTCTTATAGAAATTTTTGGAGAACGAGCACAACGGTATCAATAAAATTGTCGTACCCTTCATCGTCCGATGGAATGGTAATGATGGTAAAGGATGCTTCCTGCGGCTGGATGCGGATGTCGAGCGAACGAAGCACGCGCTCGGCCAACCTGGATTTGAATTCGGCCGTCACCAGTTTGTGAATGATGAACGGGTCATCGGCCTGCACGATCCACTGGCTGTCGAACTCCTCGTCGCCGGTCAGCAGCCGTTCCTTGCCGAACGCGGCGAACGCCTTTTGCATCAAGTTGTTTCTCAGGAAGCGGACGGCGGGCAGGCGCGGCGAATCCAGTTTCACCTGCGCGATGGTTTTGGGCGGGCTGTATTTACTACCCGGCGCCGTGCGGATGGCGATCACAACATCCTTGATTGGGATCCGCAATTCGGCCAGCCTGAACAAATTACCCTTGACGATTTCGCCGCCGCGCTTTTCTGCCTGGCGCGCCAGCCGTTCCCCCCGCGCTTTGGTTTGGATATAGGCGATGCCTAACACGACGATTAATATGATAGGAACCAAAGCCACAACGATCAAGTCGCTTGAATCCATTATTCCTCTGTGAGTTTCCGGGCGAGAACGATCAACAACATACTCGATTTTACTTCAAGAACTTCCACTTTGACTTTGAAGCCCGCGCGGACGAAGGGCTGGCCTATCTTCGCCTTGACAACATTGAGCGCTTCGGACGGAGCCTCGTGTGTGACGCGATATAGCCAGGTGAGGAAGCGGTTCTTCGGCCACGCCACAGGCAGGACGATGAGCCTGCCTCCGTTACGAAGGACGCGGCGCGCCTCTGACGCTGTCTGTGCCTCGAAGATGTAGTCGGCAGGGAACGTGGCGACGATGGAGTCGAACGCGTCTGCGCGGAAGGGGAGACTTTGCCCGAGGCCGCGCGTCAGGTTGGGGTGCGCGTGTCCCGCGCGGACGAGTCGTTGGCGGGCGAGGCGTCCCATCTGGGAGGATTCGTCCAGGCCAAAGACCGAGGAGTCCAAAGTCTCCCGACTTTGCCCAAAGTCTGGAGACTTTGGACTCCTCGATTCGAGCAGGAGGCGCTGGAGGTGTCCGGGGCCGTGACCAAGTTCAAGGATGCGCGTCCCTTCGATGAAGGGGAGAGTCGCCTTCGTCCACTCGACCCACTGGCCGAAGGAAACGATTGCCGCGACCGCGTCGTAGGCGAAGGCCAGGCCGTGGTAGAGGTGGTGGAAGAAAAATTTGAGCAGGCGGGCGATCAGGCGCATGATATACCACACTCGGTTGAGAATTGCGCTTTTTTAGAAGGCGGGAAGCGCAATTCTCAACCGTGGGTATTATAAAAAAACAAGGGTTTGACGGCTGTCAAACCCTTGTCGCGTCTGGTGTAGCGGTTAGATCGC
>CAYJLS010000148.1:6849-9722 GCA_964371065.1 uncultured Anaerolineaceae bacterium | reverse complement strand
CGCAGGCCTTTCGGCAACCCTCCCAGAATGACAGCATAAGCCAGCAGGAACCCAAATACCGCCCCGCCCAGCGCGGTAATCACACTAATCGTTAAACTGGTTTTGTAGGCGTTGATAAAATCCCTGACCGTGAAGAGGGCAATGATGTTGTCAAACGTAAAACCGCCATCCGGGGATTCGAAACTGCGGACGAAGATGGAAATGGATGGCAGAAAAAGGAACAACGCCGCAAAAAGGAAAAAAGGCATAAGGGGCAGCCAGTTTACAACGGCTATCTTTTTGGAGGGGGGACGCGCCGTAGGCGCGTCCCCTTTTGATTGGGCTGTGAGTGTTTTGTTGGTTATACCCACCGCATGCTACTCCTATTCACCGTAAACGACTTTACGCCAGTTCTCGGTGATGTACGTGGTGGTTTCCTGCAACTCGTCAACGGTGAGGAAGGTGGCGTTTGCGTATGATTCCGCGGGCGGCAGTTTGGCGGCGAGGTCGGCGGGGATCACGCCGCGTTTGGCCATGTCGTTAAAGCGGATGGGGTGAGCGTAGCCCTTCAGGTAGATCAGCTGGCCTTCGTCTGACATGAGGAATTCCCACCACAGGCGAGCGGCATAGGGATGCGGCGCATAGGCGCTGATACCGCCAGCATACGGACCAGCGATTACGCCCGTCTTCGGGACGACAATCTCGGTTTCCGGGTTGCCCGCCAGGGAATCGCGGTTGGCAAGAGCCAGATAGTCCCATTCCATGACGATCGGCGTTTCACCCTGGGCGATCGTGCCCTGGTCGGCGATGACTGGGATGAAGTTACCAGCGTCGTTCACTTCTTTCCAGAACTGCAGACCCATCTCAGCAGCTTTGGCCTTGTCACCACCGGAGCGGGAGAGGCCAGCGGCGTAGACGGTCATGACCGACTGGTTGGATTTAAGCACGTCGCCAGCCATGGCAACCTTGCCTTTGTACTCCGGCTTGAGCAGGTCTTCCCAATCCTGGGGAGTATTCTCGATGGCAGGTTTGGAAACCTCAAAAGCCAGCGCGCCATAATATTCAGCCCACCAGAAACCATCCGGGTCTTTCATCTCGATGGAATCCCAAGTGGATACTTTGTATTTGGCAAGCAAACCCTTTGCCATGGCATTCTTGGTGTGACCCACGCCAACGTCAATCGTGTCGGGGGCTTGGGGACCTTTGCTCTCCTTATTGGCTTCGATGGCCGCCAGTTCATCGGCAGAACCAGCGTTGGGATCGAGTTCATTGATCGTGAGGCCGTACTTCGTCTTGAAGGTCTCGATCATCTCGCCATAGTTGGCCCAGTCGTGCGGCAACGCGATGGTCGTCAGCTGGCCTTCAGTTTTGGCGGCCGCGATCAAATCGTCCAGCGGGATCGAATTGCCACTGGTCAGGTCAGGACCAGAGACGCCCCCTGTGCCTGTAGGGCCGCAGGCGGCCAGGTAGGCAGATGCGCCTATAGCGGCGGCGCCGATTTTGAGGAAATCACGGCGTGAGAATTTTTCTTGCTTGGTTGATGACATTTTTCTCTCCTTTGTTGTATCAATTGTACAAACTTAAGAAAACGGTGTCGCACCTGAAACTGTAAGCCATTTGTTTTTGAGCACCTCCTGTCATCCAACTTTCAATTATTGTAGCATCAACAGAATTCTGAGTCAATTTCAATGGACACGAGATTCTGTGCATTACCTGAAATAACACGCATCTTCCCGGACTTTTGGCTGGGGCGCGGCCAAAAAACCTGCTCCACGCCCCAGCCAAATCCCGCCAACTCCTACTCGACAGGGATTTCCTTGTAGACCTTCTCAATGTCAATGCCCTGGCGTCTGCGGTAGGCGCTGAACCCAAAGTAAATGGCGAGTGCCACCGCGTAATTCAGCACCATGAAAACCATCGAGCTGACGTTCGACCAACCGATAGCATACGTGCCGACTGCCGGCAATGCCTCGGGCAGAACGTGCGGATCCCAGAACCACTCCACCAGCAACCAGTCCAGGAAGCCGAGGAAGATCAAGCCCGACAAGGTCACGAGTGGCATCTTCCCGCTGGCGGAGAGTCTCTTGAACACGTAGTACAACAGCCATAACAACAGCCCGGCGTTGACCAGCGTCAACAGGCCGAGCAGGATCACCACGAACCAGGTCAACCCGCGCACGTCGGTGGCAAAGAAGAGTTTCATGAGGTTTCCTTTGGTGAGTTTTTCTTGTACACAGATTTCACGGATTACGCGGACAAACACGGAAAAAAATTTTTAAAATCCGTGTGAATCCGTGAAATCCGCGTAATCCGTGTACTGATTTTTTTTACTTCGGCATTTCCAGATTTCCCGCGACGAGATTCGGGAACTCGGCGCGGATCCGTGACTCGACCTCGGCAGAAAAAACGACCGAACTGGGTTTCGCTAAAATCTCGCCGACGCGTTGCCTGGCGCGTGCCTGCGTATCCAACGCGCCTTTCTTCTCCCAAACCGTGCGGGCGTCGCGGTCCGCAAGTTTGGTGAGCAAGGCTTCGCTCTTCATGCGTTTGGCCGTGTGCGGATTCATCATGAACGAGCCGCCCGGCTTGACCTGCGCGATCACATCCAGCGCGAGTTCCTCATCGTTGAAGGTGATGCCGCGTTTCATGCGTTTGAGCATCTGGAAAATTTCATCGTCAATGACGGCTTTTGTAAAATCAAATGCCTTGAGCGCGTCGAGCAGGCCGCCCATGTTGAACATGTCCGCGCCGCCGAGCAGACCCGCCACCGCCGACATGCCCGTCTCGTAACCCGATTGCGCGTCGTTGATTTTGGAATTCGTCAGGCCGATGTAGCCGCCGCTCGGCACATTGTAGAAGCGCGCCATCTGCGCGAAGGCCATGTGCAACATGCC
>CAYJLS010000148.1:0-6749 GCA_964371065.1 uncultured Anaerolineaceae bacterium | reverse complement strand
GCGATATCGTCCGAGCGGGCGCGTCGTTCGCGACCCGTGAGCGGATCAATTAAATCTGGGGCGGAGCTCCCCGTGACGAGGATTGGCCCATTGGTCGGGATGGTGCGGTCGAACTTTGGATCGCGTCCGCGGAAGGTGAACGTCGGTGGCAACATCTTGCGATATTTCTCCACCACCGCGCGCGGGAACGTGACGATCTGCGGTTCCGTGTCTATTTTGCAACCATGACGGGCAAAGAGGGCGCGCGCTTTTTCGCTTCGCACCAGCAGGCCGACATTTTCGAGGATCTCCAGCGAGGCTTCATGTGTCCGCTGGACTTGTTCCTGGGTCAAGAGTGTGGCGAATTCCATAAACAATGATTCCTTTTTGTACCTTTATATCGCGACATAAATGTCGCGCTACGATTTTCGCTTGGGGGCTTTTTGTTCTGCACGTTTTTTGGGATTCAGGCTTTCGGTGGCCTGTCTCACTAATTTGCGGCTCTGATGCACGATTCTCTTTTGTTGGACCGAGATCAACTTGCCGATCTTGTGGAACTCATTATCGCGGAAGGACAGGTATTCCACTTTGAGTTTGGCTGCCAGCGACTCGATCTCATCGAGCGGGAACATTTCCAGCCCCGCGCGCGTGACCTTGAGCGAGGCCGCCGCGGTGGCGAAGCGCGCCGATTGTTCGACGCCCCAGCCTTGCAGGAAGCCGTACGCGAATCCCGAAGAGAACGTCGCGCCCGCGCCGCACGCGTCCACGGCTTTGACCTTCGGCGCAAAGACGCGCACGATCTCCTTGCCCCGCGCTACAAGACATCCCTCGGATGCCATGGTGATGAGCGCGGTCTCAATGCCCGCATTGAGCAATTTACGGGCGGTCTGCATCAAGGCCCTGTTCTTGCCGAGTTGCGCGGCGTCGGTCACTGCCTGGCAGATGGCGGTGTGTTTGGCGTATCGTTTGAGCAGTTTGATGTCTTTGTGGCCATGTTCCAGATTGAGGAACACTGGCACACCCAATCGGTTGGCTTCTTCCATGGCGCGGGTGATGTGTTCCTCGCCGTCGTACCAGTCCACATACATGAGACGCGCGCCCGCTATCAGCGAGAGATCGGCCGAATCAAGGGTGGCAAGCATCTCGGGAGTCCGTTGCCAGAAATAGGTGCGCGCCCCGCGTCGGTCGGAGACGTCCACTTCGAGCGGAGTCTCGTACGCGTCCGTGAAGCGGACGTCGCCGCGCACCCCGCGCTCCTTGAGTTGCAATGCCAGGGAGTGTCCGCGCCGATCGTTTCCCAGCGCGGTACCGATCATGCCCGTGTCCACGCCCCACTGACGGAGACAGCAGGCGATGATGGCCGCGTCGTCGAAAACGAAGTCCTTGATTTCCTTCACCATCGCGCCCGTGTTGTGACGCGGAAAACGGTCCACGGTCATCACGGTGACGGGGGTTAACATGCCAAAGCCAACGTAAGAGGGAGGATTCATCCAATCGCCTCATTCATCTCCTGCAAATACCAGCGCAGGAAGCGGTCGAGGTTGTATTCCTTGTAGACCGAAAGCGGCCCAGGCGTGTACGCGCTTGAGTTCACGCCTTTCTGTTGGTTCACGCAGATGCCCCAGTCCTGCTCGGCGGTCATCAGCCAGAAGGGAAGCAGTTTGTCGAGATCGTAATCTTTGCCTTCCTCGGCCTTGGCGTCCACCAGCCAGATCATGCGGATGGCGGTGTGGTCGAGGCTGGTGGGAGTCAGCCGCACGGCGACCGAGTGATCGCAACTGGCGTGGATCCAGAAATTGGGCAGGGTGCGGACGCGCATCGTGCCGACATCGGAATCGGTGTAATCGCCCATCAGCGGCGCGACCTGCTGACCGTCAATGGTCTCGCTGACGAATCCCTCAACCAGCGGCGTGCGGTTCGCGCCCCACCAAATCCCGTGGTCGGGATCGGGGAACGGCGTCATCCCCGTTTCGGAGCGGAGGGTCATGCCCTGCACGGCGAGTTTGGTTTCGAGGCGGTTCGTGACTCGATCCAGTTCTTCGGCGATACGCTCGATGGTGTCGTCTGCATTGTAATGATCGAAGTTCGCCTTGGTGTATTGCGGATGGTTGACGTTGCAGTGATAGCACTCGCGGTTGTTTTCCCAGACCAGCTTCCAGTTGGAATGGACATCGAAGTCCATGATCTTCGCGACTTTGGCGCGAGCCAGTCCCTGCGGATGCGCGACGGGCGCGATGGTTTCGCGGACGGCCTCGAAATCCATCGGCTCTTTGGCGAGGCTGATCCAGATCATGCCTTCCACTTCGCGGGCGTGGGCGCGATGCAGGCCGTGCTGGGACTTGTCCAGTTCCTCCTGCATTCCGCGGACAAGGATGAGTTTTCCGTCGCGGTCGTAGGTCCACTGGTGGTAGGGACAGATGAAGCGTTTAACGCTTCCCTGCGCCTCCTCGCAAATCACCGACCCGCGGTGGCGGCAAACATTGAAGAACGCGTTCACCTGTCCGCTATCGTTGCGGACAATGATGACCGAGTCTCCGCCGACATCGTACAGAAAGTAATCGCCAGGGTTGGGGATCTGGCATGAGTGACCCGCGAACAGCCAGCCCGCGCGCCAGACAAATTCCATCTCGGCGCGATAGAGCAAGTCGTCGTGGTAGAAGTCCCGCGGCAGTCCGTGGTTGGGGACACGGGAGGCGAGGATGGTTTTGAGGGAGGCGATTTCGTTCGGAGCAAGAGATAACATTCGTGAATTCCTTTCGAACCGATAAAGTTGGGTAGTTACGTAGTTTGGTAGTCGCGTGGTTGTTAGTCCACGAAGGTGGACTTTGCCCATGTAGTGGCGATTTCAATCGCCTGTGGCGCAAATTGGCAATTTGCGCTACGCGCGCAATCGTTCCCCTTTTGGATCGAACAACACCGTGGCAGTCACCTCGACTGGGCGGCGGCCTTCGATCAGTTCGGCTTCGAAGCGGTTGCCCGCTTTGGCAAGTTCGGTCGGAAGGTAGGCATACAAAATATTCTTCTTCAATGTGTACCCGTAGCTGCCACTGCGGACACGGGTCAGCACCTTGCCTTCGTGGTAGATGGCTTCGCCTCCGTAGATTTGCGTGAACTCATTTCCGTCAACGGTCAGAGTGCAGAGTTTGCGTTTGATGCCTTCGGCTTTTTGCTTCGCGAGCGCGGCCTTGCCGATGAAATCTTTCTTGTTCAAATCCACGCAGAAACCGAGACCGCCTTCGTAGGGCGTTTCGAGTTGGGTCACATCGGCGGTGTAGTAACGATAACCTTTTTCAAGACGGAGCGCATCGAGGACTTTGTAGCCGCCGACCTCAATGCCGAATTCCTTGCCTGCTTCGAGCAGAAGATCCCAGACCATCGTGGCGCGGTTGTACGGGACGTAAAGTTCCCAGCCGAGTTCGCCCGCATAACTGACGCGCTGTGCGTAAACCTTCGCACCGTTGATGGTGATTTGTTTCGTCATCAGGTACGGATGCGCTTCGTTCGAAATTTCGTCGCTCGTCACCTTCCACAACACCTCGCGTGCTCGCGGTCCCCAAATCGGGAGACATGCCCACTCTTCGGTAATATCGCGGATCGTGACTTCGCCGTCTTTTTCGTCCACGTGCATTTCGAGCCACGACCTGTCGTTGCCGATAAAGGCCGCGCCCGTAATGACCCAGAAGCGGTCCGCGCCGAGACGCGTCACGGTGACATCCGCTTCGACGCCGCCGTTCGTGTTGCAGAATTGCGTGTACGTGGCCGAGCCGACGGGTTTGTCCATTTCGCTGTCGGCGACGCGATTCAATAGCGCCAACGCGCCCGCGCCGCTGATTTCGATCTTACTGAACGGGGTCAGGTCGAAGAGCGTGACGCGTTCGCGCGTCGCCTGATGTTCCTGTCCGATGCGCTCGAAGTACGGCGGTTTGGCCCAGCCCCACTTGCGCTGGTCTTCGCCCATGCGGCGCGACGGCTTACCTGGGTCGTAGTAATTGACGCGCTCCCAGCCGAACTTCTCGCCGAAGACCGCGCCCATTTCCAACTGGCGATGGTAAACGGGACTCGTGCGATGCGGCCGCGCCCATTCGAATTCATCATTCGGGAAACGCAGTCGGTAGTAATACTTGACGCAATCGCGCGTCCGCTCGCAGGCGTATTGCGGATCGGCGTAGTAATTGCTGAAGCGCGTCGCCTTGTACGCGTACACATCCATCGTGGGTTCGCCGCCGATGATCCACTCGGCCAGCAGTTTGCCCACACCGCCCGCGCCGCCGTAACCGTTCAGCGAGAAACCCGCCGCCATCCACATGCCGCGCACGCCCGCCATCGGTCCGAGGATCGGCTGGCAATCGGGCGTGTACGCGCCTGGGTGACAGACGAGCGTGATGATGCCCGCCTGGTCGAGGAATGGCAGTCGTCGGATCGCGCCTTCGAGCAATTGCTCGAAGCGATCCATGTCCGATGGCAATGTTGTGCCGCCATGCTCCCACGGCACGCCGTCAATCCAACGCGCCAGCGGATTCGGCTCGTAGCCGCCGATCACCAGTCCGCCCTGCTCCTGCCGCATGTAGACGAGATTTTCAGGGTCGCGCAGGCACGGAGTTTTGGAATTAAATTCGTGACCGGGGACGGCCTTGAGCGCGATGTGCTGATGGTCAACGGGCGTGGTCGGGAAGGACAGACCCGCCATCGCGGCGACGCGCGGCGCCCACAGCCCCGCGGCGTTGATGACGAGCTCGGTCTTTATGGACCCTTTGTCGGTCACGACCTCCCGAACCTCTCCCTTCGCTGATAGTTTGATGCCCGTCACGCGCGTGTTGGTGTAGACGGTCACGCCGAGGTCCTTCGCGAACTTGACCATGCTTGTTGTGACCGTGTACGGATCGAGCTGACCGTCGCGAGGAAGATAGATCGCGCCGTAGAGTTCTTTCTTCGTGATCTGCGGCATGTGTTTCACCGCTTCTTCGGGCCCAACGACTTCACACTCCAGTCCCAGGGCTTTGGCGCGGCTGACGCTTCGCTCCAGATCCTTGAGCGACTCGCGCGTCGACGCGACGCGCAGACTTCCGACGTGATCGAACAATCCCAGTTCGCTGTACAGTTCGATGCTGTACATGCGGAACTTGAGCATAGTCTGTGAGGTGGCGAACTGCGTTACCAGTCCCGCCGCGTGAGACGACTCGCCGCTGGCGATCTCGCCCTTCTCCACGAGGACAACGTCCTTCCGCCCCATCTTGGCAAGGTGATACGCGATCTGCGCGCCGACAATCCCTCCGCCGACGATTACGATTTGTGCCTGGTCTTTCATGTGTGCTTCATCCTTTTTTCGTTTTGTATTTCACACAGGTTCGAACAATTTGCAATTGTTTTCCGCAACCCCGAAGGGGTGAACTGATTGTAGATTGGGCAAAAGTTTGTCTTCAACCCCAAAGGCGGTGTGTTGAGCCTGTCGAAACAGGTGACATTCTCCGTCGAATCCTGTCATCCCTTCGGGATTTTGCGTGCCGCGTATTTCACGAGCTACAATCATCCCATCCCTTCGGGATTGAGGGAATTCACTGGTGATCGTCATTGCGAGCGCACTTTGCGAAGCAATCCCATCCCCATGCGCGGAGATTGCTTCGTCGGGAAGAGCGGCCTCCTCGCAATGACGGGAGAAACGGTGGTTTCCGAATCTATTTCTGAACATCTGCCAACCACTCCTCAAACTCTTTCGAATTCATCTTTTCAACCGCCCTGCCCCACCGCTCAATCGCCCAACCCCAAAAATCGAATTCAATCTTCGAAATATTTTCTTGAATCGCGGCCCACAATCCCCAGCCGACATCGGACATGATCATGTTCAACTTCATGCGCGCGATCATGGCGGGCGAGTCCGTTCCAAAATACGCCGCGCAGACTTCGCGGATGCGCGCCTCGTCGAATTGCATTTCCTGGCAGGTGTTGCCCAACTCAAAGGTCGGGTCGTTGTTCCCGCTGTATTCGTAGTCAATCAGCCACAGGTGCTTGCCATCGTCAATATAATTTTCCGCCAGCAGGTCATTGTTGCATGGAACGGTCGCCAGCGGATTCACTGTCATTGCTTTTTCGATCCTCTCGACCGTCGGCATTCGGTCGAGGTAACCGTCCGGGACGCGGATCGAGCGGTCGCGGCACAGGCGGAGATAAACCTCCGTGAGGCGAAACATGTTGAAGTCCGAAAAGAAGCGAGGCCCAGCATGAAGTTTTTTGATGACCTTCGCCATGCGCGTCGGCATTCCGTCCGCGTTCAATGAATCCTTCGACATCGTTTTCCCCGTCAAAAATTCCAGCACCATTACGTTGTATTCGGGCAGGTGATATAAAACCTTCGGGCCGACGTTCGCCTCGGCCGCGGCCTTTGAGTTGTAATACTCGTTGTTCCGATCTACTGCGAGCAACTCCGTGCTCTCGCCCGGGACGCGCACAAAATACGGCGTCCCGTCCACGTCCACTTTATAGTTCGAGTTCGTCAACCCACCTGAAAGCGGCTGGATGGAAACTTTCTTCCCTTTCCAATCTCCGATTTTCGCGACGACTTCGTCAATGATCGCCATAAACGCTCCAATATTATTGCTCCATGTAGTGACGAATTCATTCGTCAGAACGACTGAAGTCGTTACTACGTGGGTCACGTCCTCATGTAGTGACGAATTCATTCGTCAGAACGACTGAAGTCGTTACTACGTGGGTGACGTCCCCATGTAGTGACGAATTCATTCGTCAGAACGACTGAAGTCGTTACTACGTGGGTC
>CAYJLS010000147.1:0-9819 GCA_964371065.1 uncultured Anaerolineaceae bacterium | reverse complement strand
TCTTTGCCGCCGCGCGCCGGCACATCGCCGCCATCGGGCAGGCGGAATCCCTGCTGCCCTTCGAGTTCGCCCTGCTGGCCATAGTTCTGGAACAGGCCAAGGAAATTGCGGTCCTGCAACAGGAACTCGAAGGACTCAAGGCGCGGCATGGATGAACAAACCGGCTGGCTGTTGGACGTGTATGCGGAACCGGAGGGCGGAATCGTTTTGTGGCTGATTGCTGATGACGGCCAACGCCTGCGCTTGCGCATGGACTTCCCGGTCACTTTTTACGCGGCTGGCGATTTTGGCTTGCTCAGGCAGGCCTGGATTTATCTGCGCGATAGAGGTGTAAAACTGGAACGCGTTTCCCGCCGCGATCTCTTTCTCGGCGAGCGCGCTTGTCTGGGAGTGACGGTTTCCAACCCTTCTAAATTGCCCGGACTCTTTGCGGAACTCTCACGCCAATTCCCCGCGCTGGGCTATTACGATGCGGACATTCCGCTCGGCCTGCGCTTCATCGCCCGCACGGACGCGTACCTGCTGGGACGAGTCCGCGTCTTTCTGGACGGGGAGCGGGTTCAGGCCATCCGGCCTTTGGACTCCCCCTGGGAGCTCGAGCCGAAGCCCCTCCCGTTGCGAATCTTGCGCCTCAGCCCGGACGTGGATCCCGCCTCTCGCAAGCCGACCCACCTCCAGGTCCGGTATGAACGAAGCGAATATTGTCTGCCGCTCGAGCCGGTGCGGAGTTTTCTGATCAGCCTAAAGTCCGATCTGCTGCGCTTCGATCCCGACCTGATCCTGACCGACTACGGCGACACCTGGCTGTTTCCGCAGTTGAAGATTTGGTGTGAAGAAAGCGGCATCATCTTGAATCCCAACCGCGACGAAAACAGGGACATCCTGACCCGCCGGGCGGACAGTTACTTCGCATACGGGCAGGTGGTCTATCGCGGCGCGCAGGCGCATTTGTTCGGGCGCTGGCACATTGACCGCAAGAACGCCCTGTCGTTTGGGGAATATGGGCTGGATGGCATTCTGGAACAGGCGCGTGTCACCGGGCTGGGCGTGCAGGAGATGGCGCGCAAATCTCCGGGTGCGGGCATCACCGCCATGCAGATGCTCACGGCTCTGCGCATGGAAGTGATGGTTCCCGTTCAAAAACAGCAGGTGGAGGAAACGAAAACACTGGCCGAACTGATCCGCGCCGATCACGGTGGATTGATCTACCAGCCCATCATCGGGTTGCACCATCACGTAGCGCAGATTGATTTCTCCTCCATGTATCCGGCCATTATGGTGAAGCACAATATCTCACCGGAAACCGTGGGAGTGGAAAATGCGCCGGAGGGATTGGTTCCCATCACCCTGCGACCGCTGGTTGAAAAACGTTTGAGGCTCAAGAAAATTCTTTCGGAACTCAACCCGCGCGACTGCCGCGTGGAGATTCTCAAGGCGCGCGCCGCGGCGCTCAAGTGGTTACTGGTGGTTTGCTTTGGCTATCTGGGATACAAGAATGCCCGCTTCGGAAAGATTGAGTCGCATGAAGCCGTGACCGCCACCAGCCGTGAGTTGATGTTGCAGGCCAAGGAAGTCGCGGAGGAAATGGGCTTCACCGTCCTGCACATGTACGTGGACTGCCTGTTTGTCCAGCAGGCTGGCTTTCAACGGACTTCGGATTTCACTCCCCTTTTGGATGCCATCCTAAATCAGACAGGCATCCCCATCGCGCTGGAAGGTGTCTACAAATGGCTGGCCTTCCTGTCCTCCAAAAGGGATGCGCGCGTGCCAGTGCCCAATCAATATTTCGGCGCCTTCGAAGATGGGACTTTGAAATTTCGCGGGATCGAGTTGCGCCGGCGTGATACCACCTTGTGGGTGCGAAAGATCCAATTGGCCGTATTGGATCTGCTGGCGCAGGCGGATACACCGCAGGAATTAGCAAAATGCCTGCCGGATGTTTTGAACCTGGTGGCGCGCGCCAAGCGGGATTTGAAAGGCGGCCGCGTGCATCTGAATGAACTGGTGGTGACACAGAAGCTGAGCCGGGAGTTGGAGGGATACAAGTCACCCTCCCCGGCAGCGCGCGCCGCACTTCAGTTACAAGCCGCCGGTCGTCCGGTTGCCCCCGGCCAGGCGATGCGCTTCCTGTTCACACGCGGCTCTCCCGGGGTCCAGGCCTGGGAACTGGGAGAGGCGCTGGACCCCAGGAGGCTCGACACTACTCGATATTGCTCCCTGCTGGATCGGGCGATGCGAACGGTGCTCGATCCATGCAAATCACTGCAAGCTCCCGTGCAGTTGCTGTGTTGAGATCACTGCCCCGGCCATCCGATCTGGCCCTGTCCCTCCCGCACAGCCCAGTAGATGATTCCGCCCCAGTTCCAGGAACGCTGGTAGCGCGGGTTATCCACTCGGTTGTTGTTGTCCATGCGGCGCAGGGTCAGGTTGTTGTCCCAGTAGGCATCCGGCGTGCCATCGCCGTTCAGGTCGGCCATCAGGGAGGCGGGAAGATTCTGCACGTCGGTCGGGGAAATCTCGCCGCCGCTGGCCTGCCGCTTCCATTCGTAGCCGACAATCTCCTTGTGGCCGGTGTCATGGTCGCAGTTGTAGCGCCCACTACGGTCCGGGCCGGGCAGGCACTCGCGGATGGGTTGGTAGGCTTCATAGCGAAACTCCCAGAACAGGCGGTAGGGCGCGCGTCCATTCCCAACGAAGACCGGGATGTCGGCGGGCAGTTCATCCAGGCCGCGGATGTTGCCGGCCAGCGGCCCACCACCCACCGCCGGATGGGAGGGCACCTGCCACTGGATCAGCCGGGGAGCGCCGGTGGCGCCCTGGTCCGGCAAATCTAGGTTGCCGATCTGCGGCAGGGACACGGACATGTTTCCGGCTGGCCGCAGGGACAGGGTCAGGCGCAGGTCGCGCCAGTCGCCCACGTGCGGATCGCCCGGGGAACCTCCGCCATACGACAGGTAGGCCAGACCGTCCATGCCCGAGGCGGTTGGCAGGCCGCCGTTACGCAGGGCAGTCGGCCAGCGCACCAAGGTCACCGGATAGGGGCGCACATCCAGGTTAATTTCCGGGAAGGAAACACGCGCCTGCAGATTCCAATCGGTCGCTTCGCAGGTGAAACCGCCCGCGCCCGCGGTCAGGATTTCGCATGGATTCTGTGCGGCGGGCTGTTCAAATGCGCAGGGGATCCCTTCCACCGGGTCCCCGGCCGCCTCGATGATCTGCCCGCTGCAGTTGTCCACGATTACAGGCACCGCCGAACAGGTCTCGGTGACGGGATCGTAACCGGTCAGCTGATAGACCATGTGCTGGCCCGGGGTGCAGTCGCCTCCGCCGCCTCCCCCGCCACCGCCTCCTCCACCGCCGCCGCCCAGCGTGCAGACGAGACTGCCATCCGGCTGAAAGTGGCAGATGGGGATGGTTTGCGCCTGAACCGGGGCAGTTTGCAGAAGCGCCAGGAGCAGTAACGGCCCAAACAAGAGGACGCGCTTCATGGCTCACCGATCCCCAAGCCGGGAATCAAGCCCTGCACGATGATCTGTTGTTCGTTCGGATCGGTGAAATCCCGCCAGCCTTCCGGCAGGGACTGCGCGCCCAGCCCATAGCGCTGTTCCAGCCACAGGATGTCCCAGGGCTGGGAGTCGAACAGGGCCGCCACCGTCCGGCGTTCACCTGCCATCTTGTCAAAGTCGTGGATGGTGCTTGTCGGGTTCATCTGCGTGCCCAGCCAGACCCAGTAGCCGTCCCCGACGTAACCGAACAATAGGAAGGAACGCGTCGGGATGGCCGGCGCGGTGTAGTAGTGTGCGCCGAGGTTGTAGACGATGCGGGTGTTCTCGGCATCCTCCACCACCACACAGATCACGGGATAGTCCCCGCCCCAGATCTCGACCTTATTACCGACTACATTCGAGGTGCGGAAACAGCCGCGCAGGCCGTATGCCACGGCGGGGCCGCCATTGTCATTCACGCGCCATTCGGTGAATTCCAGGGTGGGCGGGATGAAACTGACGGCCACATCCTGCGGGCCTTTGGTGTCGGTCATGATCTTGACCTGGTCCATCTGGCGCATGGGCAGTTCGCTGAAGCCCAGCAACTGCCGCGCCTGCTCGCGGCTGTACCCGTTGCGCACGGCCAGCGCCCAGGCGATGGTATGCGCCAGGCCGTCGTACACACAACCGGGCTGGATCACCTTATAGTTCTGCTTGATGACCACATCGCTCAGACTCCACTCGTCCGCATTGACCGGGCAGGGGATGGCGGTCGGCGCGGCAGACAGGACAGGCGCGCTGGGGGTCGCGACATCCGTCCCTTCCACCGGCCGCGGCTCCGCCTGCACGGTGTTCATCAAGAGCACACGATTGACCAGCGCCAGCCCGGCCACAAAGGCGAGGATCAAGAGCATGATCCCCGTGATGACGGCATAGCCGCGCGGCTGTCTGCGCCCGGCCAGGTCTTTGAAGGTCAGTCCATCCAGGATGGTTTTCCACAAGTGTTTCAAGTTTCTCTCCATGTTTTCATTGATCGCCGCGGGTGACGCCGTGCGCCAGATAACCAATGGCGCGCAGCCTCACCCAGCGGGTGGGGATTAGAATGCCTGCCGAGCGGACTTCGGCCGTCACCAGGCAGGCGGGCCTTCCCTGATGGCGCCCGCAGGATACGAAAACAAGTTGGGCGTATGCGGGCCGCTGGGCTTGGAAATACCAGGCCGCAATTTCATCCCCGCCGCGCGTGGCGGTGATCGTGCCATCCGGCAGGACCGCGATCTCCTGCGCCCCGGCATGCGCGGCCAGGTCGGCGGCCGCCACGGCTTCCATCAGGCGCGCATTGGTGACCATGTAGTCCAGGATGCCCAGCAGGAACACAGACATGAGCGGCATCAGGATGGCGAATAGCAGGATGGACTGGCCGCGTTCGCCTCGTGACCCTTCGACAGGCTCAGGGCAAGGTTTCATCGCCACCTGGCCTTCCAGGTTTCGGAGCGCGAGATGAACCATTCACTGCTCCAGGTACCCTGGCTCAATCCCAACAGGCGGTTGAAAAGAGTCGGAGCCCGGAACGCAACCTCACAGCGTCCGGGTTCGCCTGCCCCGCTTGGCGGCTGGACAGTGATCCGATACTGCACACCGGCTGTGGCAGACCAGTCCGCATTCAGCGTCTTCCAGGCAACACTCACTGCGTTGTTTTGGGCGCGCGCCGGGTCGGGTGACTGCGACAAAAACTGGGCGCAGGCATAGGCCGCGGCCGTCGCGGCGGTGCGGGCGCGGTGTGAGGGAATCCATGCCAGCAGGCCGAAGGCCATCAGGATGGCCAGCGTCGCGAACAGAGCCGTCTCGGCCATGGCCTGGCCGCGTTCCGTGTTTTTCATTCGATGACTCCCGCGGGCGGTCCGGGATAGAAGCGCCACAATCGGAAATAGGCGGAGGCGCGCTGGGCTTCGACCAGGTGAATGCCAAAGACCCAGTTTTGTGAATCTTCAACCGAAATAACCGAACGCACCTGGCGCGGCCCGCTTTGGCCGGTTCCGATCCGGTCGCGCAGGTCCGGCCACAGTTCGGACTGGCTGGCCTGCCTGGTGGCCGGGGTGTTGTACGACCCGCTGGCAACGCCGGTGATGAACAGGCCCCAGTCCACGGCTGAGGCGCGAAAGGCGTAGAAGGCCGCGAAGGTCATGCCGAACAGGAGCAGGATCAGCACCGGGATCATCAGGGCGAACTCGGCCATCGCCTGCCCCTTTTCCTTGAGGCGGGGCATCTATCCGCCTCGCGCGGCCTGCAATGCCCGGATCCCGGATTCGAAGGCAGCCTGCAGTTCGTTGCGATAGCGGGCGATCACGGCAATCGCCACCACGCCGATGGCGCCCAGGATCAAGGCATACTCGGCGAAGTCCTGGCCGTCCTGCTCGTACACGAAACGCTTCAATTGTTTGAACATATGCAACTCCTTTTTGAAATGAAAATCGGCTGGCAGAAGGTTCTGCCAGCCGGGATGATAGTAAAAAGAGGGTAGGGGTGTTTGGGTGGTGTCGGTTGTCGGTCATTCCCCCAAGCTCAACGATTATCAGGAAGATGTCAATATTTTTGGCCGGTACTGTAATGCCTCTGCCAGATGAGGCTGTTGAATATTTTCACTTTCCGCCAAGTCCGCGTAGGTACAGGGCTTGACGGAGTTATCATACGCAGGGGCAGACATGGACAATCGAACGTTTTTCAATATGGTCAAAGGTGAAAGAATGATATTAAGATCATGTCTCTCTCTTCCGGGAAATCAAGTAACTTATTGCCAATAACGCGATTCCGCCCAACACGCCAGTGAGGTGATACGGTAGAAAATTCATTACATCCACTGGCTGACCAGTGAGTAACTTCAAATAGAAATAGGGCAACCACACCAGGATACCGAGAAAGATCAGGTTGTGGCCTGCTGTACGCAACGCGTTCTTTTTCGGGGCGGCGAGTCCCAATTCCCTGCGAGCCAGCGAACGCATGCGCGATCCACCAACGACGCCCATCAAATGAAAAGGTAGAAACAAAAAGAGCGAAGGTTTTTCTCCCGCGATCCGCAAAGCGATGAACGGAGCCCAAACCAGCACGCCCAGCCAGATCAACGCCGCGCCCAAACGATAGCGCGTTAAAGCAGAAGTGCCTGTCCCAACTTTGGTTACCATATGTGAAAAGCCTCCGTCGCCGCGGTAATCGTCGCGTCGATCACATCGTCCGTGTGCATCGTAGAAATAAACCCTGCCTCGAATTGCGACGGCGCGAGATACACGCCATTTGACAACATCTTCTGGAAGAATTTCCCGAACTGAACCTTATCCGCCGCCTTGACTGTGTTCCAATCAACGGGTTTTATTTCGCTAAAGAAGTTCGTGAACATCGTGCCAACCCGCGTCTGCTGGATAGGAATCCCTGCCTGTTTCGATGCGAATAAAACGCCCGTTTCCAACTTAACTGCGGCTTGTTCCAGTTTCTCCCAACATTCCTCACCCTGAATCAGACTCAACGCCGCGATCCCCGCGCTCATCGCCAGCGGATTGCCTGATAGTGTCCCCGCCTGATACATCGGACCCGCAGGCGCAACCATTTGCATGATCTCTTTCTTGCCACCATATGCGCCAACGGGAAGTCCGCCGCCGATGACCTTGCCCAACGTGGTGAGATCGGGCTTGATGTTGTACAACGTCTGCGCGCCACCCCTGTGAACACGGAAGCCCGTCATCACTTCATCGAAAATCAAAATCGCACCTTCGCGCTCGGTGATGCTCCGCAAGCCTTCGAGGAATCCAGACTGCGGTGGGACAACCCCCATATTCCCAGCCACAGGCTCGACGATGATACCTGCAATTTGGTCAGGATATTTTTTAAACAACGCATCAACAGAATCAAGGTCGTTGTAATTGGCAACCAGCGTATCCGACGCGACGGCACTTGGCACGCCAGGGGAATCGGGTAGACCCAACGTTGCCACGCCCGAACCCGCCTGCACCAACAGCATATCGGCATGACCGTGATAACAGCCATCGAATTTGATGATCTTATCGCGCTTGGTGTACGCGCGCGCCAGGCGAAGTGCGGACATGGTCGCTTCCGTCCCCGAGTTGACAAAACGAATCATCTCGATATTGGGCATGAACTCCATGATGCTCTTCGCCAATTCCAACTCCAGCGGGCTCGGCGCACCGTAGGATGTCCCCTTGAGCGCGGCTTCTTGAATGGCTCTCACAATATCAGGATGCGCGTGCCCCGTGATGAGCGGCCCCCACGAGAGAACGTAGTCAATGTAGCGGTTTCCGTCCACGTCGAAGAGATACGGCCCTTCGCCGCGTTCGATGAAGAGCGGTTGTCCGCCCACCGCGCGGAAGGCGCGTACTGGCGAGTTCACACCGCCAGGGAACAAAGTCTGCGCTTCTTGAAAGAGGGAAATGGATTTGGTGATGTTCATGGATACCTCGATAGTAGTGAGAAGATAATCAGAGGGTAGTGGGTGTCAGAGAGAGACTATTCTCTACTCCTCTGCTCACCACTATCTTTTTTACAGCCAATTCTCCCGAATGGATGCAGTCAGGGATGCCGATGCCGCGATAGCCGTTGCCTGCCAGTGCGAGACCAGGATGTTTTTCGAGCGCGGCATCAATGCGTTTGAGTATTTCAGGATGACCGAGGTTGTATTGCGGCATGGCTTTGTCCCACATGAAGACGCGGGAGAGAATCGGTTCGGCAGTAATTCCTAAAGTTAGATTCAATTCTTCCTTTGCCAATGCAAGCAGATCATTTTCGTTCCACGGAATATCTTGTCCTGCCCTGCCGACGAAAACGCGAATGAGTGCGTAACCATCTGGCGCGCGGTGCGGAAATTTTGTGGAGGTCCATGTGCAGGCGAGGACTTTGCATCCTTCGCGGCGCGGGATGACGTAACCATAACCGTCCAACTCGCGGGTCAGGTCACTCTGTCGGTAGGCGAGGGAGACGGTAGCGGTCGAGGCATAGGGAATGCTTTGTAAGTCAGAAGCAAGTTCGGGGTCGAAAGAGGCGAGCAGAGTTCCACTGATGTAGGCTGGGGTGGCGAGGATGATTCCATCAGAGGTCAGGGTTTCGCCGTTTTCAAGTTCCAGGTCTAAGGTCAAAGGTCGAAGGTCGGAAGTTGAAGAGCGGGTGATACGGGTGACGCGCATATTGAGTCGCATATTGACTTTCGACCTTAGACTTTCGACTAACGCCTCAACAATCTCCGCGAGACCCGTTGTCGGTGTAAGAAATGCGGAGCGCGAACCTTGAACGGCTTTTCCATTGGATTGCTTTCGCATTTGCAACGCGCCGCGTGCAAGACTTCCATATTTGATCTCAAGATCGCGGAGATAGGGGAACGTGGATGCAAGACTGAGCGCGTCGCCATCGCCCGCGTAGATGCCAGACATGAGCGGCTCGATGAGATTCTCATATGCCTCGCGCCCCAGCCGACGGCTGACAAACGTGCCGAGAGATTCGTCGCCATTGAGACGGTGAGGAGGGAGGAGAAAGTCGAGCCCCATGCGTGCCTTGCCAAACCACGACACAAGCCGCGACTTGAGGATGGCTTCGATGTTGGTGGGAATCATCAGGGCGAGGCCATCGGGTAGGGGCAGGAGGCGATTGCGACTTAGAACGTAGGTGTTTTTCTTGTTTGGATTCGTGCCGTACAAGCGTTCGCCGAGTCCGAGTTCTTTGCACAACGCCACGCCCCAGGGTTTGGTGGCGAGGAAGGTATCGGGTCCGCCTTCGATGATGAATTGCCCGTCGTTGAAAGAGACACGGTCAGTGGTGATCTTGCCACCCCAACGCGAATCGGATTCGATGACCGTGACAGTTGCGTCAGGGATATTTTTCATTGCGTAATATGCGGCGGAAAGACCTGCTATTCCGCCGCCGATGATTGTTAATTTCATAAGTGAGGAGCCTTCCACTTTCTAATCGCATCCGCAAATGGGACTTTGACTTTGTTCGCATTGAAGGGGAACCAGCCAATTTCTGCGCGGACGGCTTGCTCTTTCAATTCGGTACTTCCCCAAACAAATGTTGCGCCGATGACAGCGACGATCACACACAGCCAGTCATTTGGAATGAATAGGGAGGCGGCGATGACGAGGAAGCCAATGCTCATCATGTAAGGCCAGCAAACATAACCGAAGAGCCGCTCGCCGCGAATGACGAGCGGGAAGCCGAGTCCGATGATGATGAGGGTAACAATGCCGATGAGGATGCCGAAGAAGTTCATAGTAATCAGTAACCAGTTATCTACTGGACTTTGGCCATTTTTAGAATGATGGGATGACACGGCGGGCTACCT
>CAYJLS010000146.1:0-9928 GCA_964371065.1 uncultured Anaerolineaceae bacterium | reverse complement strand
TACGTAGTGACAACTTTAGTCGTCTGGAACGAATGAATTCGTCACTACGTGGATAACTTCTTCTTCCCGCTTTTTGCGGCTTTTTTCGAGGCGGGCTTTTCTTCCTCATCCTCGTCTTCTTCCAATTCATCCAATTCGACCAGATCCTCATCGGGGTCTACGGCGAGGAAGTCGAAGCGATCGTTGCCTTCCGTGAAGGACAGGTTGTCGAGGGCGTCTTCGATGAATGCAATCGCATCATCGTTCTCGGTCTTGTCAAGCAGGTTCTGAAGGTAGACGCGCACATCCTCGCCGCCAACTTGCGACAGAGACCAGATGACGGCGGATAAAACCGAGGCATCCTCTTCCTCATCGAGTATATTCAGGAGCGGGAGGCGCGCGGCGGGAAGCGCCAGTTCGCCCGCGGCTTTGACGGCCTCGAGGCGGACGTCCTCCTCCTCGCTCAACATCATGCGGACAATGGGTTCCGACCAGCGCTCGTCGTCGCTGGAACGTCCCATGGCGATCAACGCGCTGGCCTGCCAATCGGGGTCTGTGCGGGCAATGGCGGCTTCGATCAACGGATGGACTTCCTCGCGCGAGGAATAGCCCAGCGATTCGAGCGCGCGGCGGCGGACCTCGGCGCTGTCATCGCGCGATGCGGCCAGGAGCGCGTCCTCGACGCGGCGATGCGCGGCTTCGGGAATCCCCTCCAATTCGCCCAGTTCCACGAACAGGTTGAACGCGTCCGCGGCCGCGGCGCGCACTTCGGGGTTCGGGTCGCTGGCGAGTATCTTTTCGTAGGCGGGGATAAGTTTCTCATCATCGCACTCGGCCAGCAGGCGCATGGCCCGCGCGCGCACGGGCGCGTCGGGATCGGCCAGCAAGGCGCGCGCGAAGTCGTCGAAGCAGACGGTGGTGTCCTCGTCGAGCAGGGCTGTCAGCTCGTCGAGCAGGATGCGCTTGCTGGTCAGGGAGATGCGCGGCCAGTCGTCCAGCAAATGTTCGAGCGAAGCGGGATGCATGTCCGAAAAAAAGGACAGATATTTTTTCGGGAAGGGCTTGCCCTCTTTAAGCAGGGCGTCCATCACGGATTGGAAAGTGATCTTGGTCATGGAGTGGGAATCACGAGCGGGTTGACGAAGTCCATCACGTTGATGTAGAGCATGAGCAGGAGCAGGAGGATCATGCCCGCGGCGTGGACGGCGTTCTCGAACTGGTGCGGGACGCGGCGGCGGAAGATGATCTCTGGAATGGCAAAGATGATGCGCCCGCCGTCGAGGGCCGGGAAGGGGAACAGGTTGATCAGGCCGATGCTGATGGTGAGCGTGGCGATCAGGTAGAGGGTGCTGAAGGTGGGCGCCTGCGGTTGGGCGGAGGCGAGCGGTTCGCGGCTTTGCACGTCCGTACTGACCGTCAGGTTGAAAATATCGTAGATGCCCTTCATGCCGATAAAGCGGCCTTCCTCAGGAGATGAACTGCCGCGCAACAATTTGGCGGGGAGCAGGACCAGGGCGCGCGCCTGATCGTAGACGCTGACCGCCCCATAGCGAAAGGTATCGCCCCAGGTTTCAACGGGCATGACAAATTCGCTCATACGGATGCCGACCGCGCCCTGGCCTTCGGGCGGCTGACTGCGCGGCGTGGCGGTGACGGTGAGGGTCTCCCCGCCGCGCTGGAGGACAAATTCCACGGGCTGGTCGAGATGCGCGTTGACGATGCCGCTCAGGGAGGCGAAATCGGTGACGGGCTGGCCCGCGGCCTGCCTCACCACGTCGCCGACTTTCATGCCTGCGGCTTCGGCGGGCGAGTTGGGCGCGATCTCGGCCAGTTGGACGCGGCTCATATCGTGATACCCGTCCACGCGGACGAGGAAGAGGAAGACGAGCAGGCCGGTCAGCAGGTTCATGGTCGGACCGGCGAAGAGGACGCCCAGCCGCTTCCAGGCATTCGCGGCGGCGAGTCCGCCCTGAACGTTGGGATCGTTCTCGCCTTTCGGGCGGACGAAGCCGCCGATGGGCAGCCAGTTGAGCGTGACTTCGGTGCCTTGCAAAACCTGTTTCAGGATGCCGTCGAAAGTCATTTTACCGTCTGTGCTTTCGACGGGTTCCACCTGTGTTGGACGGTATTGCCCATCTTCGGTGGCGGCCAGGCGGATGGAGTCGAGAATCAGTTTCCCGTCCACGCGGCGCGCGGTCACATCCACGCCATGATCCAGTCCCTCCTGTGGATCGAAGGGCAGGTCGAAGTTGCGCGGGATTTCGATTTGGTGGCGTCCAACGGTCAAGGAACCTTTGGGTCGCCACAAGCGCAGGATGCGCGGCGGCAGGCCGAAGCCGAATTCCTCGACTTCGATGCCGAACCAGCGCGCGACGATAAAATGCCCAAATTCATGGACAAGGATCATCCCCGCGAAGGCGAGGAAGAAAATCAAACCAGCAAGTGCAGAGGTGTTTGCCATTTTTCTCCAAGTACAAAAAGAAACACGCCGTGAGGCGCGCTCATTATATCCCGATTCAAAAGGGGAAATTAGCGGAGGATGAGACGGGCGATTGTCAACTCCTTGTTTTTGTCAAAATTCAAGGAGTTCCATGAACTTCTCAACAAAACCTCTATTTGGCGAACTTCAACCTCTGGAATGCTTCAGCAGGTGTCAGGATGGGCGCGTTGATGTAAGTTTCGAGTTCGGGTTTACCAAGAATGAGTTTACGGTCGAGGGAAACAAGCATATCCACTTTGGCAATTTTTGCGGCGGCAACGATAGGGGCGTCTTTGAGAACAATCAGTTGTGCCGCCTTCAAAACCGACGGCTTGTCCGCGTCTTTGTATTCAGGATTTGCCTTGGCGAGTCTTTCGTTAAATTCCATGAGCGGCGGATGCTTCAACTGCGCCAGATTGCGAATCGTTTCCTCAAGAACGTACAGGCTGATTACAATGGTGATTTCCTGGTCTACACCCATCACAAGCAGATCGCGCGAATGCCCAGTTTCGGAATTTGCGGCAGAAAACAAGACGCTGGAATCGATGAAAACGCGCGGCGTCATGATTCGTCTTTCAATCCATACATTTCCTCAAGCAATTTACCGCGAATTTCACGCCCGCGCTCGATCCATTGTTCAAGAGTGATTCCTTCTGCCCTTAGCGCCTCGCCAATTTCATCAAGCGATTCGGTAAGCAGCACCTTGGCGGACTTAATCAAAACGCCATCTTTGGTTTCAACAAACGTGACCAAATCCCCTTTCCGCAGGTTCATTTTTTTGCGGAATTGTGTGGGGAGGGTGATTTGGCCTTTTTCCTGAACTCGAACCGATATATTCATCGCTGCCTCCGAAAGTCATACTTTCATGAAAGTCATACTTTCGGAGTATATCACGAAAATTCCGCCGCCAATTCCTTCCACCACGCATCCTTCTCCCCCGGCACGAAGGGACTGTACAGAGTCAGCCGGTCGGCGAGACCTTTGTAGCGCTTCTTCAAATCGGAAGCCAGATTCTCGGTTGTGGTCCGCAGGCAGAACTCGTTCAACATCTCATCGGTGATGAGCATCGGCATCTCGGCCCACTCGCCCTTCGACGCGAAGCCTGACAACTTCTCAGCAACGTCACCCCAGCCGTGCAAGTCCATGACGGCGCGGTAGGAGGGCGTTGAGGCGTAGAACGCGATCTGCATTCGGGCGAAGCCTTCCTCTTCGGGAGAGGTCGCGACGAAGGCGGTGACGGAAACTGTTACGTGTTGCGTGTTCCGTTTTCCGTGGTTTGTCCCCTCCTGTATCGCTGGAAGAATCACATCGCGCAAATATCGAACACTGTGGAACGGGTGCGCGTGGAATCCCTCGCACAGTTCGCCCGCCAGGTGCGCCAGTCCCGTGTTGACGCCCGCAATGTAGATGGGGATCAGGCCCTCACCCCCGGCCCCTCTCCCGATTACAGGAGAGGGGGGCAGGGGACCGGGATTGAAGAACGGCGACATCAATGTGATCTTGTAATATTCGCCGCGAAAGTTGAGTTTTGTCCCGTTTTGCCAGCAATCCCAAAAAGCGCGGATCGCCAGAATCTGCTCACGCAATTTGCCAACCGGCGACTCCGGCCACGACATCCCAAACCGCCGCTCGATGTGAGCCTTGACTTGCGTGCCGAGGCCGAGGATGAAGCGTCCGCCCGACTGCGCGGCCAGGTCCCAGGCAGTGTAGGCGAGGGTGGCAGGCGAGCGCGCAAACGAGACCGCGATAGCCGTGCCAAAATTTAGTTTTTGCGTATGTTCCGCGATCAACGCGCAGGGCAGGAACGGATCGTGTTGCGTTTCCTGAGTCCACAGCGCGTCGAAGCCGATCTCTTCCGCGGCTTTGGCAATCGCGGGCACGTCTTTCAGTGGGATGATAGGTAGAGCGGCATCGAATTTCATAAGTGAACCTCAACCCCATTAATAGTAACGTCTACACTAAATAAACCAGTTTCATCGCTTTCCAAATTTAATTGTGAGCGCAATTTTTTCTCGAATGTCTTTGCACTTTCCTGATCGGAAAAAAGTTTAACTGAAACTGGTATGCCACTTCTAACTTCAACGACTACCCAATTCTCTTGATTCTTGTTCATACTCACTCCTTTTGTGTGATTCGTGCATGCCAATTCGACACATCGGCATAATCTAGAAACGTACATATGTTATCAAGTCCACACTATTTTATTGAGTCCTCAAATGTGGAAATCCTCTCCCGCCATTCCTGCGGAATCGGAATAGACTTCCCCGCATAATAATCATACGTGACAAGCACCACCTCGCCAACCGCAAAAACCTCCTCAGTCTCCGCGTGGACGACGGTCTGCTCCACGGTCATGGATTTGTTGCCGATCTTCATCGTCCGCACGCCGACTTTGACGGGCATGCCCCACTCGACGGGTTTCTTGAACGTGATGTGGACATCCGCGAGGATGATGCCAATATCCATGAAGGACTGTCCCTCGGTGAACAGGCCGAGATGACGGAGGTAGTAAATGCGCCCCTGCTCGAAATAGGTCAGGTACTTGGCGTTGTTGAGGTGACCCTGCGGGTCGAGGTCGCCATAGCGGACTTCGATGGGATGGTGGAAGGGATTGTTGGACATGCGGCGATTATACCCTTCGGGTTCGTCATTGCGAGCGAGCGTTCCCCAGCGAGCGAAGCAATCCCCCAGTCGATGAGGAGATTGCTTCGACGGAAGAGCACCGTCTCGCAATGACGGACGCTACTTCTTCCCCCACAACCCATACCCCGCCTTCCTCCTCTCCTCCCGGCGACGGTGCTGTTCGTGGATCTCGGCCACGTGACCGACCTTCTCGGCGATTGCGACCTCCAGCCAGAGACGTCCCTTCTCCGCGGTGGCGTGACTACCCGCGCCGTACGCGCCGGTCTTCGTGTCATCGTCCCAGGGCGGGTTGGCGATGAGACTGCCGCCCTCGATCCAGTCCATGTAGTAATCGGGCGTGGAGATGAAGTCGGTCTCGTCCACCACGCGCTCCATGTGACACAGGTCGGGGCGCAGGTGCAGCAGGTAGGAAGTCTCCAATTCGCAGGCGTGACCCATCCCACCGATGGGCGAGGTGCGATATTTATCCAGCGCGGCGGAACCAATCTTGCCTGCGGTGTGGAGGAAAGCGGTGGCGCAGAAGATCCGTCGGTGACGCTCACCCGCGTACTTGACGATGTTGACTAGGAACGACATGTTGCCGCCGTGTCCGCTCATGAAGTAGAAGCGGTCGAAGCCGCACGCCGCGAGCACGTCAATGATACCGAGCCAGAAATCTTCGAAGGCGCGTCCGCCCGCGTTCATCGTCGCGGCAAAGGAGGGACGGTGCGTGCTGACGCCATACGGCATGACGGGCAGGGTGTAGGCTTGTTCGGGGACTTTTGCCGTTGTGCCGTTCGCAATCGCTTCGATGATGATCGTGTCCACCGAGAGGGGAAGGTGAAATCCGTGTTGCTCGGTGTGACCGATCGGAATGATGATGACTTTGCCGCGCTCGGAGTCGGAGGGGATTGGTAATTGGTAATTGGTAATTGGGAGTCGGAGAGCGGATTCGCCGAGGCCGAGGTCAATGCCTTGCGGAGTCAACGCATACACGCGCGTGAAGCCATCATCGCGGAGACTATCGAGGAGATTCGCGATGTAGACCGCGAGAAGTGACTCGGGGACAGCCAGTCCACTGCCGCGCCAGCCGAAGGGGAAGGACGGGAGAATGCCGAGGCGTTGGGGATGGCTCAGTTGAACGGCGACCCGCTCAAGGTCAAAGGATGAACCGAGAGGGAGGATAAGAGGCAGGTCGCGCGGGAGGTCGGCCACCTCAGGCCAGGTCAGGTCATCGTAGTGGAAAATGTCGGTCATTGCCAAACTCGATTCTTTGGTATGCGCGATTGAATGAACGGAATATTTCAGGTCGCTTCGATGACCCGTAGTATCTCGTCAGCCCGAAACAGCCGATTACGCGTCTTTCCAGTGATTTCCCTCAGGATGCCTTCATCCTGCAATTTTGTAACGTATCGCTGGGCAATCTTGTAATCGGTCAGGCCGAGGCCGTTTTCGATCTGTTTGATTGTCACGATGGGACTGCCGATCAGGTAATCCACAAGTTTATTCAGGCGGAGGCCGTCACGCTTATCCGCGTGCAGTCCGTAATATTTCGCGCGCAGAGTCTGCAAGCCCTGTACGCAACGCGTTGTGACGCGGGACTGATCGCGAATGCCCGTCAGGAAAAACGACAGCCACTCCTCCCACCTTCCGCGTTGACTCACTGCCAGCAGGAGGTTGTAATATTCGCTTCGATTTTTCTCGAAGAAACCGCTCAGGTAGAGCAAGGGTTGGGGAAGCAATTTCCATTGACACAGGAGCAGTGATATGAGCAATCGTCCGACGCGCCCGTTGCCGTCGAGGAAGGGATGGATGGCTTCGAACTGATAGTGGATCAAGCCTGCGCGCACAACATGCGGCAGGTCGGATGGGTCATGGATGAAGCGTTCCAATTGACCAAGCGCGGCGGTCATTTCCTCGACGGGCGGTGGGACATACGCTGCCGTTTCGAGCGTACTGCCCGCGGCGCCGATCCAATTCTGGGATTGGCGAAACTCGCCTGGAGTCCAGATATCGCCGCGCACGCCCTCCGTTAGGCGTTGATGCAATTCCCGAATCAACCGCAGGCTGACAGGCAGGGAGTCCAACCGCGTCATCCCGTAATCCAGGGCGGTGACGTAATTGTGAACCTCGCGCACGTCCGAGTTCGGTTCGAGAAAGGATAATTGATCTGCCTCGTATTGATACACGTCGTCAAGCGAGGCGCGCGTCCCCTCGATGCGCGAAGACATGACCGCCTCCTGGCGAATAAACGCCCGCACCATCACGTGCGGTTCGGGGAAATTTTGCCCGACCCACGAAAGTTCCGCCAGGGCGCGCTCCGCTTCACCAACCAGCGAAACCAGGTTGGGCGACCAGTTTATTTCAGGAGGCAAGGGGGCAGGCAGGAACGCCCAATATCCTTTTGGGGTTCGGATGGCTTTTCCAGCGGAAGGTGAGGTAAATTCTTGTGGATTCATGGTTCGTTATTGGCATTATAAAGCAAAAGTGTCAATAAGGATCCGCCTTATTGACACTTTTCAGCCTTCGGGCGTGGCTAATCGCGGTTTCAGACAGCCAGTCCACTGCCGCGCTAACAGTCCGAAGGACTTTGTACGATTAGCACGGGTGATTCATCCCCGTGCGAGTCCCATCGCCGCGCGGACGCGAATCGAAACGGGGAAACCATCCAGCCGCGCGGTGTGTTGGTCGGCAAGAGCCGCGTCTCTTGGGGGAATTCTGGTTCGACGCGCGTTATCCTCGTCCCGCGCCCCGCCGCCGACGTCAAACGTCGGGGCTATCCAACGAACGTCTTCGACGTGAATACGCCGCGCCAGCCGAAGGGAATGGACGGGAGAATGCCAAACCGTTGCGGATGTCCCAGTTGCGCGGCGACTTTCTCGGAATCAAACGAGGAACCAAGCGGCAGGACGAGGGGAACATCGCGAGGAAGGTCGGCAACTTCAGGCCAGGTTAGGTCATCGTAGTGGAAGAATTCGGTCATTGGGAAATCTCCATAGGTGTGCTTGCGGAAGCAGATTTATGAGAGCGTATCAGCAAAGAACTTCGCTTTCTACCTATTGAAGTGCGTGACAAAGAGATGTAGATTTCTTTGGGGTGTGTGAGATTCCATAGTGATCAGAAATCAACGGTGAAAGTTCATTTCCCATGGTGATAGTAAAAGTTAGCAAGAGTCATTGAAGGATAGAATGGAGCAAGCACCACACGGAAACCTACAAGATCAAAGTGGTAACCGCCAACACGGAATGCGCAACGAGCAATATACCCTGTATTTGCAAAGTTACCACCGCGAATCACATTTGTGCCAGCCACGAAATAATCTTCTCTACCATCATCAAACTTATACGGATAGTTTTTCTTTTGGCTATGTGTCCATTCTTCAACATTACCAGCCATATCGGTACAACCATATGGCGAATCGCCTTGTGGTGAATACAATCCTACAGGCGTAGTACCGCCTTTGCCGCCTTCGCTTGTATTACATCTGTTTTTATCAAACTGATCACCCCAAGGCCATTCATTACCAGACTCTCCGCGTGCCGCCTTTTCCCATTCGGCTTCAGTCGGCAAACGAAATATTAGTCCTGGAGGAAATCTGTACTTTTGCAAATTATCCAGCCAATGGCAATACTTCATTGCATTTTTCCAACTCACACAGACAACAGGGTGATTCTTTTTCTTTTTCCAATCGAAAACAGGATGGTTTATCCCACTGGCTTCGACATAAACATTGTATTGTTGATTTGTCACAGGGTAACGCGCTATCCAATAATCATAATTAATATCTACGATGTGTTGTGGCTTCTCCCACTCAAAACTATCACTTCTATCACTTCCCATCAAGAACTTCCCCGCAGGTACTCGAACAAACTCTATATCATCCACCTTCATTATCTCGGCTTCTAATGAGTGGCTTACTTTCAGTTGAGAAGATTTTGGTTTGATAAATCGCCTGTTCAACTCACGCGCGACAGTATCAAACAATGGCACAAAAACAGGGAAAGTCCCACCAGTATTATCATAAGTTTCAGCCAATGCAGGATATTGCTCACGGAGATATGCTTTTAAAGCCTCGACTCGCTTAACGGTGTTCTTGATTTTCCGTAAACGCGGCTCAATTGACTTGTAAATATCAAAATGCAAATATGCAGACACCCGCAATGCACGTTTCCAGACAGCCAATTCATAAACATTATTCAATTTACCTTGCTGTTCAAGATAATCTAATAATGCGTCTACGTGTTCTGCTTTGAATTCGCGATTTTCCCCTTTGAGTATTTTGTGTAAAGCAGATTCGTCCATCCCTGCTGCAACTGCTACTTGATTTACCGACAACTCAAATTGCTTTTGTATTCGCTCAATTAAATACGTTAATTCTTGACCTTCAAGTTCATCTTGAAGGCGTTTTAATCGTTCCAGTTCTTCTAGGGGAATTAGGTTGTGGACAACTTTGTCCATGACATATACCTTTGTCAATAGTAAAGTTGTTGCAGATGAGCGCTCATCGGATTTCAATCAAGGAGAATTCCGATGAAAAACAACAAACGTACTAAAAAAGCACTATCCTTCAAACTGCAAATTCGCAATGGTAGGATTTCTGCCGTGTTGGTCATGCCAAAAAGTTGGCTAATTCCATTAGTAACTCTCGTTGGCGCATTGCTATCACCAAGACCGCTAATAAACCTGATTCACATCTTTCTGGATTTCATAAAGTAACACTATATCAGCGATTATAACCGCCAAGATAAAATGAACGCGGTGAAATTAAATCTCATCCGCGTTCATCCGCGTCCCTAAGGGTTTGTTCAAAAATAACTTGAACACTGTCGATTTGTGATAAGCTGTCCT
>CAYJLS010000145.1:0-10097 GCA_964371065.1 uncultured Anaerolineaceae bacterium | reverse complement strand
ACAAGCGCGTCTGGTACGCGGACTTCCTCGAATTCCAAAAGAAAGAAAAACTCTTTGCCAACCTGCTGACTCCCACTCCCTACGGCGGAGCAAACGCGCGCTGGGACACGTGGCGCAACTGTGAGTTCAACGAGATTCTCGGCTTCTACGGGCTGGCCTATTGGTACACCTGGCAGGTGTCCATCCTCGGGCTGGGACCCATCTGGATGAGTCCCAACGAGGCGCTCAAACAAAAAGCCGCGCAACTCCTCAGCGAGGGCGAGGTCTTTGCCTTCGGTCTCTCCGAACGCCAGCACGGCGCGGACATCTACTCAACTGGGATGACGCTCACCCCGCAACCCGATGGAACCTATCTGGCGAACGGCGAAAAATACTACATTGGCAACGGCAACGTCGCACCGATGGTTTCCACCTTTGGCAAATTTGCCGATAGCGGCGAATACGTTTTCTTCGCGGCGGATTACCGTCACCGCAACTACAACCTGATCAAGAATGTCACCGACAGCCAATCCTACGTCGCCAACTTCGCGCTGACCGACTACCCCGTCACCGAAGCGGACATCCTGCACCGCGGTCAAGCCGCCTGGGACGCGGCGCTGAACACGGTCAACATCGGCAAATACAATCTCGGATGGGCTTCTATCGGGATCTGCACCCACGCCTTTTACGAAGCCATCCACCACGCGGCGGGTCGCCATTTGTACGGGATGGCGGTCACTGACTTCCCGCACGTCCGCGGCATGTTCACCGACGCGTACGCCCGTCTCGTGGCGATGAAACTCTTCGCCCTGCGCGCCGCGGACTACATGCGCGCCGCCTCGCCCAACGACCGTCGCTACCTGCTCTACAACCCGACCGTCAAGATGAAGGTGACGACACAAGGCGAGGAAGTCATCAACCTGCTGTGGGACGTGATCGCGGCCAAGGGCTTCGAGAAGGACATGTACTTCGAGATGGCCGCGCGCGACATCCGCGCCCTGCCCAAACTGGAAGGCACGGTGCATGTCAACATTGCGCTGATCGTCAAGTTCATGGCGAATTATTTCTTCTTCCCCGGCGAGTATCCGCCCGTGCTCACGCGCAGTGAAGCAACCAACGATGACTTCCTGTTCCAGCAAGGACCCGCCAAGGGACTTGGCAAAATCCAATTCCACGATTACAACCTGGCCTACGGACTGTACGATCTGCCGAACATTCGTCTCTTCCGCGAACAGATCGAGACGCTGAAAACCTTCCTCGCAACGGCGACCCCGAACGAGGTCCAGCAAAAGGACACAGACTTCCTCCTCGCTTTGGGCGAACTCTTCACGCTCGTCGTCTACGGGCAATTGATCCTCGAAAACGCCCGTCTCTATCAAGTGGACGATGACACCGTTGACCAGATCTTCGACTTCATGGTGCGCGACTTTTCCAAGTATGCCCTGCAACTTTATGGGAAGCCAAGTTCAACTCCCCAGCAAATGGATATATGCCTTAAAATGATCCGCAAGCCCGTTGTGGACGCCGCCCGCTTCGGGCGCGTCTGGCAGGACTCGGTCTATGCGTTGCGAGACGCGTACGAGATGAGGCTGTAGACAAAAGTTCCGTGCTATACTCAATTATCGAACTGAACAGGAAAGTAGTGATCCCATGCTTAACTTCAATTTGAACGTCCGCCCAAAGACTGCCAAACGCCTGAAAAAGGTGCTGGAATTCTCGCCTGACGAAGAGACCTTCGCGCAAAATGTTATCGCGTACCAGATAGCCGAGTTCCGACGCGCCATACTCAACCTACGCCTGGATATGAAAAACTATGAGGAAAAATACAAGATGTCCAGCGCCAGTTTTTATAATAAGTTCAACCAGGGACGGATGGAGGACAGCGAAGATTTCCTCCTCTGGGCCGGTATGTGCGAAATGCTTGAGAAAAATAAAACGCGCTTGCAGGGGTTGGAAGGATGATCGAAGAATACTTCCTCAAAATTGAGGAGGTTCTACGGGAGTTCCCTTCCATCCGTTCCCGCGCTCTTACCCACAAAGTCTACAATCACCACCAGGGGTATATCAGCGGCAAAATTGTATTTGAGAATGGGCACTCGTTTGAGTTTATAGAGGTAGTGGATACGGAACAAGATGAAAAAGTAAAATACCGCTATCAGTATATGGATAAAGAATTTTTACTGATCTTTCGTTACGACAACGCGCCTCATCACAAGAAAATCAAGACATTTCCTCATCATAAACATGTCGCGGACAAAGTAACTGACAGCCAGGAACCAGACTTGCAGTCCATTATGATCGAAATTACGAAGTTCCAGCGCCAGGAAAAGTAACGCATCGTCTCCGAGCCAACGCCCACCGAAAGGTGGGCTGTCGCTTTATAATAGGATTAATCCCCCGACGCGCGTTCCACTACACATCGGGTCGTGATTGATTGAATACAGGATTAAATATGAACTTCGAAAACTCCAAACTCGCAGGTAGTCCACATCATTTTCTCGCCCAACTCTCCGGCAACTGGCGCGGCACTTCCAAACTCTGGCTGGAGCCGGGTAAATTAGCGGACGAATCTCCCGTCGTTGGAACCATCCAGATTCTGCTCGAAGGACGCTTCGCCCTTTATCTCTATCAAGGTTCCATCGAGGGCGAGCCGCAACATGGCATGTTCACCTTCGGCTACAACACCACGCTGGAACAATACGAGGCCAGTTGGGTGGACAGTTTCCACAACAACACGGCCATCATGTTTTGCGTCGGCGCGGCAACCGAAAAAGGTTTCTCTGTGCTTGGCAGTTATCCCGATCCCACCGGCGGACCCGATTGGGGCTGGCGCACAGAAGTGGAATTGGTTGATGCAAACCATCTGACCATCACCGCCTACAACATCATGCCCGATGGGGCGGAAGCCAAAGCCACCGAGACAAAATTGACACGGGTAAAGGGATAACCATGCACTCGCGACGCGCCCTCCTCTACATGCCCGGCGACGATTGGAAGAAAATTTCCAAGTCCAGCACCCTTGGCGTGGATTGCATCTGCATGGACATGGAAGACGGCGTAGCCATCAACCGCAAAGCCGAGGCGCGCGCCGCGATTGCCAAAGCCTTGCAGGAACTCGACTTTGGCAAAAGCGAGAAATTGGCGCGCATCAATTCGGTTGGGTCGGGCTGGGAAAGAGATGACATCGAAGCCGTACTTCCATATCGTCCCGATGGGATTGTGATCCCCAAGATCGAATCGCTCGAACAGATCGAATGGGGAAGCAAGATCATCGAAGCCGCGGAATTGAAATATGGCTGGCCGCTCAACTCGGTCCGCATGTTGGTGGGGGTGGAGACTGCCAAAGGGATTCTGAATCTCAAAGAGATCGCCTCGCACCCGCGATTGGATGGGATCATTTTCGGGGGCGAGGATTTTGCTGCCAGCGTTGGCGCGACGCGCACGTCAGACGCGATCGAATTGCTTTACGCGCGGCAGGCCGTGATTGTCGCGTGTGCGGCGTTCAGTCTACAGGCGATTGACATTGTCACAATCGACTTCAAGAATTTGGACACTGTCCGCACCGAGGCGGAGTTTGGCGCGCGGCTGGGATATTCGGGCAAACAGATCATCCACCCCGCGCAAGTGGAACCTGTCCAAACGGCATTCACTCCCAGCGACGAAGCAATCGCCCACGCAAAGCGGATTGTCGAGTCGTTCGAAACCAGTCAAAAAGAAGGCAAAGGCGCGTTTGCTTTGGATGGCAAGATGATTGACATGCCGTTGCTCAAGAACGCGCAGAAAGTGTTGGAAAGGGCACGCGCGGCGGGAAGACTATAATCGAACCGTAGGACAGGTTTCCGACCTATCTCTCCGAGATCGCCGCCCTGTCCAATTTTCATGAAAGGATGGAAGAAATGCCAAAACTCATATCGGAAGGAACTTGTAATTTTTGCGGCGAGACGTTCAGCAAGTCCGTCATCATGCGTCACATCAAAGCCTGCCGCGCAGAAAAGGTTGTCCTGAAAGCGGGGGGAAAGCAGCAAAAAACGCTCTGGCTGATGGCGGAAGGGACAGAGCTCCCGGAATACTGGCTCCACTTCGAAGTCCCGGCCTCGACCACCCTGGCGTACGTGGATCAATTCCTCAGGGATGTCTGGCTGGAATGTTGCGGACATTTGAGCGCCTTCACCATTGACGGCATCCGCTACGAACTGGATACCGGCATGGTGGACGCCATGTGGAAGGATTTTTTTGGCCCTCCCGTCCCTACGAAGAGTATGAAGGCGCGCCTGGATTCCGTTTTGAAACCCGGCCTGAAATTCCACCACGAATACGATTTTGGCACCACCACCCACCTGACACTCAAAGTCATTGCGGAAGGGGAAATGCCGGGGCGCTCGAAAGATTTATTCCTTCTGGCGCGCAACAACTCGCTGAACATTCCCTGCCACAAATGCAAAAAACCCGCCACGCATGTCTGCGTCCAGTGCATCTATGAAGGGCCGCAAGCTTGGCTGTGCGAAGAGCATACGCACCGGCACAAATGCGGCCCGGATATGTTTCTGCCGGTGGTCAACTCGCCGCGCGTGGGGATGTGCGGTTACACCGGCGGCGCGGACTTTGAATAAAGTTTTGCCGCGCATGCCCTCCATCCAAATCCTGCCCGTCCGCAACGCGCGCGAGAAGCGCATCTTCCTCACCTTCCCGTGGACAATCTACAAGCGCGATCCGCTGTGGGTTCCTCCCCTGCTCGCGGATCGCGCCAAAAACACCGACCCGGCGCGCGGACTTTTCTTCCGCGACGGACGCGCCGAGTTCTTCCTCGCCCGGAAGGACGGAAAGCCCGCGGGGACGATCTGCGTGGCCGAGGACTTCAACGGCACGCGCAGTCTCGGCCATGCCGAGTGCATGTTCGGCTTCTTCGAGTGCGTGGACGATTACGCCGTGGCCGAGGCGCTTTTTGCCAAAGCGGAGGAGTGGGCGCGCTCCAACCAGATGACCGCGCTCTACGGCCCGTACAACCTCGACCGCGAGGATTCGCGCGGCTTGCTCATCGAGGGCCGCGACCGTCCGCCCGCGCTGTTGTGCGGACACCAGCCCGCGTGTTATCAAGGCTTCTTCGAGCGCTTCGGCCTGACCAAGTTCGGCGAGGATGGTCTGGCTTACGCAATCGACATCAACCTGAACGATCCCAAAGTCCAGCGCGTGTTGCGGCTGGCAGAGAAAGTCCGACAGCGCAGTCCCAACTTCAGCGTGCGCGGCGCAAACTTCAATGACAAGGATGCCGAGATTGACCGCATCGTTGACCTGCAAAACCGCGGCCTGGCGCATTTCGCGGACGCACCGGGTTTCCTCCCCTACACGCGCACCGACATCGAGACGATGATCAATCCATTGCTCGATCTCATTGACCCCGAGCTGGTCCTGTTCGCCGAGGTGGACGGCCAGCCCGCGGGCTTTTTCCCCGGCGTGCCAAACTTCAACGAGGTGCTCATCCATCTCAACGGCCTGCGCTATCCGTGGGATTACCTGCGGACGCTCATCCATCAAAACAAAAAGCCGAAGTGCCTGTCCATCAAGAGCATCGTCGTCCCGCCCGAATATTGGGACACGGGCGTTGCCATCCTGATGTTCGCCGAGATGGCAAAGCGCGCCGCGGCGCGCGGCTATCAATGGGCAGACCTGTCGCTGACCGGCGAGGAGAATCCCGACACGTGGCCGCTGGCGCATCACATGGACGCGCAGATTTACAAACGCTATCGCTTCTATCGCAAGGAAATCGCGTAAAGCGAGATACTATCTCGCTCTACAGGAGTTGACATGGGTAAACTGACCGGCAAGACAGCCATCATCACCGGCGCGACATCGGGGATTGGAAAAGCGACCTCGCTTCTTTTCGCGGACGAGGGGGCGGGTCTCGTTATAACGGGACGACGCGCCGGGTTGGGGACGCTCGTCGAAGCGGAATGCAGGCAGAAGGGCGCGCGCTGCGTCTTCGTCGAAGCGGATCACACCCGGGCGGAGGATTGTCAAAAGGTGGTGGACGTCGCCCTGCGCGAGTTTGGTCGCATTGACATCCTGTTCAACAACGCGGGCATCGTCACCAGCGGGACGGCCGAGACGACGGAGGAGTCCGTTTGGCGCGAGACGCTGGAGATCAACGTGACGGCGGTGTGGCGCATGAGTAAGCTGGTGTTGCCGCTGATGAAGAAACAGGGACGCGGCGTCATCGTCAACAACGGTTCGGACTGGTCGGTGGTGGCGGGGCGGGACGCGTTCCCGTATGTGGTGAGCAAGGGCGCGGTGGGGATGATGACGAAGGCGATGGCGCTCGATTTTGCGCGGGACGGAATCCGCGTGAACGCCGTCTGCCCCGGCGATACGTTCGTGGACAGGTGGCTGGATGCTTCGCAAGGCTACTTCGAGCAGTCCGATCCCGTGACGCTGGAGGAGGCGATGCGCGAGTCGAGCGCGTACATCCCGATGGGACGCTTCGGCAAACCCGAGGAGATCGCGCTGGCGGTGTTGTTTTTGGCGTCGGACGATTCATCGTTCGTCACGGGTCATCTGTTGTTGGTGGATGGGGGGAATACGGCGCAGTGAGTTTTCCAAAACCACTTGCGGATGTGTACGTTTGTGCATATAATAACGCCATGGACTACCAATGGGATAAAAACAAAGAGCGGACCAATCGCCAAAAACATGGGATCGCCTTCGCGGATGCCAGCGCCGTCTTTGCAGACAATCATGCCTTTACTGTGGAAGATGACCATCCTGACGAAGAGCGATTCGCAGCCATTGGCGCGGATGCATTTGGAAGAATCCTTGTGGTAGTTTTTACCTGGCGCGGCGAGAGCATTCGCATCATCTCCGCCCGCAAAGCCACGGCAGGCGAATGCAGTCAATACGAGGAACAACGATGAAAAAAGAATACGATTTTAGTAAAGGTAAACGCGGAGCGATTGACCCAACCCCTCCCGGAAAGACACGCATCACCATTCGATTGGACAACGAAATTATCGAATGGTTTCGGCAGTTCGTGACCGAACAAGGCGGCGGTAATTATCAAACGATGATGAACGACGCCCTGCGCGAGTACATCCAGCGGCAGAACGAACCGTTGGAATTGATCCTGCGGCGGGTGGTGCGCGAGGAATTGAAAAGCCTGGCGGGGGATTAGCGCGTGAAGGGTCATCTGTTGCTGGTGGATGGGGGGAATACGGCGCAGTGAGGGAGTGCTATAATCCAGATAAGCTTTTCAATGTTTACACGTAACGAGTCTTCAATTCTATAAAGGATACAGTAGTGGAACGATTATTCTCTCCTTTGACGGTAGCTGAATATTTTGCAGGCATTGGCTTGGTTAGAATGGGACTTCAACCATTCGGCTGGCAGGTCGTCTTTGCCAATGATATTTCCGCGAAGAAATTTGAGATGTATAAGGCATTCTTTCCTGACGCCGAAGCGGATTATGTGGTCGACGACATTTTCGAATTGGATGCTTCTAATATTCCTTCGACCACGCTGGCTACCTGTTCATTTCCTTGCATCGATCTATCACTCGCAGGAAATATGAACGGAATGATGAATGGAAATCACTCAAGCGCATTTTGGGGGTTCATCGAATTGCTCAAAAAGCAGGGAGAATCCGCGCCTCCGTTTGTTCTCATTGAAAATGTGCCTGGCTGGTTATATTCCAATAAGGGAAACGATTTTAGGATAACCGTCCAGGCGCTTAACGAACTTGGATATGCCTGCGATGTTTTTGTTTTGAACGCATTGCGATTCACCCCTCAAAGCAGATTGCGTGTTTTTCTCGTTGGCGCAAGGCATCCCGTCGGTCGCACTACTGTCGAACTGATTCTGACGCGCCCCAAGTCCCTACTTTCGGACCAACTCAAAAGAAGCATAATTGCCAACAAAGACTTGCGATGGATCTACAATGAAATTCCCGAACCTCCGCCCCTCAAATCCAAAGGATTATCTGAAATAATTGAATCGATGAGCGATTCGGATAATCGCTGGTGGTCTGATGTCGAGGTTAAACGTCATTTGGAAATGATGGGAGAAACGCATCGTAAAAGAGTGGAACAGCTAAAACAAGGCAGCCATCCATCTTATCGGACATTCTTTCGCAGGCGTCGCGATGGACAACAACGGGCTGAAGTTAGAGACGATGATTTATCAGGCTGTCTCCGCACTGCAATAGGAGGCAGCGGCAAGCAATTCGTGATTAGAGCAGGCAACGGCGCCATTAAAATGCGCGCCATGACGCCTAGAGAATATGCGCGCTTGCAAGGCGTTCCCGACGAGTATCCAATCACTGTCAACGGAGTGCAGGCGCTCACCGGGTTTGGCGATGCGGTTTGTGTGCCCGCAATATCCTGGATTGCCGAACATGTCTTGAATCCATTGGCTGAAAATGGGATGCCACTATATCAGCGCGAGACGCCTGTTGCGCAACTCTTTTTGCTGGAAAATGAGCGACAACCTCAAACCTGAAGACCGGCGCAAAACCATGAAAGCCGTCAAGAGCAAGGGCACAAAGCTTGAAAAACGACTTTGCGCCATGCTTGCAGGGATGGGGATCAGCGATTGGAGAAAGAATGTTCAAAATATTGCAGGCAAGCCAGATGTAGCCTTTCCAAATCAGAAAATAGCAATATTTGTTGATGGCTGTTTTTGGCATGGTTGCCCACAATGTCATCGAAAATTACCTGCGACAAATCGAAAATATTGGAAAAGAAAGATCAACCGCAATATGGAATTGGCAAAATCTTACAACGAGCAATTGAAGGGCAATGGCTGGATGGTAATCAGAATTTGGGAACATGAGATCATTTCCGATACAACAAGGCTCAAGTCTCGCTTGAAGGAGTTGAAAAATGGACAAAATAAAAAGGGAAAGCCACGAAATATTCGCAGAATGGCTTGAATCATGCACACGAAACAACAAGATTTCGCGCAACACTGTGGCGATGGGTATTGTCGTGCTCGATCAGCTAAACAGAAATTGCCCAGTTCTTCGCGATGATGTTATTTCACAAGGCGGCGAAGTAAGCGGAGCGCGTTCCGGTCTCGGCAGAATACTTGAGTCTCATGGAATACCAAACAGCTATTTGAAGGAAATTACAACCCGACAAGGACACCAGGATGGACAAAGACTTTTTGAGATGTTTGAATGGGGCGACAAATTTAAACGATTTACGGCCAAAGAACGAGAAAGAATACTGCTCGAACTCATTGAGATTTTACGTAATCTTGCCAATGATTGGCTAAAGCGCCAAAATCTAAAACTAGACCTTGACAGACGCCAGGCCCCTGCAACATGGATAAATGTGATCGTTGAAAATGCAAAAGGACGCTCAGGCGGAATTGTCGAACAACAACTTGTTGGCGCAAAACTGGCAAGGCGCTTTCAAGGCGTCGATATTCCAAACCATCCCGCTCATGCTGGCGACAAACAAACCGAAAGAATGGGCGACTTTACAATTTCGAATCTGGTTTATCACGTTACCGCCGCGCCATCAAGAAACGTGTTGCAGAAATGCGCCGACAACCTGAAAGTTGGGTTGCATCCAATTCTATTGATTCCGCGTGAACAAGAGAATAAAGTGCGAGTGCTTGCCCAAGATGAAGGAATTGATCAGCAACTTACAATTGTCTCGATTGAAAGCTTTATCGCGATGAATATTATCGAAATGGCAACCGACCAAAACACGGACTTTTTCAGCGTCCTGAAAGAGATTGTGGGGATTTACAACGCTCGATTGTCAGCCGTCGAAACAGATTTATCTCTGCAAATTGAAGTTCGCTAAAGTCCAAAAATGTGCCGCCGATAAGCAACGCTTTCAAAGCCGGAAAAGTAAACGGTTCTGGAAAACCCCCAATTTCCCTGAACCGTTTTGTTGGTAGACGAGGTCAATTCGGCGCAGTAGAATTAGTGAAGCAAATCAATATTCATCCGAATCCAAAGAGTTCTCCCCATGCCCTATCCCCTCCTCGAACACGACCCCTCCCGCGAGTCCCTCACCGAGCTATCGAAGATCACCAAGCCGCGCGACGTGCCAGAACATGCGGCCATCAGGACACCCAAATATGGTTCACATTTCATCGAATCCCCATCTGCTTCAGAA
>CAYJLS010000144.1:0-10139 GCA_964371065.1 uncultured Anaerolineaceae bacterium | reverse complement strand
CTATTGTTTAGAATATATTGGATTTGACGGAGGTAATCACCAACAAGATTTCATGAATTTGATTTCTACATTCGAGTTTGACAATTCGCCTAAAACAGAAGATGAATTACCAATATCCCCATTCTTCCCATCTGCAGATATAAGGACTCTCCTCGGTACGCAAGACTGTTGTGGATACCATGACGATCAATCCAATCGTTATCCTTGTAGTGGAGGAAATTGTACATGGTGGGCGGCTTATAAAAGAGATGATATTTCTACGCAATATCTAGGGGATGCTTATATGTGGAGGGACAATGCACCAAACTTTGGTCTGGTTGTTGGTAAAACAGCTAAAGTTGGGGCTGTCGCTGTTTTTCAGCCAGGCGTTGCAGGTGCCGACCCAACATATGGACATGTTGCATATGTAACAACAGCCTATACAACCAGCACCTTTAGGGTTTCGAGCATGAGTTGGGAAGGTAATTGCATTGTTTCTCAGTACGATTCCTATGTTCGTGACGGAGTTGATTTTATTTATCCGGGTGAAAGTATGCCTCCAACTACCAGTATTTCCCTATCAGGAACCATTGGTGAAAATGGATGGTACCTGTCGGCAGTACAAGTTACTCTTTCCGCCACAGACAACGGGGGGTCAGGTGTTAAACAAACCCAATACAAAATCGACTCAGGGGCTTGGGAAATTTACATTGCCCCCTTCCTCGTACCTGGAGATAAAAATCATACGGTTTCATACAAGTCTGTTGACATAGATGATAATTGGGAGCCCGTACAATCTGTCAGTATCAAGATTGACACCACCGCCCCAACAGGTTCATTTGCTATTCAAAATGGTTCGGCGGCGGTTTACTCAACCGTCGTTGAGTTGAATACCCAAAGCAGCGACTCAACTAGCGGGCCAGGCGGGGTACGCTTCCGCGATTTTGGTCAGACCACTTGGTCAGATTGGTTTACACCCGGCTCTATATTCTGGCAACTTATTGGTTCCAATGAACAAACCGCCAGCGTCGAAGCGCAATTCAAGGATAATGCTGGCAATCTCTCGGCTGTATATTTGGATAGCATCAATATAAACCTATATCCATCACGTCCGTCATCATCTCTCTACATATTGCAACGCAGTACATTCGGTGCCAGCGGGATGAGTGTGAGCTCGTCTCAATATGTGTTGAATGGGACAGCTGGGCAACCAACGATCATCGGCCATATGGAAAGTTCCAATTACAAGATGAATTCTGGTTATTGGGCGATGAACGAGACCAGAGTGTACAATTTATTCCTGCCGTTAATCCTGCGGTAATGTACCAGACATAGCCCCGAAGGATGCTTGCACGCCCATCAGGGCTGCCTAACACGCCTTCAAACCCACAGGGAGACCGTCTCGCCTGGCGATCTCCCTGCCAAAAGATATTCATGACTTATCTTACGCTCCACCCGCCGCCATCGGCGTCTTCACTGATGTGACCAGCTTCTATTGGGAGCCACGCAGATGGAAGAGCAAACAATACCACCACAAATTGTTCATGGCATCAGGAGAATGAAATGCAAACCAAAAATCAAATCTCGTTGATACGCAAAGCCCTGTATGGGATCATGTTGCTGGGAGTATTCCTTTCCGCTTTTGGCGCGGGAAGTTTTCCATTCGTTCATGCTTCAAGTTTGCAATCCGATCTACATCTCGTAGGTTTTGATGCACTTTCAGTAACCGAAGGTTGGGTACAACTGAATAACTCCCTCTTCTGGACAAGCGACAGCGGTGAAACGTGGACAAACATCACGCCCGCATTATCAGCAAACGCAAGCATCCTCACCGTAAAATTCACAGATGAGAAAAACGGCTGGGTTTTATGGGCAGACGACTCTGCATCCCATCTTTCGCACACAACAGATGGCGCAAGCTGGATTACACAACCCTTTGATCTTTCCAATGGCTTTGACCTGACCGCCGAACGTGTTTGGATGTACTGGCTCAATTCACAAACAGGTTGGATTTCCGCGCGTTGGTCTTCAGGAGTGAACTTTAGCCTGGGCGCGCTGTGGCGCACCGATGACGGCGGCGCAACCTGGCTGCCAACATCCCTTCCGCTGGGCGAAGCTGTGTATTTCGTTGACTCACAAAATGGCTGGCTTGCTGGTGGCCCCGCGGGCGATCAACTCTTTTATTCGAACGATGCAGGCAGGACATGGACCGCGTCGCAATCTTTTGCCCAAGAGAATACAACGATTACGCTTGCCACGCCTCAATTTAGCGATTCTAATCATGGCATATTGCCTGTATTTCGCGTGATGGATGGTTTGGCACATCTTGAAATTTATACTACCAACGACGGGCGAACATGGAAATTATTGCGCAGCAATGAGGTAAATTCCTCTTCAGATTCCCTTCCCCTAACGTGGCCGAACGCGCATATCATATTCATGATTAATGGAAATGAATTGCTGCGTATCACAAATATAGAAACAACCAAATTAGGAACAAATCCTATTTTTGAATCCATCCACGAGTTGGATATGTTTTCTGCCAATTACGGCTGGGCAAAATGGGAAAACGGTTCCTGCGAGAAAAATGCAGAGATTACAACCTGCTCATCTACAACAAAACTGCTCCGCACAATTGACGGTGGACAAACATGGGACACACTCATACTTCCCCTCGCACAATCAGATCAAATCACGCAAACTTCCGTTACAGAAAACTTTACTGTGCAGTCTGACCTCTCCGAACTCGGTAATATAGAAACAATGGCAGGACAAGGTTTTGACAAATGCGGAATTCCTACTGTCTCGCAATTACAAACATGGAAAACCAATAGCCCCTATATTGCTGTTAATCTCTATGGAGGATCATGCAGGGGATGTGACAACACAGTCCTTACAGAGAACTATGTTTCCAGCATATCCCAACAGGGATGGAAATTTATTCCCACATGGGTTGGACCCCAGGCGCCAAGTTATGGAGGATCTTGCGCAAATCGCTTTAGTCTGGACACAACTACGGCCTATAATCAAGGTGTTAATGAGGCCAACAGCGCAATTTCATATTTTGCATCGTTAGGGTTTGAAGGCTCGGTAATTTACTATGATTTGGAAGTGACCAGTAACAATGAACGGACAGCTGCTCAATCTCTTATAAACGGTTGGGTATATCAATTAAATGCGCGTGGATGGAAAGCTGGTGTTTACGGGGCAGCTTCTGCGGCACACCTTAGTGACTTTGACAGCATCACAAACAAACCGGATGCTATTTGGCCGGCGGTTTGGTATCACACTTCTGGTCAGGGATCATACGACCCCAATGCGACAGTCTGGATAAACAAATCTTATTTTCCAGACAGTTTATGGCCAAATCATCAGCGTATCCGTCAATACGAAGGTGGGCATGATGAAACCTATGGAGGCGTAACATTAAATATTGACAGCAATGTAATTGATGGGATCGTTGCCATTATTAATGGCGGTAGTACAGTTCCATCTGGTTTCAACCAAATTTTGAGTGATATCGGGGTAGCCTTATACAAAAAGAATTATTCGGGCGGACAACCTGATTACGTGCAAGTGGTTAACCTGAACCAGGGCGCGTCTGTAAAATTGATGGCGGGCAACATGGCGAACCCGGGCACCGGGAAAGGCCCCTTTGGAGGAAATAATCCCACGTTCACGACCACATCCCTGTCAACTGCGTGGAATAGTTTCAACTCATCCACGTCTGGGGCATTTTGTATCACAAATGGAGCCTTTTATTCCGGTCCCCAGTATAACCCCACTCCGCTTGCCTTTGCTCTCAAACAAAATGGTGTTATGGTCAGCGATGGATATTCTGGATCGTCCGACCCGACCGGCGCGGTGATGATGTTGGAATTGTGGGGCGACCATGCCGATATCCGCTCGTTGACTAAAAATAACCTGTATGGGTCGAGCGCGCCCAATATTCTTGGAGGCTTGTCGGAAACCGCCAACAAAAACCCAACCAGTTATATTGGGCGTACTTTTGTCGGGATTGATGATACAAATGGAGATAGCCTCTACGATATTGTGTTGGTTTTCAATTCAAGTTACGCTCGCCAGACGGATGCTTCCACTGTTTTACGAAATTTTGGGGCGGACAAAGTCATTATGTTTGATGGTGGCGGCTCTACTCAGTTACGTTGTGGCGGAACGAACTATGTGTCTTCAAGTGACACCCCTGACCGAATGATTCCCCAGACCATAGGTGTTATTCGCGGCGGAGACATCCCCGCTGTTCCATCGAATTTCAGGATAGACAGTTCGACTCAGACCGACATTACCACCGCTTGGGACGACACGGGCAATGAGACAGGTTACAAGATTTACAAGTGGGATTGGGTCTCATCATTCATCTATTTTGCTTCAGTCGGGGCGAACGTCACTTCCTATACGGATAACACTTTAGCCTGTGGAGGCGAGGCCTATTACGAAGTGAGCGCCTATAATGCCAATGGCGAATCTGCGCATGCAGCATGGGTGCATGGATATACCCAATCTTGTCCCACGGTGTACACCTTGTTTCTGCCGCTGATTCTGCGCTAACCGCCGCTGAAAGCAAATGTCGGGGCAGAATTGCAATCCTGCCCCGGCAATTCGTACAGACCCTCGAGTTCTCCGCGAAGCGCCCCGAAGGAGGTAAAGAACTCGGAGGTCTCAGATGACGGGCGGATATGGATATACTTCTCGTACTCCTCGCATCCTCAATCAGCGCCTATAACCCCAACACAAAAGCCCCTTCAGGTCTCTCAACCCTCAGGGGCTTTCACTTGGGCGGACACGTAGGTCCGCCCCCTACCATTCTCCATGATCCATTCTCCATCCCCTACACCACCACGCTCACCAACTTTCCCTTTGCCACAATGATCTTTTTCGCAAATTCCGCTGGTGTAGTATGACGAATTTATGGAAATTCGGCGGTTACGCTCTCTGAAATCTCAAAACTCACGATAACTTGGAGAGTTTCCCAAACAAAAGCCCCTTCAGGTCTCACAACCCTCAGGGGCTTTCACTATCTGACTATCCGACCATCAGACTAAACGACCAAACTAACTAACTTCCCCTTCACCACGATCACCTTCCTCGGTTCCTTCCCCTCCAGGTACTTCTGGACAATCTCACTTGCCAGCGCGGCGGCCCTCACTTCCTCCTCCGTCGCCTCGGCAGGGACAATGATCCGGTCGCGCACCTTGCCGTTGATCTGCACGGGCAGTTCGATGGAGTCTTCCTTTGCGGCGGCCTCGTCCACTTGCGGCCAGGATTGCTGGTGAATGGAATATGGCTTGCCGAACTGGAACCACAGTTCCTCGGCGATGTGCGGCGTGACGGGCGCCATCATCTTCAAGTAGATTTCCTGGGCTTCCTTCCACTCGTCACTGCCGGCCGCGCCTGCTTCACGCATTTTGTACATTTCGTTCAGCAGTTCCATCAGCGATGAAACAATGGTGTTGAACTCGAACTGCTCGAAGTCCCGCGTCACGCGGCGCAGGGTCTGGTGGACCTTTCGGCGCAGATTCTTTTTAACCTCATCCGTTGCCCCCATCCGTTTATCCGCTTCAGTATCCGCTGTAAACAGCGTCCACACGCGGCGCACCCAGCGCGCGCTTCCTTCGATCCCTTGCGAGTCCCACGGCGCGCCCATTTCCCAGCGCGCGAAGAACATGATGTACGCGCGGATGGTATCCGCGCCGTATTTTTCCACGAGAACGTCGGGCGCTTCCACGTTGCCGCGGCTCTTCGACATCTTCTCGTTGTCATCGCCCAGCACCATGCCCTGGTTGCGCAACTGGATCATCGGCTCGTTGCCCTCGGTAATGCCCGCGTCCCGCATCGCCTTGTGGAAGAAGCGCGTGTACAGCAGGTGCATGGTGGCGTGCTCGATGCCGCCGGTGTACGTGTCCACGGGCATCCAATAGTTGTACTCGGCTTCGTCGAACGGGCCTTTGTCGTACTTCGGCGACAGATAACGCAGGTGGTACCACGACGAGCACATGAACGTGTCCATCGTATCGGTCTCGCGCGTCGCAGGTTCGCCGCACACGGGGCAAGGCGCGTTCTTCCATGTGGGATGTAACTTCAACGGCGACTCGCCCGTTGGCTTCCATTCCACATCTTCGGGCAACAGCACGGGCAGTTGATCTTCTGGCACCGGGTTCCAGCCATGCGCATCGCAATGGATCATCGGGATCGGCGCGCCCCAATAACGCTGGCGCGAGATCAGCCAGTCGCGGTAGCGATAGTTCACCGATTCTTTTCCGATACTTTGTTGTTCGATCCAATCCAGCACCGCGGCAATACCGGGATTCTTTCGACCTTTTTCTGTGTTGACCTTCGTCCCGTCGAACGGACCCGAGTTGACCATCACGCCGGGTCCCGCGTAAGGCAAGATACTATCTTGCCCTACTGGTCTGATCACTTCGACAATGGGCAACTCATACTTCCGCGCGAACGCAAAGTCGCGCTCATCGTGCGCGGGGACCGCCATGATCGCGCCGGTGCCGTAACTCATCAACACGTAGTCCGCGATCCAGATCGGGATGCGCGCCTGGTTGACCGGGTTGACCGCGTACGCGCCCGTGAACACGCCCGTCTTCTCCTTGTCCGCGGCCTCACGCTCGATGTCCGATTGACGCGCGGCTTGCGCCTTATATTCTTCAACGGCCTGTTTGTTTTCAGGCGTGGTGAACTTCTCCACCAGCGGATGTTCCGGCGAGAACACCATGAACGTCGCACCCCACAGCGTGTCGGGTCTCGTCGTAAAGACAGTGACCTTCGACTCCTCCACTGATAACTGCGAAGTCCCCGAAGGGGGATCACTGATTACTGAAAACTGGACTTCCGCTCCCTCCGAGCGTCCAATCCAATTCGTCTGCAGCGTCTTCACCGTCTGCGGCCAATCCAAACCATCGAAGTTCAACAGTTCATCGGCATACTTCGTCGCCTTGAAGAACCACTGCTCCAAATCCTTCTTGATGACGGGCGTGCCGCAGCGTTCGCAGTGACGGTCGTCGCCCCAGACCTGCTCGCGCGCCAGAGTCGTGTTGCAATGCGGACACCAGTCCACCGCCGACATCTTGCGATAGGCCAGTCCCATCTTGTACAACTTGATGAAGAACCACTCGGTCCACTTGTAGTATTCGGGCGCGGCTGAGACCATCTCGCGTTCCCAATCGAACATCGTGCCCATCGTTTTCATCTGCTCGCGCATGTGCTTGATATTCTCGAACGTGCGCTTCATCGGGTGGATGCCTTCCTTGATGGCGGCATTTTCCGCGGGCAGGCCGAACGCGTCGAAGCCCATCGGGAACAACACGTTGTAGCCCTTCATTCTCATATACCTTGCGCGCGCGTCGGGGGGAGTCATCGCGTACCAGTGGCCGATGTGTAGGTCGCCGCTGGGATACGGCAGCATCGTCAGCGCGTAGTGCTTTGGCTTGCTGTTGTCAATCACCGAGCGATACAACTGGTCCGCTTCCCATCTATCCTGCCATTTCTTCTCGATGATCGCAGGTGCATAGGCGTTATCCTGGCGCTTCTTCTCTTGCGCCGCGGGCGTAGCCGGTATGATCGCGCTGGGTTCTTTCAATTTCGCGATGACCGCCTTCACCGCCTCAACCTTCGCCACGATGGACTTGTCCTTTACGGGTTCGATTGCCATCGCTTTTTTCGTAGTGACGACTCCAGTCGTCCTGGGCTTCATTGATTTCTTCGTAGTGACGACTTTAGTCGTCCTGGGCTTCGCAGCCTTCTTGACGGAGACCGGTTTCGGTTTCCTGACGGCTTTCACCTTTGCCCTGGCAGGCGCGACCTTTTTCCCTTTCGGAGACGACTTAACCACTGCCTTCTTCGTGACAGGTTTTACTACTTTCTTTACTGGCCTGGCCGCCTTCTTTACCTTCGCCGCCGCGACCTTCTTCGCCTTCACAACCTTCTTGCTCTTCGGCGCGGATTTCTTCCTGGTTGTTGTTTTCTTTTTTGTAGTAGCCATTCTTACCTCATTGAGTTGATTTCGAAATTCCATTTAGATGTCACGTCAAACTTTCAACGTTCAACTTTCAACATTTAACAAAAAAAGAAGGAGGCCCGCGAGAAGGCAGGACACCGCATCGAAATTAAAATCTGTTTTCATGTTCATTCGTGCCTCCTTTGCTGTGACTCGTCATTGCGAGGCGGCGTTCTTCCGCCGACTGCGAAGCGTGCCTGTGGCAAGCAATCTCCTCGCATCACAGGATTGCTTCGCAACTTGCGCTCGCAACACTTGCACCGCACTGCGTTCGGTGCAGTGCAGGTGTGACGGATGGAATTAAAAAAATTCCTTCATCCACTCAGGGACGAAGGAATTCCTCCGCGGTACCACCCGGTTTCGTCGGTTAGTCTGATGGTCGCTTGGTCGCGTAGTTTCTTGGTCAACCGACCATCCGACTACATGACTACCCGACTATCCAACGCTCTTGATTCGCTATAACGGGCAACCCGTCGCTGACTATTTCGGTGTACGTTCAACTTTCAACCTTGAACGTTCAACCGCGTTCACCAGCGCAGTCTCTCTTTCGAGCGGACAGGCGAGTTCGGTCTTATCATCCCCTTTAGGGGAGGGCATTCCCGTTCGATGCCGGTGAAGGGCTTCCACCTCGCTTTCCCTTCTCGCTGACGGGATGACCTACTACTCCTGCCATGACATTTGTTGAGCAAGTCTAAGACTTGCTCTACGTTTGTGGACCCAGGGGGATTCGAACCCCCGACCTTCTCAATGCCATTGAGACGCGCTCCCAACTGCGCTATGGGCCCGGATTTCAGGTATCAGTTATTAAGTAATCAATGAACAGCTTCGACGGACAGTGACTGATTACTGCTCACTGTCCAGTGGACCTGAGGGGATTCGAACCCCTGACCTCCTCAGTGCGATTGAGGCGCGCTCCCAACTGCGCTACAGGCCCCTTTGCAAGGCGACTGACATTCTACCTGAGGGGTATGGGGATGTCAAGCAAAGTTTGGCGGGTTTTGGCTGTAAAATAGACCCATCTTTTTCGCCGAGGGCTACCATGACCGAACCAACTCCCCAACCCATCTACCGCATCACCGACCTGCACGAATCGGAGCGCCCGCGCGAGCGGCTGGCCTCCCTCGGCCCGCAGGCGCTCAGCAACGCCGAGTTAATCGCCATCCTCGTGCGCGTGGGCGTGAAGGGCGAGAACGCCGTCAGCGTGGGACAACGCCTGCTTTCGAAATTTGGCGGCTTGGCAGGCTTGCACCGCGCGCCCTTTGCGGAGTTGAAAAACCAGCGCGGCATCGGCGACGCCAAGGCCTCCCAGATCAAGGCCGCCATCGAATTGGGACGCCGCCTCACGCTCGAATCGCCCGAGGAACGCCCCACCATCAACAGCCCCGCGGACGCCGCCGCGTTGGTGACCTATGAGATGTCCGCCTTCGAGCAGGAGCACCTGCGCGTCATCCTGCTCGACCGGCGCAACCGCGTGCTCGAAACGGTGGAAATCTACAAAGGTTCGGTCAACTCGTCCCAGGTGCGCGTCGGTGAAATCTTCAAGGAAGCCATCCGCAAGAACGCTTCGGCGTTGATCGTCATCCACAACCATCCGAGCGGTGCGCCAAGAAGCATGTAGGTAGAAAGTTCCAAGCGGAACCCTGCACGGAGTGTGCAGAGTGGCTAGAGGGACAGGGGCGAAGACCCGAAGCAGAATCGCTTCTGAAGCTCCCTCAACAATGTGGCAAGGGAAGCCCTATTCTTCCCGAGGCTGCTAGCCAGAGTATCGCCACGGTTACGAAAGAAATGGTTGCTCGAAGCGCCGCAGGTTGGAACACCCGCATTACGTTAGGGCGAGGGTGTAGTCACCGGATTGTTCATCTCGCTAGGATGAACACAATCTCAGACGGATAGGAAACCAGCACTCCAAGTAATCTGGTCTTCCCCGATGACGAGCGAGGCAATGAGCCGAGCAAGGCGTACAGACCAAACCTACCGCGATATGAAGACGCTATCTACATGAACTTGGGAACCATGTGCAGTTCTCCCGCAACACCTGCGCTATTGGCGCAGGTGCAGGTGGAGTAGGTCAGCTTGCGACCACATGCCGCACATGGGGCGGAGCCTTCGTAGTAGTCTGAGGCAGGGAAAGCCT
>CAYJLS010000143.1:0-10320 GCA_964371065.1 uncultured Anaerolineaceae bacterium | reverse complement strand
GAAAGGACAAAACGTTGATTGCAATTGTGGAATTTGTGTTTGTGGCCATCCCACTTATGATCGCTCTGCGGTCGCGCTACCCCCAAGCTTGGCCGATTTTCTTTCCTGTTTTTGGCGCCGCGCTATGCATCACCTTTGCCATAGCGATTTCCGCCAGCAACAGAAGCGGCGGCGCTACACCCTCCCGCCGTTAAAACACTCCAATGAAGAAACCAGCTCTATTGGTCAGCATCGCCATGGACACTAATGTCGATGTTGTTATATACGCTGGCAATCCATCCCTATCTGATTCCTGACCTGACAGTTCGCACGAAAACACCCGACTCGACTCGAAGAGAACGGCCGCGTTTTGATGCACAGACATTGGCTTATCTCGCCTCCATGTCTACGGTGAAATGTAAGACACAGATCGCCGCCACCCAAGTAGTGCAGCCGAAGTAGACATTGGCGCAGTGGAAATCATTGTCTACTTGGCAGGGAAAGAGTTCCACGCAAATTGTGAAGGCGTTCTATTGATGACAGCAGTATCCGTCGTCACGCACTAAACAAACACGTTTGAATTTTTCCCATCAACTTTGCAGATTCTGGGACGATGAAAATACCCCCGCTGTGATCAGATCCTGCAAGACTTGGTAAGCCCTATCGGCGGGACGTGCCATCCAGATTGTTTTCTCCTCTTCCGACTGCGTTGCTCCCATTACCTGCGCCATTCCTTTGGCGCCTGATGCAGACATTGAAGCATCTACTTGCATTTCCATGCCATATCTAAACAATGAAGTGGTAGCAAGGAGCGCCTTTTTAAGAGCACGGTGGCGCTTACGCACGATAGGGTCGTGTCTCTCCTGATTCAAAAGAGTTCCGACCATGCTGACCGCAACAGTTTGGCATAGGTAAATATAATTGAGATCGGGATCTGGGGATGACATTTTATAAACCAAGCGAAACAGCAAAGACCTGAACAAGTATTTGATGATAGTTTTCCCATAGGCAGCCGTAGGGTCTTGCCGCAAAACTCGAATCAACTCACGCACCGTTTCTTCGCGAACGGGTCGCTGTCTCCCCAATATCAACAGGCATAGACTCTTGGTGAGAGCGTGCCAAGATGTGCGATAGACGCGCCAGATAATTTGTTGCCGGGAAAATGCCAGATCGGTCACATTAGCCAAAGATTGCAAAGCGCAAAGCAAAATCATTCCGTCTGCGTTATAGCCTTCATCATAGAGATGGAGATAACGATGGATTTTCTCGCCGACAATCAATTGAAGTGATGGATGCTCGTACGCTTTCAGGGGAGCAGGCTCATCGCGTCGCACACAGAGCGACTCATCATTAATCAATGGTCCGCAATGATTGCGCCAAACAAATTCGATAAGAACAGGCACTGCTTCCGAAGACACCTCATGGGTAAGAAGAGGCATGAGTTCGTGAATAAAAGCAGGAGTTAGTTCGCTGTGAAGTAGCGAATCGTGAGCTCTGGATGCCATTAATGCTTTCTGTATCAACAAAACAGCCTGAGTTGTTAATGGCTTCAGTATTGCGATGGACTTCAGAGTCTCCCGAGCAATTTGCCGAGCTTCATAAGAAAACTCAGTATATCTCGAACTCTTCCATGCCTGCTCCATCTCTAAAGCAAGCTGTAGAAGATTCTCTAGCAAAGGCAAAGCCAGCTGAGGGTAGTGGATTTTTCCCAATGCCTTTGCAACTACTAGCCGCTTGTCCGCCCCTTCTCTCTTGGATTCCGGGAAAAACTGCAGGGGCTCCGCAAAAATTGGAGCAAGCATAAGATGCTTCTGAACATAATCGGCAGCCAAGCCCCCTTCTTTTTTGGCAATTTCATTAAGTTGGTCGGATGTGATGAACGGAGTCTCTTTAGGAATGGCATGCTCGAGAATGTCGACAACCCTTCTTTGTGTGTTCTCATCTGTATCAGACGCGCCAAGTATTGCTATAGATTCTTTGATTCTCTCAATGAGCGGGCGTTTGTCTTCTATCCAATCATCAGGGTCTACCAGCCAGCAGGCGGCCAGAGTAACCGCATCAATGTTTTTCACTCGCTCTGCCTGGTCAGCGATTAGGCGCAGGGTCTCGATGTAACGGGTTCGAGCAGGCAAGGTTTCACTTGCCAACGCGTTAGCCACAGCAACCAACATTCTTTGCAAGGGTTCGTCCTGTTGCCCCAGATTGATCAGCCAGTTAATCCATTGTGGATCAAGAGATACGTCAGCGATGGTTACCAAATCTATCACGTGACTTATCAATGCGTTTTTAAGGTTATTCGATAATTGCCGTTGCGTATTATTCAGCGATTGCCGTTGTGCAAAATTCTCATGTAAACGCATCACGGCGCGCAGAACAGCAGGGTTTTCCTCCATTTGCAAAACCGTAATCAACCACCTCGCGGCTGGCATTCTTAAAGCAGGGACGTTTTCCAAAATTTGCCATGCCCATTGAGCGCTGTTACCTTGCTCTCTAATAATTTCAACTAAAATCTTTGCCGCATCTCTGCTCAACGAAACGTCAGATTCTTGTAAGGCTTCAATTACCAAGGTTGGGAAAATAATTTGTTGACGAGATTTCAAGATTCTTGCTAGGATTTTCAAAGTGGAAGGCCACTTAAGAAAAGAAGGTAGGGCTCCCGCAAATGCAAAGTCCACTGCTGTCTCATCCGCTCCGTGCAAGGGAATTAAGATAAGATCTTCAAAAGAGAATAATAATCCTTCGTCCTGCGATGCCAGTATGCCCACCATTTCAGCAACCTGTAAACGTCGAATGATTTGATCCCTCTCTTTTTTCCAATCTTCATCTTCCGAAGCGGGATTATTCTTCTCGTATGGATACATCCTCCTGAACCATTTCTTGAGTATCCATGAAATGGGGCGACTCAAGCCCATTGAATCAAACCGCGCCTCAGCCCTGGCGATGGGATCTTTGATTTTCTCGTAAATATCCTCGTATGGGATATTCTCCAAATCGCGTAGAGAAGCAACAAAACCGCCGAGTTTCGCCCGCTGTGCAGGCGATAACACAGGAATGGCAAGAATGCGCATCACGTCAATCACGATGGAAATGAAAAATGAAGGACGTTCGGTAGTGAGACGTTCAAGGTAGCTCGACAGACATTCGAATTCTGAATCACGAATGACGCCTGTCCTTTTGAAGATAAGATAAAAGCCCCCCAGGCCAAAATCCAAGATTTTGAAGACATCTGCGGTGGTTTCATACCGATTCCACTTTTCGGCTTCCACCGCAAAGGACAAACCAGGTTGAGCGATTGCACGATAGAAAGCACGCCTGGGATTGAGAGTATGTCTCGCCGAACCCAGCAATTCGCGCAAAAGTTGCGCAAGTTTCCCTTCAAGCGCTGCCGCGAACCATTTCACCATCAATTCCCGGGCTGGCTCTATCTGCCCCAAATCCTGGATGGCATCTTCTAGGGCGCGTTGCCGAATCGTGGGAAGATTCCGTTTACTATACAATGGAGCAAATGGGCGGGTAAATTTTGTAACCGAAAAGCCCATGTAATAGTTGAAAAGAAAGTGTTTGGCGAGCCGCTCAACGAGATTGGTAGAACGTTCATTCAGTTCTTCAGGATATTGTCCTAGAAATGCTGCCAGTCTTCTGAGCGCGATCTCATATTCCGCCTCCAGAGCTTTGAGTGGATCGGGGGGAGTGCTTTCTACTAGATCGCAAATCTTTTCAATCTCATCAGATTCGGAGTGATTCGGCAAGGTCATAATGCTTTTCCACCTTGCAGGCTCATATAGAGTCGCCAAATTAGTTCCCACTCTGTATCCCACTTATGACGATCCAACAGTTCATCTACCTTATCTTTATCTGCCTTTGAGTGAAGCCTCGTATCCCCCAATGCAAGCGCGACACCAAACGCCTGAAAACCAGAGTGCCGAAAGCCCAAGGTGCTACGAAACTCATCCTCCCAAAGCAGACCTGTCCTTTTCCAGAACTCTTGAATTGAAGTTACTTCCTTCTTTGATGTCTGCAATGCGTTGGCTATATCGAGAGACTCTACATCGGGAGACTTCACAAAAATTTTATAAGCTGTATATCCCAACACAAGCAATGCAGTGTCAGGGTCAACCCCAGGCTTATTGCCCTTCTTTTCCTCCCATTCAATTGTCTTGTGCAGAAAGTACTTGTACGGATCAGATAGGCGTTTGATGTCGTTCAGTAGCAATATGCTTTCTTCGGCGGTCTTTTCGCTTGTGCCAAGATAGACCATCAGCGTAATGTAAAGTGGACTGAAGAATCCACGAAAGCGGGGCTGGGAAATAGCCTTGTTTAGCAATTCCAGCCAGGATTCGATTGTTTCCTCCGAGAGATTGGAGCGGGACCTCTTCAAGATGGCTTTCCCCAGTTGGAACACTAAATATTCTGCGTCATCCAAATCCTGCACACCGTATTGACCGAATCTCGAAAAACCATAGGGGCGAGATGTGAGCAGAATATGATTATTCTTAAAAAAATCAGAACTGCACCACAGATTCTGTAATGCTTCTACAAACTCAGATCGCTCAGATGGTTCTGGCGGTTTATATTCGTCCAGAGCATCTAGCAAGACAAGTGCATTGCCCTCGCGGAGTTCATGCTGGAGAATAATTTCTATGCTTCGAGCAGGGAACGCGCCGCCCATGAATCTTGCACTAGCTGTTGCTATTGCCAGGGATTTTATAAATCGCCCAGGATTAATTCTCTCTGTTTTGGTCCAGATTTCAGCCAAGTCGCGTAGATTGGCATAGAAAGGTACGAGGCTTTCGCTCCGCCAGTAGTACCTGTCTTCTGGTCTTTGTGCATATATCCAGGTCAAATAGCGGAGCGTGGTCGTCTTGCCTGTACCCAGAATACCGACCAAAGCCGAGCGCTCACTGCGTTGCAATAATTGATCAATCCGAGGGATAGACTCGCCACTCCACCGTTCACCTGAACGTAAGGGGCGTAAAAATATTTCATCAACAGGTGGTTTTACGATTGGCAAATCCACATACACTTCGCTCAAAGGTATAGATTGCGGAAGATGTCCCAATGGAAAATCGAGATCCGTGTGGGCTTTAGCAACCACATTCAAGTACTTGGGCAATAACGCTTCGGGGTTTGAACCAGATCCCTTCCACCACTCGGCTAAATCGCCGCCATCCAACCATTGAACACGATTGCCATCACCAGTAATGATGATGCTGCCACTGACATCCCCATCAATTTTAACGATGCGTTGGCCTATTGCGCGTTCCAATGCTACCAGAATCTCTTGTTCGATTTTTCTCAATCTTTCTGCTGATTCGGATTGACCTGATAGTAATTGTTGTACAAGAAGTGTGATTTCTTTATGTTGTTCATGTAGAGAATCCAGTTGTCTCACCACAACGCGGTTGTGCAGGGGATTGTCCGGTCTCTCGGCTTCTTCACGGAGCGCTTCGATCAGTGTCCGAATAAAAGCATCCAATCCAACATCCAAATCCGCCTGAATGCTGGCAAGAGAAGCAAGATCGCAACCAAATTCGCGGCCTGCCGATTCAAAACGGGCGCGCAAGTTGGCGATAGATGGAATGTAATCTTCTACAAGCGCTATGTCCATCAATTGGTTTGACACGTCTAGCGATTGCAATAGGGGACGGAGTACCGAGTCCAGATGCATTAACGTATCCTGATCGTCGCTCGGAATCATTGCCTTTAGCATCGCGGCGAAAGCGCGTTCATATACGCGGCGCAGGGCTTGCTGTTCCACATCTCCAAACGTTGCGTCGCGCAGACGAGTTATGGAATCTTTGAGTAGGTCGTAAGCGAAATTGGCGGCAATATTGAATAGAAAGTCGTTGAACATTCGACACCTTGTGTGAGGATGCAGTGACGGGCGGCATCAACGGTTTGTGTTAACGCCTTTGCAACTTGGACACTGTTGAGGTACTTGTCCTCGGCCACGACAATTATCACATATGTTGGAAAGCATATGACCTACTTAAGATAGGAATTGCCAAGCCAGCCATATAAAGGCAATGACGGGTATTAGAACAAAAATTATGAAAATTAGTAAAGTGAATCTGGGCCCTACAAGCCCTCCAAATCCTCTCTGGATAAGACGCTCTGATGCTAAGAACTCTTTAAATTGATAGGGCACATCCACAATCAGGATCCCTTCTAATGCAACAACAATGTAAGTTAACCAAACTGGCCATTGAAGTTTGGTTGCTAGGGCAGGAGCAAACAGAACACTTGCTCCAATGCCGATGAGCAAAGCTATGACAAGTCTCTTTTCTCCCCGCGACATGGTTTATTCTCCTCTGATTTGCATTGATGTTGTAGTTGCAAAGTAGCCACCGAATGGTTTGTGTTAATGACAGTGAGACGGACCTGACCTCCTCGTCAAAACGGGACACTGCCTGAGCGTTGTATAAACCCAATTTGGCAAGGCGAATGTGACAATGTGACATTATCAAAGTAGTTAGTTTTTAAGATGATCTCCTCGACGCAACCGTGCCAATTTTTCGGCGATTCTTTGTTTAGCATTTGCAGTTTCTTCTTCATCTATTACTGCGCTGATAACTTCACCGCTTTGAATTTCTACCTGAAGCCAGCTCCCTTCTCTGGAATGCTTAGGCAATAGTTTTCTGAGAACATTGATGTGCTGCTCATCTTCTCCCACAATGAGTACAGCAAACTTACCTTCGAATCGATCAATCACAGCTTTCATCATTGCACCTCATGTGTTGTTTCTTTTGTGACGCCATTACAAATTACCACAATTCTCCAAGTGCCGGATGTGGTTCTAGCTCCCACTTTCCATGTCCACGAAACCATACCGCTGGCATCCGCTGTTTTGGGTTCAAGTCCGATGGCTGTACTTGCGCCAGACTTGTAGTAGACCGTGATGGTACAACTTGCACCCGGAGATGTCCTCGCAGTCAGGGTAGCATATGATCCTTTTGATACTGGACTGGTAACTGACACAATCTCAAGCCCGCCAAAAACTTGAAGCGTTGGCGTTTTAGTCGGAATTAAAATAGGCGTTGCATCGGCCACAACATTAGCGGTATTGATCTTATATCCATTCAGGTCGGCAGTAATGATAATCGTCCCATTTTGATCTGTCCCATAAACCGTTGCGCCAACCGCTTTGAGAGCAGCGATTGTCTGCGGAGCTGGATGACCGTACGGGTTATTGATACCGGCAGAATACAACGCTATTTTCGGTTGGACCACATTTAGAAATGCCGGTGTTGAGCCAGAAGTTGAGCCATGGTGTCCTACTTTCAGAATGTCTGCTTTCAATGGCAGACCAGCAGACAACAAGGCGGCTTCTGTATCTGCGCCGCTGTCTCCCATCATTAAAAAGGTGGTCTGACCATACGTAAACTGTAAAACCACAGAGTTTTCGTTGAGATCAGGATTGTTATTGTTTGCTGGGTTGAGGACTCGGAAGTCAATGCCGCCCAGCGAGATGACATCACTCCGTTTGACTTCGACATATTCTGCTTGTGCCGCTGCAATTCCATCGAGAAAATGCTCATAGACCGAAGTTGTATGCGGTTGGCCATTGGTGACAACCTTCGCGACTGGAAAACTTTGCAATACCTGCACCAGTCCGCCAATGTGATCTGAGTGCGAATGAGTAGCGATCATCAGGTCAATGCGCTGGACGCCGAGGTTCTGAAGCTGGGAAACTATTCCAGTGTCCGTCTCTCCACCATCAATGAGCATGGTTTTACCATCTGGTGTCTGAATAAGGGTGGCATCTCCCTGGCCTACATCAATAAAATAAAATTGCAATGAGTTTCCTGGCGCTGGTATGGTTGCGCCAGAACTGGTCGTTTCTGTGGGAAAAATGGGGGGGGACGTACTGGTCGGAGTAAGAGAGAGTATTGTTAATGGCGTAGGATTATATAACGCGGCGGTTTGTGTACCAGCCGCAGAAAAGGTCATTTCAATTATTTTTTCAATAGGTAGTGGGGTTTCACTAATTGGCAATGGAGTTGACGGACTCAAAATTGCAATCGGAACAATACACAAGCAACAAAGGATAAATAAACTCGAACATCCGATAGCCAATTTTCCGATAAATTTCTGTTTCAAGACCCACGTAAAAAACTGTTGAATTGTTCGCATTGCTTATCTCTCTTTTCATTATCGTTGGTTCGTAAAGACGGGCTAACGGTTTGTATTCGCGAACAGTGGGGCGGAACTTGGACTCCCTGTCAAAACGGGACACCGTTTGAGCGTAGTATAAACCCAATTTTGTGAAATAACACAACACTGCGTGTTGCGTAAATTCAAGCCGCTTCTACATACTTACGTCCACAGACGCCGGTATGTAGAAGCGGCTTTGCCGCTTCACACTTCACCCTTGGAGGTATGTATCATGTTTGCTTCAATCGTCATCGTTGTTTTGGCCATTCTGCTTGGAGGCCTATCCATCTTTGCCCAGTTCACAAACCGCGAACGCCGCGAGCAACTCCGCGTGCTCGAAACACCAGCCGGGGTCATCGTTTTCGCCGCGATCTTCTGGCTGGTCCAGGCTCACCTGGATGTTGATGCGCTCGCCCTCAAGATTGCTCTTGTGACCGCCCTGCTAATTCCAGCGGCAACTTACGCTTTCAGTCCGGCCCGCAAAGATGCAGAGGGGAACTCTCGTCATCCGCAGGTTCGCTCCCAGAACCGTGCCAGTCCTCAGCGCCAGGCATCGGTCGGTGACAAGATGCCCGATCCTGCCGCCGAACCCCTCGATGATGAAAACCTTGTCATCCGCAGGTTCGCTCCCGGAACCATGCCAGTCCCCAGCGCCAGGCGTCGGTCGGTAACAACATGCCCGATCCTGCCGCCGAAACTTTTTTGGAGGTATGTTCATGACCATAACCATCGCTACACAAACCGGCCTGGTTGGCTTCGTTTGCGAAGTCACCGAAGAACCGGTCTCATTCGATGAATGCCTGGCCTGCGCCCAAGGCGGCGCGCCAGGTTGTCCGATGATTCCCGCCGCCATCCACGATATCGCCGGGTCGATCCGCGACCCGGAGTACGCCAACAATCTCGCGAGCCAGGCTGGCGCCCAGATCGGCTTCTCCGCCACTGAACTGCTGGGATGCCCGCGCCAGTACGTGTTGAAGAAACAACATCCGTATTGGGAAAAGCCCACCTCCATGTACCGCATGGCGTTCGGCTCCGGCTATCACGCCGCGCTCGCGAAATATCCTGGCGGCCTCCGGGAGGAAACCCTGACCTGGAAATTTACCTTCCTGGGAAAATCCGTCCTGCTGGTGGGTACGCCCGATACCATCGAAGCGAAGCCAACCGGCTGGCACATCGTGGATTACAAGGTAACGGCCAACCCGCCCTTTGGTCACAAGGTCCCGATCTGCGTCCATTGCGATCTCGATCTGTACAAGGGCGACGACGGGCTGATGTGTCCCAACTGCGGCGCGCTCAATCCGCGCTCGGCGGCTGTCGCGCGCGTCTACCGTCCCCCGCAGGCGCGTTCATCCCACGCCCAGCAGGTTAACCTGTACGCCCTGCTGATCGAGAAGAACGCCGCGCTCCTGGAAAAGAAGCACGGAGCAAAAGTCACCGGCTTCTGCGGTGCGCAGGTGGTGTACCTTTCCCCCAAGACACCCGTCCGTTGCGACGTCGCGCTGGACCGTGAGGGTACGCTGGCCTTCCTGAAAGCGCGCCTGACCACACTGCTCTCCGGCGCCATGCCGCCCGTCCTGGACGAGCTGGATGAGCTTTGGCGCTGCGACTACTGTCCCGTCCGCGCGCAGTGCGAGCAACTACACGGCGGGCCGGTGGGTAAGGCGGCCATGGCCGCCGAAGAAAGTTAGTTCCATGGGAGGCGTCCACCCGACGCCTCCCCTCTCCTCGCCAGCCCTGGAACAGCGTTCCATGTTTGGCGAGGAGAGGCAATCCGCCTTTTCTGGGCGGAAACCCCGCTCCCTGATTTTATGTCGGGGAGCGAAACATCGCGCTTCCCGATCGCAGGAGGTCTGCGATGTTTAGAAGTTTCCTCTTGAAAATCCTCGGTAGAAGGTTATCTGATTCGGAACATGACAATTTGATTCGCCACATCTCTGCAGAGATGTGGAAGTATCCAGTCGTGGCAGGAGAAATCCGCCGTTTCCTGGACGAGCAGGTTGAATCCATTTCAGAGGCTTCTTTCGGGGTCTTGCGCGCCGTCACCTACCAATGGCTGATGAGCCGCTAGTACAAAGAGCGAGGCTTTCCGCCTCGCTCTTTCTTGTAACAACTTGTCGTTCCGCGCGCACATGGGCGCACCTGGGTTCGACTCCCAGCGGGACGCTTTTTGCCGCAAGGTTTCGACAC
>CAYJLS010000142.1:0-10351 GCA_964371065.1 uncultured Anaerolineaceae bacterium | reverse complement strand
CGATGAACTCCTTTCAGCTCACGAGAACAACCAGGCTTGTCCTGGCGCACCGGATTTCACGGAAAAATCCAAAGGCAAATCCGTGCGATCCGTGAAATCCGTGTCCAGAATCACGGCAACTCCCAAAGAACCGATTTTTCAACCAGCCCATATTGCTTCCATAACAAAAAACCGACCAGGAGCGTATTGATCAATACAGCGATGATGAGCAAGGGTGATTCTGGGCTTGCCAGCTCGGGGCCGGGTTTGTGATGAGAAAATAAATATATGGAATAGGTGATGGCGGATACTGCTTGGGAGGTCAACAGCATAACCCAAAGGCGGGGTAGATAAATCACTAGAAGCAGAAACATTACATCGGCAACGTAAAAATAACGCTCGTGCATCTTCGGGAGGAAAAACGGGATCATCATCGCAGATACCGCCGCACACATCAACATCATTTCAGGCGTCCAGTTTTGGATCTTGCGCGCATAACCAATAGTCCAGACGAGCGCCAGCATGGCAGTGAACCCAAGTCCGAGTATCAATATCGGCTCATACCAGCTTTTCGGGATGAACTGGTACAGATTTGGCGCTTTCATGGTCAACTGGTGGAACGTATCTGCCTGTTCGCTGTAGATTGTTAGCGCATCAAAAAATGGACGGCCTGCCAGTACTGTGGGGAGGATCATGCCAACGTAGATAAGCGGTACGATTACTGCATAAGTCCACGCGATGCGGCGTTTGAGCATCAGCAGAAATAGGAACGGTGCGAAGAAGACAGCCTGCAACTTGAACGCGAATGCGATGCCAAAGAAGATCATTGCGGGCAGAGGCCGGTCTCTCAATAGAAAATATAAGCTAGCCAGCATGAAGAACGTGTAAATCGAGTCGGCCTGACCCCACCAGGCGCTGTCGAGGATGACGGTCGGCAGGACAAAGAAAATCGCCGCGCCTAAAAAGGGTACAGAACCTTCAGGATATTTGATCCTCGATATCTTGTAAATATAGACTGCGTTGCCTGCATCGAATAGGATCGAAAGCAGTTTGATTGCGGTGATTTCGGGAATCAATGTGCGGGTCCAGGTGACGATCCAGAGCAGATAAAGATAGGGCGGAGTGTAATTCGAGAACCCTGTCCGCATTGCAGAGAAACCCTGTCGGGCTAGTTGATCGTACCATCGAATCACGAATGCTCTCATATCCAACGAGGTGAATTCCAATCCTGCAATGCGCAGGATCATGCCGGTGAGAATGAGAGCGACTGCCGCGATAGCGAAGATGGTATTGGCGTATTTTCTCATTAAGATTCCTGTTGATTGTCCACAGAATAGCAATGAGATGTTCAGAAGTCGATTAGAAGTGATTTGAGTTTTATTAATTTCCCCCAATATCGAATAAGCGAACAGAGACAAAAACAGCCCGGCTCATCACCGGGCTATTGCTTTACACAAACTCTACTTCACAAAAATCGTATTCGGAAAACCGAGCGCCGCAAAGAATTTCAGCAGGAAAGCCTCGGCGTTGATCTGCGCCTGATTCAGGATGCCATCTTCCATGGCGGCTTTGAGGATCTCCTGCTCGGCGGTCTGGCGCGCCAGGGTTTCGAGGTCGTTGACGCCATTGGTAAAGATGCCCATCTGGCGGTCATATACGTAGGATTTCTGGTTGTCGAGTGTGGCAATAAAGACTTCGGCAGGTGGCAGGGTGACGTAGAGCACGCCCCCATCGTAGCGCAGATGCTCCGGGCCGAGTTTGTTCATATCTATGCCCGCGATAACCGTGCCATGCGCTACAAAAAGTAATTTGTCTTCAAACAGGAAACCGAACGAACCCTGTCCAATCTCAGCGGTGATGACCTTCTCGACGCTGTACTGGATCGTCTCCAGCCGCGCCAGCGCGCGGATCTCGGTGATGTAAGTCACCGGGTCGGGGATGATCGTGGGCGTGGGATGCATCAGCTCGGCCACCTGCGTCTGCATGGCCTGGTTGGCCTGCGAGAGTGGCTGGAGCGCCGAGTTGGCCTGTTGCGCGGTCTGGTTGACCGCATCGCGCACCGTCGTCACGATAAAATACACACCTGCGAGCAGTACGAGCAGGAGGATGAGACTGAACCAATTGTTTTTCATGCGCGCATTATATCACCCCCTCCCCCAAATCCGTTCTTCGATTTGGGAGAGGGGTACACTTGCCCGAACGATACAATCTCGTTATGATTGCCCTCATGCGCCATCTCAAACGAATTACCATTTACCATTTACTATTTACCTTCCTCACCGCCTGCAATCTTCCAACTGCCGTTCCCACCGCGACTCCCACGCCTACCACAGCCGCCACGCAGACCTCCACACCGACGCTCGCGCCCACTCCCATGCCGGAACTTGGCACGGAAGGCAATCCCATTTTACTGGCCCTGCCCCCGTCCCAGTTCCTGGACCCGGTGGCGGTCGCCAACGGGCAGACGCTTGCCAGCCTGATCGAAGAGCAGACCGGTTTACGCGTCGTGGCGGTCGCGCCCACCACCTATTCCGGGTTGATCGAAGCCCTGAAAATCGGCAACGCCCACATCGCCGTCCTGCCGCCGTTTGTCATTGTGGATGCCTATCAGAAAGACGCGGTGCAGGCCGCCTTCGCCTCCACGCAGGATGGGAGCGCCTCCTACGGCGCGCAATTCGTCGCCCGCAGTGACCGCTTCAAATCCTACTACGACGCCTCGCAGAAAAAGAATACCGCAGACGCGCCGCAGGCGCTGGAACAATTCAGAGGAAAGAAAGCCTGCTGGACCGAACCCGATTCCCCGTCCGGCTATCTCGTCCCGGCCGGCATCCTCGGCTGGTACAAAATTCCCACACAGGAGGGCGCCTTCCTGCAAAGCCAATTCTCGGTCGTGCGCGCCGTCCGCATCGGCGAGATCTGCGATTTCGGCGGCACGTACATTGACGCCCGTGACTATCCCGCGTTGAAGGACGAGTACCCATTCATCATGGATGAAGTTGTGGTTGTCTGGCAGGTGCCGCCCATCGTCCCCTATGACGGCATCTTCTTTTCCCCAACCATTCCTCCCGAAATCATAAACCAACTCACGCGGGCGCTGGATTTGATCTTCATCTCCGATAGCGGCAAGACCCTTTTCGACTCGCTGTTTGGCATCCAAGGCATCACCGCAGTCAAGAATATTTTTTACGTCGAGTTCGCGCGCTACTTGCAGGCTTCCGGCGCCGACCTGAACAGCCTCGTGCATTGAAAGTATAATTCCGCCATCCCAAACAGGAGACCCTTCATGTACGATCCCAAAAAACTCGAAGAACTGAAAAATTTGCTGGAACACTGGGAAGAGACCAGCCTGCAAAAGGCCCTCGCCTCCATGCCCGAGCGGCGGGAGACTTTCATCACAACCTCCTCCGAACCGATCCAGCGACTCTACACCCCGCTCGACGCGGCCGGCCTGGACTACGCCTCCGACCTTGGCCTGCCGGGCGGGTACCCGTTTACGCGCGGAGTCCACCCCACGCTGCACCGCGGCAAACTCTGGACGATGAGGATGTTCGCCGGTTTCGGCACCGCCGAGGAGACCAACGCCCGCTTCAAGTACCTGCTCGATCAGGGACAGACCGGTCTCTCGATTGCCTTCGATCTCGCCACGCTGATGGGCTACGACACCGACCAGCCCGAGGCCCTCGGCGAGTTTGGCAAGTGCGGCGTGGCGATTTCGTCCCTCAAAGATATGGAGATTTTGCTGGACGGCATCCCGCTCGATAAAGTCTCCACCAGCATGACCATCAACTCGCCCGCCGCCATCGTCTGGGCCATGTACATTGCCGCCGCCGAAAAACAGGGCGTGCGCGCGGACCAGTTACGCGGCACTATTCAGAACGACATCCTGAAAGAGTTCATCGCGCAAAAGGAATTCATCTTCCCGCCCGAACCGTCCATGCGCCTGGTGGTGGACACGATGGAATTCGGCGCGCAGAGCGTCCCGCAGTGGAACACCATCTCGATCAGCGGCTACCACATCCGTGAGGCCGGTTCCACCGCCGCGCAGGAACTGGCATTCACCCTCGCCGACGGCATGGAATACGTCCGCTGGGGTATCGCGCGCGGCATGGATGTGGACGAGTTCGCGCCGCGCCTGTCATTTTTCTTCAATGCCCACAACGACTTCTTCGAGGAGATCGCAAAATACCGCGCCGCCCGCCGCATCTGGGCCCGCGAGATGAAAGAAACCTTCAAAGCAAAATCACCGCGCTCCTGGCTATGCCGCTTCCACACCCAGACCGCGGGCGTCAGCCTCACCGCGCAACAGCCGGAGAACAACGTGGTGCGCGTCGCCATCCAGGCGCTGGCGGCCGTTCTCGGCGGGACGCAGTCCCTGCACACCAATTCGCTCGACGAGGCGCTGGCGCTCCCGTCCGAGCACGCGGTCACGATCGCGCTCCGCACCCAGCAGATCATCGCCGAGGAGTCCGGGGTGGCGAACACGATTGACCCGCTCGGCGGCAGTTTCTTCGTCGAGGCCCAGACCGACCGCATCGAGGCGCAGGCGCGCGATTATTTCCGTCGCATCGAAGAGCTGGGCGGAGTCATCCCCGCGCTCGAAAAAGGTTTCTTCCAAAGCGAGATCTCGGACGCGGCCTACCGCTACCAGCGCGAGATTGACACGGGCATCCGCCGCATTGTGGGTGTGAACGCCTATGAGGAAAAGAAGCCGTTCACCATCCCGATCCTGGAAATGGACCCGCAGGGCTACAAGCGCCAGATTTCGCGGCTGGAGGAAGTCCGCCGCACGCGTGACGCCGGGCGGGTCGGCCAGACGCTCGACCGACTCCGCCTCGCCTGCCAGGGGACGGAAAACACGATGCCCTTTATTTTGGAGGCGGTGCGCGCCTACGCCACCCTCGGCGAGATCGTCAAAGTGATGAAGGATGTCTTCGGCACGTACGAAGAACCGACTTGGATTTGAAATCAAAGAATACTGTTTGCGAGCAGTTGCACTGCGAGCCGGATGCAGTGCAATCGCGAAGCATCCCTTTGGAACTGCATCCTGAACAAGAGCAACACAAGGAGAACACAGCATGGCATCCACAAAAGGCGTGATCGGAATTTTGACCGGCGGCGGCGACGTGCCGGGACTCAACCCGGCCATCCGCGCGATCACCCTGCGCGCGCTGGGAGAGGGTTACAAAGTCATCGGCCTGCGCCGCGGCTGGGCGGGCATCCTGGAACTCGTCCGCGATCCGCAAGCGGACAACAGCGGCAACTTCCTCGAACTGACCGAAGAGATCGCCAACAAGATCGGGCGCACGGGCGGCACCTTTCTGCACACGTCGCGCACGAATCCCTCCAGGGTCAAGAAAGGAAGCGTGCCAGCGCACCTCAAGGACAAGTACGCGGACGAGGTCAACGATCTGACGCCCGAAATTTTGAAGAATCTGGACTTCCTCGGCATTGACCACCTGATCCCCATCGGCGGCGACGACACGCTCAGTTACGGCGTGCGGATGCACAAGGAAGGCTTCAAGGTGGTCGCCATCCCCAAGACGATGGACAACGATGTGCCAGGCACCGATTACTGCATCGGCTTTAGCACCTGCATCACGCGCACCATCGAGCTGGCGAACGGACTGCGTACCGTGGCCGGGTCGCATGAACGCCTGGTCGTGCTGGAAGTCATGGGACGCTACGCCGGTTTCACGGCGCTCCTGCCCACCATGGCGGGCGCGGCCAACCGTTGCGTCATCCCCGAATACAAGTTCGACATGGAACGGCTGACCGAACTAATGATGAAGGACCGCCGCGAGAATCCCAGCGGCTATTCCATCGTGCTGGTTTCGGAGGGCGCGGCCATCGAGGGCGAGCAGATGGTTTTTTCGAATAGCGCCACAGACGCTTACGGCCACGCCAAACTGGGCGGCATCGGCGACCTGGTCTCGGAGCGGCTCAAGGAACAGTCCGCGAAATACAACAACGGCCGCGCCGTGGATATCGTCAACCAGAAACTGGGCTACCTCGTCCGCTGTGGCAACCCGGACGCGCTCGACTCGATCATCCCGATGGCCTACGGCAATCTGGCTCTCGACCTGGTCCTCCGGAAACAATTTGGCCGCCTCGTGGTGTTGAAAGACGGCCGTTACGACAACATCCCGGTGGACTTCATCGCCAGCACGAAGAAGGTTGTGGACGTGGAACGCTTCTACCACACCGACCGCCTGCGCCCGAAGTTCGAAAGTTTCGAGATGACCCCGCTGTTCAGTATGTCGAAAGAGGTGTGAGGGAATACAAAGGGTCTGTAAAAAAATAACTTCCCGCAGATTCGTCATTGCGAGGAGGGTGCACTTCCCGACGAAGCAATCTCCTCGTCGAGCAGGGGATTGCTTCCCGAAGGTCGCAATGACGGGATACAGTGATTAGTGAGGGATGTTAATAATTTACGAACCCAAAGGTAAACAGGTCAGGTAAACAAGGAAGCCTCCTGAATTTTCAGGAGGCTTTTCTATTCCGTGTGTACGTGTGTACCTGTCTACCTCTTAACCTTGAACACATCGAAATCACGCGCCACCGACACATTCGGGAAAATGGCCTGCGCCTCGGCCAGCACATCCTTGCCGCGATAGCGCCGCGAGAGATGCGTCAGGATCAATTGCTTGACCCCCGCCTTGGCCGCCAACTCCGCCCCCATGCGCGCTGTCAGGTGCGAGAATTCCTTCGCCATGTCCGCCGCCTCGTCCAGATAGGTGGACTCGATCACCAGCGCATCCGCCTCGCGGCAGACCTCGAGCAGGTTGTCCGTCCGGCCGGCGTCGCCCACCACGACAAGTTTCGCGCCGCGTTCGAGCGGACCCAGCACATCGTCCGGCGCGACGCGGCGGCCGTCGGGCAGGGTCAGCGTCTCGCCCGCCACCAGTCTGCTTCGTTCGGGGCCGAACGGCACACCCAGTTCGTCCGCCTTTTGCGAGAGGAACGGGCGGCGCGGCTTGCCCTCGAACGCGTAGCCCAGGCAGTCCGGGCCGCGATGCGAGACGGGAAAAGCCGTGACCGTGAAATCGTCTGCGTCGAAAATGATGCCCGGCTTGATCGCGTTCATCCGCAGGGGCATGGGCGGCTGGTTGCCGCGCAACACCACCCCGTAGAGCAGGTCGTGGACGCGGTCGAGCGTGGCGCGCCCGCCGTAAATTTCCAGTTCTTCGATCGCTTCCCAGCGCAGGAAAGTGCTGAGCAGGCCGCCGAGTCCGAGGATGTGGTCGAGGTGACCGTGCGTCAGCAGGATGCGCGTCAGCCGCTTGAAGCCGATGCCCGATTGCAAAATCTGGCGTTGCGTGCCTTCGCCGCAGTCCACGAGGAAGCGATACTCGTTGTGGCTGACGATCTGCGCGGAAAGCCCGCGCTTGGCGGAAGGAGCGGAAGCCGATGTACCGAGAAAGAGGATTTCGAACAAAATATACCTTTGAGAGTCACCAAGACACAAAGACACCAGGACACTAAATTTGCTTTGTGGCTTTGAGTCTTTGTGACTTTGTGATAAAGATTTCGCGTGTCCGCGATCGTGCTCGCAATTGTACCCCAAGAAAAACCGACCATTTGTGCTATAATTTTTTGCGGCAAGAAATAAGTACAAACGTAGACAGGTACACAGGTATACAGGTAGACAGGTAGACAGGTAGACACGAAACACGCAACACGCAATATCACCTAATCCCTAACTCGCATCCGACTTCATCTTTCATCTTTCATCTTTCATCTTTCATCCTTTCATCCTTTCCCTCCATGCCCCTCATCTCTCGCGGCAAACCCTCCCGCTCCAAATCCAAGACCGTCCTGCCCGCTAAAGCGAAAGGCAAGTCGGGTTCGCGGCGCGCCTCTCCCGGAAAACAGGAGCCAACGCGGTTCGCCGGACCCTCCTGGTGGACGCGCCTGCCCGCCGAGCGCAAACTGGACGCACTTGGCATCCTGCTATCCGTCATCGGCGCGCTGATTTTATTCAGCCTGTTCACCGTCAATCGCAGTCCGGTCATCGGCAAATTGATCGGCTTCCTCGCGCAGATCTTCGGCTGGGGACTGTACCTGCTTCCCATCGCCCTGATCGTTTTTGGCCTGTGGCTCGTTTTCCGCCGCATCGAAAAACTGCCCCCGCTCACCCTCGAACGCGGCGTCGGGAGCCTCCTGCTCTTCCTCTGGCTGCTCACCGCCCTGCACGCCTCCACCGTGTCGCTGGAACTCTCCCTCCAGGCGGCAGACGACGGCTTTGGCGGCGGGCATCTCGGCAGTTTCTTCCACCGCAACTTGTGGAAATTGCTCGGCACGGGCGGCGGCGTCGTGACCCTGCTGGCCTGGTTTATCATCGCCGTGACGATGACCTTCGACATCTCCGTGCGCGACCTGGCGGGATTTTTCGCGCCCATCTTCGCCCGCTTGCGGACCTGGATCACGCGTCGCGCGGGACCCGGGCCTGCCGCGCCCCAACCAGGCGAAGCCGCGGCGAACGGCTTTACTCCGCTCACCCCCCCGCAAGCGCAACCCGCAATAAAACCCGCACAACCGGGCGTCCCGTCCATAACCACGACCCGCCCCGGCGAAACCGTCATCCACTGGCAGTTGCCCGCCGTGACAGACATCCTCGACGAGGGCGCCGCGCCCTCCATCAACGAGGATTTCATCCAGAAGCGCGCCCGCCTGATCGAGGAGACGCTGGCCTCCTTCAGCGCGCCCGCGCAGGTGGTGCAGATCAGCCGCGGGCCGACCATCACGCAGTTTGGCGTGGAGCCGCTCTTCGTCGAGACGCGCAACGGCCGGACGCGCGTGCGCGTCAGCAAGATCGCCTCCCTCGCCGACGATCTCGCCCTGGCGCTGTCGGCACAACGCATCCGCATCCAGGCGCCGGTGCCGGGCCATAGTTACGTCGGCATCGAAGTCCCCAACGAGGAGATGACGCTGGTGGCCCTGCGCGACATCCTCGAAAGCGAGATGTTCCAGCGCAACCGTCCGCCCCTGCGCTTCGCGCTCGGCCGCGACGTGGCCGGGCATCCCACCGTAGCCGACCTGACCGCCATGCCGCACCTGCTGATTGCAGGCACGACCGGTTCGGGCAAGTCGGTGTGCGTCAACTCCATCCTGACCAGTTTCCTGCTCCATAACACGCCCGACGATCTGCGCCTGATTTTGGTGGACCCCAAGCGCGTTGAGTTGACCGGCTACAACGGCATACCGCACCTGCTCGCGCCGGTGGTGGTGGAGATGGAGCGCGTCATCGGCGCGTTGCAGTGGATGACGCGTGAGATGGACAAGCGTTATCACGAGTTCGCCCGCATCGGCGCGCGCAACATCGCGGACTACAACGCCCGCATGGTTTCACAGGGTGGCAGGAAATTCCCCTTCCTGGTCGTGGTCATTGATGAACTGGCCGACCTGATGATGATCGCCCCCGACGAGACCGAACGCACCATCACGCGCCTGGCGCAACTGGCGCGCGCCACCGGCATCCATTTGATCCTCGCCACCCAGCGTCCCTCCGTGGACGTGGTGACGGGACTCATCAAAGCCAACTTCCCGGCGCGCATCGCCTTCGCAGTGGCATCCAACACCGATAGCCGCGTCATCCTCGACCAGCCCGGCGCGGAGCGCCTGCTCGGCCGCGGCGACATGCTCTACCAGGCACCCGACGCGCCCGCACCGGCGCGCTTGCAGGGCGTGTTCGTTTCCGATAACGAGATCCAGCAACTGGTCGAGTTCTGGCGCGCCCAAGTGGGCGCCAGCCCCTATACTATGCCTGGCGGCGCAGTTGACGCGCCCGCTGCCAGCGGCGTCCCGCTCAAGCAGGTTCCGTTATGGGAAGATATGTCGCCCGCCTCGAATGAAGATCCCCTGCTCCAGGATTCCATCAACATCATTCGCAAGGAGGGCAAGGCCTCGGTCTCCATGTTGCAGCGTAAACTGCGGATTGGGTACACGCGCGCCTCGCGCCTGATGGACACGCTCGAAGAGAAGGGCATCGTCGCCCCGCCGGAGGGCATGTCCCAGGTGCGGCGTGTGCTGGATGTGGAAGAACCAAAGGAAACGCAAACTTACAAAGCCGAGTCTCGCCATGAAGAGGTGTAGGACAAATTGCCAATTTGCCCCAGAACAAATTGGCAATTTGTTCTATAAAATTTCCGTTATAATGTTTTCCGCGCCCCGGTAGTTCAATGGATAGAACAAAGCACTCCTAAGGCTTAGATGTGGGTCCGATTCCCACCCGGGGCACCTGCAAAAAATTTAAGAAAACATTCATTTTTTAGGCCTTGCGTTCTAATCAGACCTATAGTATTATACAGGCGGCAAGCGCTTGGGTGCCCCCCTCACCCAGGCGTTTGCCATTTAAAGCGGGAAACATATTATT
>CAYJLS010000141.1:0-10375 GCA_964371065.1 uncultured Anaerolineaceae bacterium | reverse complement strand
GATTGCTTCGTCGGGAAGAGCGTCCTCCTCGCAATGACGGACTGGTTACTGATTACTGATAACTGATGACTTTCCTCACCCTCTTCTCCGCTCCGAAACCCTTCACCGATCCGCACATCGCGACGATCCAGCGCAACGCGATCCGCTCGTGGACTCTGCTCCCCGAAGTCGAAGTCCTCCTCCTCGGCGAAGAGACGGGTCTCGCTGAAGCCGCGCGGGAACTGGGCGTGAAGCATCTGCCCAACGTGGAGCGTAATGAATCTGGCACGCCGCTGATCTCGTCCATGTTTCAACTGGCGCGCGACGCTGGTCAGCGCAGTCACAGCGACCTGCTCTGCATCGTCAACGCGGACATGCTCCTCATGCCCGATTTTGTCGAAGCGGCGAAGCAGGTTGTCAAATTGAAAGACACATTTGTTTTGCTCAGCCAGCGCTGGGACTTGGATGTCACCCAACCGCTCGAATTCGCCGAAGGTTGGCAAGACCGTCTACGCAACACGGTACACGCAACAGGCCAACTCCATCGTCCTGCGGGAAGCGACTTCTTCCTCTTTCCTCTTTCTTCTTTCTTGGAAGTTCCCGCTTTCGCCATCGGCCGCGCGGGTTGGGACAACTGGATGATCTACAAAGCCCGCCAGGAAAAATGGCCGGTCATTGATTGCACGCCGTCGGTGATGATCGTCCACCAGAATCACGACTACGGCCATTTGCCTGGCGGACAGGCTCATCACACCCTGCCTGAAACGGACGAAAACATCCGCCTCGCGGGCGGGCAGGCCGCCATCCGTTACACGATCCTGGACTCAACCCATCGCCTCGTCGGTGGCAAACTTGTGCAACCGAAGATGACCTCCCTGCGCCTCACGCGCAAACTCGAGCTATTCCTCCGCGCCATCTTCTTCTTCCTCCCCGAGAACAAAATCGAAAACATCGCACGACCACGGAGATGGCAGAAGAGATTCAAGAAATTGTTCAAACCATAATTCACTACTGTCCTCCGTCATTGCGAGCGGAGCGAAGCAATCCCCTCACGATGATCAGGAGATTGCTTCGTCGGGAAGAACACCCTCCTCGCAATGACGGTAACCAAAATCGTAAATCGGAAATCGTAAATCGAAAATGAGAAAAGGCCAAAACCCCGCCAAGTTCGTCAAAGACGTAGCCCGCCCCGAGCGGATCACCGTCGCGTTGCTCAACTACATCCCTTTCCTGAGCGGATTCTATGTCGAGACCCTCGACGTGCTGAAAGCCTGCCTCGAGTCCATGCGCAGGGACGCGGGTCTGCCGTTCGACCTGATGGTCTTCGATAACGGCTCCTGCCCCGAAGTGCGTGATTTTCTTGTGAAGGAAAAGGGGGAAGGAAGAATCCAATATTTGATCCTTGCCGAGAAAAACATGGGCAAAGGCGGCGCATGGAACGTCATGCTGGCAGGCGCGCCTGGTGAGATCATTGCGTACACCGACAGCGATGTTTTGTTCTCCCCCAAATGGCTTTCCCGTTCCGTGGAAATTCTCGAAACCTTCCCGAATGTCGGCATGGTGACCGCGCGTCCTTTCCGCACGCCGCCCGAATTTTACGAGTCCACGCTCAAATGGGCACGCGAGAACGCGACTCTCGAAGACGGGCAATTCATCCCGTGGGAAACCTTCCTCGAGTTCAATCTCTCGCTCGGGCAGACCGAGGAAGAGAATCGCAAAGTCTATGCTGAAACGAAGGACTGGAGAATCATTTATGACCCGTCATTGCGAGACGGCGTCCTGAGCGGAGCGGAGCGCAGTCGAAGGATGCCGTCGAAGCAATCTCCCGCAGAGTCGGAGAAAACTATCGTTGCCTACGCGGGCGCGTCGCACTGGCAGTTCACCGCGTACAAGTCCACGCTCCGGCAGTTCCTGCCCTTTGACATGGACAAGCCCATGGGCCAGGTCCGCCAACTGGACAAGCGCATGAACGACGCGGGTCTGTTGCGGCTAATGGTCTCCGATCCGCTGGCGATGAATATGTCCAACACACTGGGGTATTTGCGCGGGGAGTTGGGAAAGCAAACCGTAAAACGGAAACCAAGTCTCGCGCGGCGCGTGCTGGAGTCGGGACCGGTCAAGAAGATGTTGCTGGCGGTGTATAACAGGATTTTCAATTGGTATTATTCCTGACACTATTGAAAAAAGCAATCTCACCGCGAAGCGCGCGAAGACCGCCAAGAAAATGCGATCTCGTGAATCTTTTTACGAGATCATCTGCGGAACAATATAAGATTTCCAAGGTGTCCTTGAATTTCCTTTGTGTCCCTTCGTGTCCTTTGTGGTTAAAAAGGTTTTTTCAGTGAATTCATTTGTAACTTCGGTGAACAACTTCCAAACTCGTTAACCCGCCCTTAACAGCCGTACATCATCTTCGTGGTATATTCCCCTCGATGCCTGAATCAATTTTGATCGTCGAAGACGAACCTGCCCTGCAAGAAACCCTCGCCTACAATCTCAAAAAGGAGGGATACACTGTCGAATCCGTGGGGGATGGACGCCTCGCGCTCGAGTCGGCGCGACGGCTCAAGCCGGACCTGATCGTGCTCGACATCATGCTCCCTGAAATGGACGGCTTCGAGGTGGCGCGCATCCTCCGCAAGGAGATGACCTCTGCCATCCTCATGCTCACCGCCCGCGACGACGAGATTGACCGTGTCGTCGGCCTCGAAGTCGGCGCGGACGATTACCTGACCAAGCCGTTCTCGATGCGCGAACTGATGGCGCGCGTGAAAGCACAACTCCGCCGCGCCCGTCTCTTGCGCGAGGAAAGTGGCAAATCGGTCGAAGCCGCGCCGCACAAAACGCTGACTTTTGGGAATCTCGCCATTAATCTCACCCGCCGCGAAGTCATCCTCAACGGCGCAGTGCTGGCAATGAAGCCCAAGGAATACGAATTGCTTTTGTTCTTCGCCGAACACAAGGGCCAGATGCTCTCGCGCGAATTCACCCTCGAGCGCGTCTGGGGCTGGGACTACATCGGCGATAGCCGCACGGTGGATGTCCATGTGCGCTGGCTGCGGCAGAAGATCGAAGCCGATGCCGCTAACCCGACGCGTATTGTCACGGTGCGCGGGGGTGGGTATCGCTTTGAAGGATAGTCGGTTCCCGTCATTGCGAGGAGGGTGCTCTTCCCGACGAAGCAATCCCCTCGTCGATGAGGAGATTGCTTCGTTGCTCACTCCGTTCGCTCCTCGCAATGACGGAGGAACTTGTAATCTGATAGAAACCGCAAGCCTCTGATAGCCCTCTCACGGCAAAATCAGCACATGAAAACAAAACTCGAACGATTTGTCCTCGGCTTGATCCTGGCCCCCATCCTCCCGCTGGCTGGGTTTCTCGGCTTTTGGTGGGGAACGTATGCCCTTTTGCCCGAATCCTGGATTTCCGCCGCGATGCTCGTCGGCCTGCTGGTCGGCATCTTGGCCGACTTCCTCGTATTCCCAAAACTGATGGAACGCGTCCACCGCCTGGACTGGAAGTTCTGGGCGGCGCTCTTTTTGTTTTACGCCTTCGGCACGTTTGGCTTTTTCATGGGCGTGCCGGTCTTCAACGTTGGGCTGGCCATTCCAGCGGGCTTTGTCGTTGGCGGCAGGCTGGCTCACGAAATGGCCGACGAAGCGCGCGTGCGCGCCGCCACGCGTCGGGTTTGCGCGTTCACCACGATTATCCTCACGTTCGTTTGCGTCGCCTCCGCTTCCTTCGCGCTGGTGGATTCGACCACAGCCGCCAACCTCGAAGAGATGCTGGCGCTGCCGTTCGCCGTCACACAATCCATGATCTGGGGCCTGATCCTCATCGGCGGCGCGGGGCTGCTCGTCGCCAACTGGTTCTTCGCCGCCCTGTCCGTGCGTCTCACCCATCGCTGGCTTGGCGCACAATAACCCATGCCCTATTTTCTACTCGGCCTCGCCGTCCTCATCATCGCCTGGCTTGCCTGGCGTTATTTCACGCTGCGACGCGGCGTCGGCGAGCTAACGCGCCAACTGGAACGCGGCAACGAACTCTCCGAATCCTCGCGCGAACTCGGCGAACTCGCCAGCGCCATTATCACGCAACACGCAACACGTAACACGCAACTCGCGGCCTCTGAATCCGAACGAGCCAAACTCTCCGCCATCCTCGACCAACTGACCGACGGCGTTCTCATCGCGGATGCCGACGGGCGCGTCCAGTTTGCCAACCCCGCCGCGGAAAAACTTTTTGGCTCGCCGCTCGCGGGACGTTCGGTGGCCGAGGCCATCCGTCACCATTCCCTCGTGGACGCGTGGCGGCGTTGCCAGCAAACCACGCAATTGCAAAGCGAATCCGTGGAACTGCCCGCCAGCCGCCAGTTTTTGCAACTCATCGCCATCCCCGATACGCACGCGGGCGGAAGCCTTTTGCTCGTGCAGGACTTGACCCGCGTCCGCAAACTGGAGACCGTCCGCCGCGACTTCATCAGCAACCTCTCGCACGAGCTGCGGACGCCTCTGGCCTCGCTCAAAGCCCTGACGGAAACCCTGCAAGACGGTGCGCTTTCGGACCTCGAGGCGGGTCCGCGTTTTCTGGGTCGAATCCACACGGAAGTGGACGCGCTAACGCAGATGGCGCAGGAATTGCTCGACCTGTCGAAGATCGAATCGGGGCAGGTGGCGCTGAACCTGCAATCCGTCGCGCCGATGAGCCTGCTTCACGCCGCCGCGGATCGGATGCGACTGCAAGCTGAACGCGCGGGGGTGAGTCTGGCCGTCGAAACGGCGACCAGCCCAAAAGTCCAGGCGGATGCGGCGCGGCTCGAGCAGGTGCTGGTCAATCTCATCCACAACGCGGTCAAGTTCACGCGGCGCGGCGGGTCGGTCACGTTGTCTGCCAACGAGGCTGGGGAGTCGGTCATCTTCGCAGTGCGGGATACGGGCATTGGCGTCCCAGCCGATGATCTGGCGCGTATCTTCGAGCGTTTCTACCGCGTAGACAAATCCCGCACAGGGAGCGGAACGGGGCTGGGGCTTTCGATTGCGAAACATATTGTGGAGGCGCATGGCGGGAAAATTTGGGCGCAGAGCCGCGAGGGCGAGGGGAGCATGTTTTTCTTTTCGATTCCCGCTGTTTAGACTTTTCAAAAATGTTCATAAAATGTTAACTGCTTCTTAAGTGGTTCTTCATGGGTTGGGTGTATGATGAGACATGTAAAACGGAGTATAAATGGCACTTTTTCTTGCCCTGACCCTGCTTGCAATGTTCGTTGTCTTCGGTGTGGACGTGCGCCAGAAGCGCCGCGATTTCACCCATCACCACAAACCGTAGTTCATCTTTCTCTCCTCCCAGTCGCATCCCGCCTCCTTGCCTGGCGGGATGCGACTTTAAGAACAGGATGTTAACTTGCTGTTCGGGAATCTTTAATTCCATCCAATCCCTTTTGCATGGACGCTGGGAAAATTTACGGATAAACTCTGAAACATGGAAAAACACATTCTAGTCACCAACGATGATGGCGTACTCGCTCCCGGACTTCTGGCTCTTGCGCAGGAAATGCGAAAACTTGGCAAGGTCAGCATTCTTGCGCCAGACCGTAACTGGTCTGGCGGGGGACACGTGAAGACTTTGGACCGCGCCCTGCGCGTGAAGGAGTATCGCCTCGCGGACGGTTCCCCCGCGTTCGCCAGCGACGGCGCGCCCTCCGATTGTGTGTCGCTCGGTATCCTGGGTTACTTCAAGGAAAAGATTGACCTCGTTGTTTCGGGAATCAACGTGGGCGCGAATCTCGGCCATGATGTCACCTATTCCGGCACCGTCACCACCGCGATGGAGTCTGTCATCATGGGCGTGCCTGCGGTGGCGGTTTCGCTGGAGGCGCTGGAGAATCATCTCGGTGAGATGGACTTCCAGCCTGCCGCGCAGGCCTCCCGCAAAGTAGTGGAGCGCGTCCTCGCCAACGGTCTCGCGCCCGAGATCCTGCTCAACGTCAACGTGCCGTACCTGCCTGCCGAACAGATCAAGGGCTTCCTGATGACTCGCCAGGGACTGCGCGTCTATCATGGACGCCTCGACGAAGGTGTGGACCCGCGCGGCAAACCCTACTACTGGATCGGCGGCGACGCGCCGACCGGCGTCCCCGAGCGCGGCACCGACGTGGGCGCGCTGGCCGAAGGCTACGTCTCTGTCACGCCCCTGCAATTGGATCTGACGGCGTATCGCACTCTGAGCGATTTGAACAACTGGAACTTGCAGGAAGCAGGTTCGTAACGCAACATTCATGTTGCTTTTACCCGTGACGCTTGTTCAGGATGCAGTTGCACTGCATCCTGCTCGCAGTTCAACTGCTCGTGAACGACAAACCTCCCGCCCTCCCAGGCGGGAGATTTGTTTACAAGACGTTAACCCAATCTTCCCTTGCTTTTAAAGGCGGGCTGATACCATCCTAGCGTTGAAAAAACTAAAGGAGAAAAAAGAAATGACCAAATCAGTTCGTTCGCTCGTTTTTACATTGGTCGCCCTGAGCTTCCTGCTCGCGGCCTGCGGTTCGCCCGCTGCTGCAGAACCTGTCACTGTGGTGGAAACCAAAGTTGTTGTAGTCACCCCCACCCCCGACGCGTCCATGCCCGGACCCCTGCCCGTTGGTTCTGTCCAAATCACTGGCGCTGGCGCCACCTTCCCGTTCCCGCTGTATAGCAAATGGTTCTATGACTATGCCTTCGTGGATACCTCGACGAAGTTCAACTACCAATCCATCGGTTCCGGCGGCGGCATCAAGCAGATCACCGAGAAGACCGTGGACTTTGGCGCATCGGATGCCATTCTAAACGCCGATCAATATACCGCCGCTCCTGGTATTCAAATGTTCCCAACTGTCGCTGGCGCGGAAGCGATCGTCGTCAACCTAAAGGGCGCGGACGGCAAGCCCCTCGCCACGCCGATCAAGTTCCCTTATACCGCCGTGGCTGATATCTACCTGGGCAAGATCACCAAGTGGAATGACCCTGTCCTGACCGAGGCCAATCCTGACATCCAATTGCCCGATCAGGACATTATCGTTGTCCATCGCTCGGATGGTTCCGGTACAACCTTTATTTTCACCGATTATCTCTCCAAGGTAAGCTCGGAATGGAAGGATACGGTTGGCAATGGTTCGTCTGTCCAGTGGCCGGTTGGGTTGGGCGGAAAAGGCAATGAAGGCGTGTATGGCACCGTGTCCCAGAACGAAGGCGCCATCGGTTATGTCGAACTTGCCTATGCTCTCCAGAACAAGGCTGTCCTCAATGAGGTGCAGAACAAAGCCGGTGCGTATGTTACGCCCTCCCCTGAGACAACCCAATCTGCGATGGCAGACTACGGTACGGAACTTGGCGATAAGCTGGCTCTCTCCATTGTAGATGGCCCGGGAGAAAACACCTTCCCGATCGCTGGCTATACTTACCTGCTCCTCTATATGGATCAGCAGGATTGCGCCAAGGCTCAAAAGATAGTGGAGTTCATCAAATGGGCTTACGGCACGGACGGCACGAAGGATGCCACCGACCTTTTGTATGTGCCGCTGCCCGATGACGTGAAGCAACAGGTGTTCGCCAAACTGGATCAGATCACCTGCCAGGGCGCGCCGCTTGGAAACTAAATAATCCGTGTTTCTTGTCGTATGCTCCTCTCCTGGCAGGTTTTGCCAGGAGAGGAGACTTGTTGTTTCAAGATAGGAACGTGGCATGAATGCTGAATTGATCACAGACCGATCCTCTTTAACTCCTCTTGAACGAGTCAGGCGAGCCTGGCAACATGGGGATCGACTCTATCGTTTTTTGCTGGCGGCGGCGGCCCTTTTGGTTATAGCTCTTGTAGTTGGCATCGGCTACGAACTATGGCAAAACTCAGTCCTCGCGCGCCAGGCCTTTGGCTGGAAGTTCCTCGTTACCTCCGAATGGGACCCGGCTTTGAGCGAGACGTTCGGCGCGCTCCCTTTTATCCTCGGTACGTTGATAACGTCAACGATTGCGCTTTTAATTGCCATCCCGTTGGGGATAGGCACGGCAGTATTCCTTGCGGAAATAGCGCCTGACTGGCTGCGCGAACCATTGGGTTTTTTGGTGGAATTGCTGGCGGCTGTCCCCAGCGTGGTTTATGGCTTATGGGGACTGTTTGTATATATCCCGGTCTTTGTGCGGCCGACTTCAGTATTCCTCAATGAGTCACTTGGCTTCCTGCCTTTGTTCGAGGGTCCCGTTTTCGGCCCGAGCCGTCTGGCCGCCGGGCTGCTTCTCGCCATTATGATTTTCCCCACTATTACGGCCATTAGTCGGGATGTTTTTCGAGCGATCCCCAATAGTCAACGAGAGGCGGCGATGGCGATGGGAGCTACCCGCTGGGAGATGATCTACCAGGTGCTTGTCCCATACGGCACATCCGGGTTGCTTGGCGCAGTCATCTTGGGGCTGGGCCGCGCCCTGGGTGAAACCATAGCGGTTACCATGGTGATTGGCAATAACCTTGACCTTTCCTCCTCGCTGTTGCATCCCGGCTACACCATGGCGTCCATCATCGCGAATGAATTCACCGAGGCCACCTTCGATCTTTATCTGAACGCTTTAATTGAAATTGGCCTGATCTTATTTGTTATCACTCTTTTGATCAACACAGTGGCTCGTTTGCTGATCTGGCGCGTTTCACAGCGCACGAAAACGGAGTCACGCGCATGAACAGCCATTCGCCTCGTCTCCAAAGATGGCGCAAAGTTACCAACCTGATTATGCTCAGCCTGACGGGGCTTGCCACGCTCCTGGTTGTTGCGCCGCTTATTTGGATCATTGGCTATGTTGTCCGTGAGGGATTGCCAGCCATCAACCTCCAGTTTTTCACTGAGTTGCCTACTCCGGTCGGAGTCCCCGGCGGAGGCATTGTAAATGCCTTGCTTGGCTCACTAATGACGGTCGGCCTTGGCCTGTTGATCGCCGTGCCAGTCGGAACATTGGCGGGTATTTATGCTGCAACTCACACGGATAAGCCCCTGGGGACGCTTCTCCGCTTTGGCACGGATGTTATTTCAGGTGTCCCGTCAATTGTGATGGGAATTTTTGCCTACACATTGATCGTCCTGCCCCAACGACACTTTTCAGCTTTCTCTGGCGGGATTGTGCTGGCGTTCATCATGGTGCCGACCATCGTCCGCTCCACTGAGGAGATGATCCGTCTCGTGCCGAATTCGTTACGGGAAGGCTCCCTGGCGCTGGGCGCGGCGGAATGGAAAACCTCGCTCTCGGTCATCCTGCCTGCCGCCCTTAACGGGGTCATCACGGGCATCATGCTCGCAATCGCCCGCGCCGCCGGTGAAGCCGCCCCCATGCTTTTTACTGCTTTCGGTAATCCCTTTATGAACGCCGATTATAACCAATCGGTGTCAACGCTGCCTCACATGATTTATGTTTACGCGATTGCGCCCTATGATGATTGGCATGCCAAAGCCTGGGCAACCGCCCTGGTGCTGATTACATTGGTGCTTTTGTTGAATCTTGCGGCTCGATTGCTGGTGTGGTGGCGCACTCGCCAGTTGGGAAGTCTAAGGTAAGGAGAGAAATATGCAAACCCCATTGCAGATGCAAACAGCGATTAAAGAAAATATCCCCAACTCCGGGAACCAAAATATAAAAATGCAGATCGAGAACCTGTCCATTTTTTATCGCGATTTCCGCGCGGTTTCTGACGTGAGCATGAATATCTATGCTCAAAAAATCATTGCCATTATTGGGCCATCGGGATGCGGCAAGTCCACGCTCCTAAGGTCTTTCAATCGTATGAATGACCTTGTAAGCGGTTCGCATATTAAAGGCCAGGTCTATCTGGATGGCGAGCCTTTGTATGCACCCAATGTGGACGTGGTGGATGTTCGCCGCCGGATTGGCATGGTCTTCCAGCGTCCCAACCCGTTCCCTAAGAGCATCTATGATAATGTTGCCTATGGTCCGCGTTTATATGGCATGAAAAGTAAAAGTCAACTGGATGAAATCGTTGAGAAATCACTTACCCAGGCTGCGCTCTGGAATGAAGTGAAGGATAAGCTCCATCAGAGCGGACTGTCGATTTCAGGCGGCCAGCAGCAGAGGTTATGTATTGCGCGGGCTATTGCCGTTCAGCCGGAGGTTATTTTGATGGACGAACCCGCCTCGGCGCTCGACCCGATCTCCACGCTGCGGATCGAAGAGTTGATGCACGATATCGTCAAGGAATACACCATCATCATCGTGACCCATAACATGCAGCAGGCGGCGCGCGTCTCGGATTACACGGCCATGATGATGATTGACGATAATCGCGCCGGGCGCATGATCGAATTCGACGACACCAGGGCCATCTTCACCAACCCGAAGGACAAGCGCACCGAAGATTACGTCACGGG
>CAYJLS010000140.1:3015-10452 GCA_964371065.1 uncultured Anaerolineaceae bacterium | reverse complement strand
CTGAAAGAGGCGTAGCGCAAGATTTATCTTGCGAATGCGCGGTGCAAAATGAATTTCCCTGGCACTCCCTGGCACCGCCCGCCAGGGCAGGTGTGCACGCCAGGGCAAGTGTGCGGTACAAGCCGCCACATGTTTTATGGAGAAAACAAGATGAAGATCGAAGGTGAATATACTTTTGACGGTACACGTGAAGATGTTTGGAAGTTGGTGCGCGACCCGGAAGTGCTGGCCACCTGTTTGCCCGGCACCCAAAGTTTGCGCCTGGTGGGTGAGAACGAGTACGAGGGGGAGATAAAAGTCCGCATTGGACCGATCGCCGGTTCCTTCTCTGGACGGCTTTTGGTAGCCAACGAAGTGCCGCCCGTAAGTTGCACCCTGACTGTCGCAGGTACGGGAAAAGTCGGCTTTCTAAAGGGTTCTGGAGATATTGTTCTATCGGAGCAGGTTGAGCGCAAGACCCTGATGAAATATACCGGCGAAGTGCAAATTGGCGGAAAAGTTGCCAGCGTAGGCCAACGTCTGTTCGATACGGTCAGCAAAAGCATGGTCAAGCAGGGACTCGATAAACTAAATGAAATCCTGAAAGCGCGTAGCGCGCAGTAAATTTCGAAAATCGTATTGGAGTATTTCTCAAACCCGTAGGACGGTTGTCTGACATTTGCCAAAAATATTGTTATTTTAAACAATCTAAGGTAGTATTAGCCAGTTGCAGGGAAGTAGAATTCCGACAATTGTGACTGCTAAAGATGTCATTTGATGGATGAAACGAAAGGAGGTCGCCCTAAGAAATAAAAACAGCATAAAAATCCGCCCGATTTTTTGTTCATTCTTACATATTCCCAAAGGAGAAGAAATGACCCAGAAGAAGATTTATGCAATCCTGGCTATGTTGATGATAGCCAGCATGGCGTTGGCATCCTGCTCGCCCGCTACGCCTGCGGTTGTGCCTCCAACTGCTGCGCCTGAACAGCCAACAGCAGTAGTTGAGCAACCAACTTCCGAGGTCCCGGCTCCCACAGCCGCGGAAGCGCAGACGATTGTTTTTGCGATTGAACACTTCGGTGTGATTGCCGGATCAACCTGGGGTGGGGCCCAGGATCGCGCACTAAAACGTATCGAAGCGAAGTATCCGAATGTCAAATATATCTTCAGGGAGAATGTAGCGCCTGATCAATCAAATCCATTCGCTGAAGATATGATCGCAAATGAGAAGGCGAATATCGTCATTGGCAGTGCGGAGTTCATGGGGTTGCCATTGAAGGATATCGCCGATAAATATCCGGACGTTTATTTTGGAACCGTCGTTGCCAGCGATCTAACTACGATGCCGAATTTCATTCGGTTCTTCCCCCGGCAAGACCAGGCGTTGTACCTGGAAGGGCTCATCGCCGGAGCTTTGACCAAAACGAACGTTATCGGGATTGTGTCCGCATACCCGAATATTCAGGTGCTACATCGCCAGGCCGCCTTCGTCCTGGGTGTACAGGATGCAGGCAAACAACTTAATAAGGATATCAAGGTGTACACCAAGTACGTCGGAAGTTGGTATTCCCCCCCCGATGAAAAATCCATCGCAGAGACCCTGGTGGATACTTACAAGGCTGACGTCCTGACCGTACAGACCGACTCGAGCGCCGCTGTGGACGTTGCCAAAGCAAAGGGCGTTTGGTTTATCGGCAAGGATATGGACATCGTGGGAGAACTTGGATGGGGCGACACGAAGACCGTGGCCGTCTCGTTCGATACTCGCTGGGAAGTCATCTTCGAAATGATAATCCAGGAGTATTTGGCTGGAAATAAGTCTCCTACTCTGGTTTACTACCCAGGGATGGAAACATCCATGACCATAGCTGACGGCACAGTTGAACCGACGGTTGACCTAATGAACAATGGCAAGGTCGGTCTTGACGCTATCAGCCCGGAGGCTCTTCCATCAATTCCGCAATCGATCCTTGATCTCATCAAGCAGAGAAGAGATCAAATGATTGCTGGTACCTGGGATCCGTTCACTGATCACGAATTTGTTAGCGCCGGAACGGGTTTGGAATTGACAACACCTACTCAAATAGCTATTCCAGCGGCAGGTACTGTGGTCAAGGCAGCAGGTGTAGTCCCAACTACAGAGTTTTTGCTTACCCAGTTCAACTTTGACCTGCTGGGCACTACCAATTTACCGTAATATGGCCTGTATCAATCGTGTGAATGTAAGGTAGTTACCAAATGAGGCTCTCACCGACGAGGACAATACCTCGCAGGAGAGAGCCTCATTCTTAGCATTTATCCTTTTACAAATATTCTTTTATCTTTCGGAAAGCTATTGGTGTGCAAGATCTCCTAAAGTACTTCCACTAAAGATCTGTGTAAGAATAACTTCCCGTTTTCAAAGTTCGCGAGCAGTTGAACTGCGAGCCGGTCAGCAGTGCAACTGCTGACAAAACCCGGAACTTATTTTTACACGAGTTCTAAGCGTCACCATGAAACGTTCTTTCCCGGAAGGATTCCGGGAAGTATGCGACCGAAGGATCTCCGATCAAATTGTAGGCGATTCTGTACCGCTGGAACAGCAACAACTGCTCAGAATGAAACCCAGGTTGAATAGTTACAATAATTCTTGAAAAACAGGTTAATTCTATGCCCATGGTAGACATAAAACGCGGTGACACGGTCCTGGAGGCAAGGGGAATCACGAAGAGATACCCGGGGCTTGTTGCCAATGATCATATTAACTTCGAGATAAAAGCGGGTGAGATTCATGCCATTCTCGGTGAGAATGGCGCCGGAAAAACCACATTAATGAAGATCCTGTTTGGGATGGTACAGCCGGATGAAGGCGAGATTTTTGTTCATGGCGAGAAGGTTCGCTTCAAATCGCCCCTGGATGCCATTCGCCTGGGCATTGGGATGGTTCACCAGGATCGCATGTTGATTCCCGCTCATTCGGTGATCGAAAATATCATCCTCGGGCATCCAAGCGCGGGGAAAATAATGAACTTGAAGAGAACCTCAGAAGAGATTACCGAAATCTGCGCTAAATATGGCTTTAATATTGATCTTAAGGCGAAAGTCTGGCAGCTTTCGGAAGGTGAAAAGCAGGTAGTGGAGATCCTGAAAGCCCTGTATCGCGGCGCCAAAATTCTCATCCTGGATGAGCCGACTTCAGCTCTTGCACCTCCTGAGGTAAAGAAACTTCTGGCATCAATCAAAATTATGACCGGAGATGATCTCGCCTTGGTCCCGTTCATCACACATAAACTTCCCATCGTGTTAACGGTCAGCCATAGCGTGACGGTTCTTCGACGCGGGAAAGTTACAGCGCAATTGGCTACCTTCGATGCGACGGAAAATAGTTTAGCCAGGGAGATGGTGGGAAGGGATGTCATTTTCAGGCTGGAACGCGTGGAGGTGAAGAAGGGTAAACCGATCCTTGAGGTGGAGAAACTTTCTGCTCTCAATGACAAAGAATTACCCGCTTTGAAAGATATTTCCTTTTCTGTGCATGAAGGCGAAATCCTTGGCATTGCCGGGATTTCCGGCAATGGGCAACAAGTTTTAGCTGAGGTTCTTGCCGGACTTAGGCATGCGACAGGAGGAAAGATTCTTCTGGATGGAGTTGATATTACGCGTTCTTCCAGTTTGGACAAATGGCAAAAAGGCATGGGATATATCCCCTCGGAACGAAGGGATGTGGGTTCGATTGGCGATTATTCCATTGCAGAAAATGTCATGATGAATTATTACTTTGATGATGAACTTTCCAAGTGGGGAGTCCTGGATTTAAAGAAAATACGGAAACTCACCGAAAAAATCATCTCCGAATATGGGGTGGCAGTTCCGGGTCCAGATACGCTCGCGAAAAGCCTATCCGGAGGAAATCTCCAAAAGGTCATTCTGGCACGCGTTTTTTCACGCAAACCGCGGCTTCTTATTGTTAATTTGCCTACACAGGGACTTGATGTGGGAGCAACGGAGTTTGTCCAAAACAAGCTCCTGGAGGCGAAGAAGGAAAAGGCCGGTATTCTTCTCATCTCTGAAGACCTCGACGAGGTTCTTTCGTTAAGCGATCGAGTGGCCCCGATATATGAAGGTGAATTTATGGATATTATCCCTATTGAGCAGGCCCGGAGAGAGGATATTGGGTCCATGATGGCAGGTTTTAAACATAAGGTGGCAGCGACATGAAACTCGGCAACTATCAAGTGAAACTGGAAAAAAAACTAAAGGTAACCGGATTGGAGGCGGCGGCGATTTCGACTCTGGCAATAGGTATTGCCCTGGCGCTGGTCAGTTTGATTTTTCTAAAGGCTGGGGTCAATCCGATAATCGGGTATACAAAGATCTTTTCCTATGCCTTTGTAAACAAGTTTGGTCTGCCATTGACAATTAACAGATCAGTTTTCATATTGTTGTGTACATGCGCATTTATCATCCCGTTCAGAGCTGGCCTCTGGAACATTGGGATGGCAGGGCAACTATATGCCGGGGGACTGGGCGCTTTTGCAGTCGCATTGGCCTTCGGTGCGAAGGGATCTCAAAATTTGGATCTTTCGCCGGGAATTATCATCCCACTAATGATGGCAGGGGCAGCATTGGGGGGGGCGCTGGTTGGAGCCATTCCGGGATTTCTGAAAGGCCGGTTCAATACCAATGAGATCGTTGTGACCATGATGCTGAACTCGATAGCATTCTGGTTGGTTGCTTTTATGATCAAAGATGGAGGTCTCTTCATGGGCGCGGGCGGGGAAGGTGAGGGTTTTAAGCTTCCCAAATCTCTTTATGCTCCACAGATCCTGGGGGGGGCCTTCACGATCCTGATCGCGCTTGGATTGACAGGGTTTCTATACTTTATGTTTGCCAGGACTAAAACCGGTTATCAAATCAAGGCTTATGGTCTCAGTCCATCCGCGGCAAGATATGCCGGGATAAGTTCATATAAAATACCCCTTTTGGTATTCATCATTGGGGGACTCATAGCTGGTTTAGCCGGATATCATTTATTCGCTGCGGTTCCCGGCGTCTATAAAATTACCCAGAATTATGGAGATTTCGGCGATCTATCTTTCTATGGAATAATCTGCGGGCTCATTTCTTTGGGAAACCCGTTAGCTGCGATTCCAATCGCGCTGCTCTTTGGCGGATTGACCAATGGCGGCAGGTATGTCCAGGGCGAACTGCAACTGGGCTTTGGCATTGATTATGCTCTGCTGGGAGTCCTGATGATTACCCTGGTCGCTTTCCAATTCTTCTATCGTTATAAGATTGTTTGGAAGAAATCAAAAGAGGAGAAATAAAATGTTAGAGTTCTTTGCCAGAAGCCTCAACGCCTCGACGATTTTTACGATTGCCGCTCTCGGTGAACTGATCGGACAGCGCTCAGGAATCCTAAACGTTGGGATTGAAGGCGTGATGCTTTTCGGCGCCACTATTGGTTTCATCGTTGCAAAAATCACCGGGAGCTATTTGCTCGGCTTCCTGGCGGGGATTGCCATTGGAGGCCTGATTGGCCTTCTCCACGGATTCTTTTCCATAACGCTGGGAGGCAACCAGGTCGTGAATGGGATGGGTATTTGGATCCTTGGTTTCGGCCTCACCGCATATATCGGTTACCCATACACGGAGCCCCTGGGCATGGCAAGGATTCCCGAAATCGGGAGTCTTTCTCCATTCTTCTTTGTCGGAGTTGCGCTGATTATCATTACTTGGTGGGTGTTTTCCAAGACGACTTTGGGGCTGAAGATAAGATCGGTGGGAGAGAATCCATCGGTCGCGGAAGTCTCAGGGATAAACGTCACTAGAACACGCTATCTCAGTGTCATCACCAGTGGTATGCTCATGGGATTAGCCGGGGCGATCTACTCACTGGATTACAACCCGGTCTGGAGCATTAACTTCCTTATGGGTTGGGGTTTTATTGCGCTTGCTCTGGTCTTTTTCTCCATGTGGAATCCCTTTATTCTGATGGGTGGTTCCGTACTTTTTGGAACCCTGTGGCAACTCTCGCTTAACCCACAATTAGTGCTCCCCGATGTTATGTCCAGATATATCTGGAGGACTGTTCCCTTTGTCATAACCATTGGAGTTTTGGTACTCATGTCAACGAAGTGGTTTAGTTCCAGGTGGGGCGCGGCCAAGCCTGAAGCACTCGGTCTACCCTATGAAAAAGAGTGATGAAGAGCAACGATCCACCCACCGACATGGCTGGATGGTTATAAAAGAAAGTTATTTTTAAATAGGAGCAAACTATGAAATTCATTGACCTTACGATCCCGCTCGGTGTCGCCACCCCCGCCTGGCCCACCTATGAACCGTTACAGTTGAAGTATTTCAAACGCCTGGCGCCCAATGGAGCGAACGGACAGTTGTTGACGCATTCCAACCACCTTGGCACCCATCTTGATGGGGAGATCCACTTCCACTCCGCGGGCAAGGATATTGCCTCCCTGGAAATGGATTTTCTGGTGCATGAGGCCGCAGTCGTTGACCTGAGCGATGTTTGCGGCGATTACGATATATACACCAGCAAAATGGTCGAAGAACGCGTCGAAGTCCGCGAGGGCGATATTCTCATCATCCATACCGGCTACCATCACTTTGGCTGGGATTCGCCCTACTCGAACGAAGTGCGTTACATGGTTCAGCATCCCGGTCCCGACCGCGAATTTGCCGATTGGGCCAAGGCCAAAAAGTTGCGCTGGATCGGTGTGGACTGCGGCAGCGCGGATCATCCGATGAACACCATCATCCGCGACTGGATGCCGCGCCAGGCGCGTCAGGCAGATAAAGTCTTCAAGAAGAAGTATGGCATGCCGCTGGCAGATTTCTTCGATGACAGCAAGTACCAACTCATGCACCTGGAGATGTTCCCCTATGGCATCATCCACGCCGAATGTCTGGGCGGCGAGATTGACCTGTTACTCAACCGCCGCGTGACGATTGGCATGTTCCCCTGGCGCTTCGTGGATGGCGAGTCGAGCATTGGGCGTTGCGTGGCGATGGTGGACGATGCCGAATACGAGCAACTGATGGCGAAGAAAGCCTCCCTGCCGAAAACGAAATTTGGCGATGCGTATAATCCTGTTCATGTGGAAAGCATCAATAAACTCAGCGTGGAGAATATGGCATAGCCTAATTCATCCTCATCCCCGGCCCTTCCCCCCAAAGGGAGAGTTGCTCCCCTCTCCCTTTGGGAGAGGGCCAGGGTGAGGGAATGTGTGACGAAACTCAAGAGCGCAGTTTTGAAAATGTCAACCTTGCGCGGTAAGGTTGAACCTCCTGTGAAAACCATAAATTCATTCTTATCGTTAATCTATCTGTTGGGGCAGGCGAACTGTTGTTTCATCTAAACAAAAATTTCCGGGTTAAAAGAGAAATGAAACAATGAGAGATGTTGCGATTATCGGCGCGGGCATGATTCCCTTTGGACAGCGGGAAGACGGCCTG
>CAYJLS010000140.1:0-2915 GCA_964371065.1 uncultured Anaerolineaceae bacterium | reverse complement strand
TGTTGCGATTATCGGCGCGGGCATGATTCCCTTTGGACAGCGGGAAGACGGCCTGATGGATATGCTGGCCTGCGCCTCCTTGCACGCGTTGGATGACGCGGGCCTGGGAGATCAATCTGTGGACGCGGTTTACGTCGCCAACGTGGGCGGCGGAATGCTCCAACACCAGACGGCAATCGCCAGTTCGCTGGCGGATCGCCTGAGCCTCCTGCCAGCCGCGGCGGAAACCATCGAAAACGGACCCGCCTCCGGGGCATCCGCGGTCAAGGCTGGTTTATTGGCGATTGCATCCGGTTACTACGATACCGTCCTCGTGGTCGGCGGCGAGAAGATGCGCGGCACCTCGGCCCGGCGCGTCACCGATTTCGTTTCCGCCATGACCCATCCGCAGGCGGAATATCCCTACGGTGTCACCATGCCCGGACTGGGAGGCATGTTCGCCCGCCTGTACATGGAAAAATACGGCCTCTTGCCCGAACACCTGCAGGCCGTCTCCATCAAGAACCACGAGATGGGCGCGTTGAATCCGTACGCCCACTTCAGGAAAGCCATCAACCGCGCGGATGTTTTCGACGGCTCGCAGGGAATCGCCAAGAATCCAATCGTGGCTGATCCCCTGCGCCTGTACGATCTTTGCCCGACGAGCGATGGCGCCGCGGCGCTGGTTTTGTCCACCGTGGACATCGCTAAAAAAATGGGCAAACCGTATGTCGTTATTGCCGGATTCGGCCAGGCTACCGATTCGCATACGCTGGCCGAGCGCGCTGATCCCACTGAACTCAAAGCCGTTACCCTGGCGGCGCAGAGGGCTTTTGCCAGGGCAAAACTCAAGCCGTCGGATATCCATGTGGCTGAATTGCACGACGCCTTCACCATCCTGGAAATCGCCGAGAGCGAACGCATCGGCTTCTTCAAAGAGGGCGAGGGCGGGGAGGCCGCCGCAAGCGGGAAGACTCGCCTGGGCGGCCAGATCCCGATCAACGTTTCGGGCGGATTGAAAGCGCGCGGCCATCCCATGGGCGCGACCGGCGTGGCGCAGGTTGTGGAAATCGTCTGGCAATTGCGCCATGAGTTGCCGGAAAATCGCCAGGTGAAAAATGCTGAAATCGGGCTGACGATCAACTTTGGCGGCTTTGCGAATAACGTCTTGTGTTTTATCCTCAGGAGGGCGGAAGCATGAATAACGAGAGCGCGTTCACAGCCTACAAGTGTAAAAGGTGCGGAAGGATGCACTACCCTTTTCACGATCGTTGCATGGACTGTAAAAGCCGCGAGTTTGAAGAGGTCAGACCTCAGGGCAATGCCAAACTTCTGACCTATACCGCCATCTTCAGCCTGCCATGCGGCTTCGACCAGCGCTTCCTGATCCTCGGTGTGGCTGAGTTTGAAAACAAAGTCAAAGCCATGGGGCAGGTCAAAGCCGATTCCGTGGACCAACTCAAAGTGGGAATGACCGTAAAATCCAGTTGGGAGCCGATCCGCGTCCAGTCCGGCGGGGACGTGTACGGGCTGAAATTCGAGCCGCTGGAATAAAGCGCAACAGGATGCATGTTCCTTAAGGCAACCTCCATCGGCGATGCCGTTCCGCACGCGGACTTCGATGCCGCCGTCCACAGCATCTTTCGCTCGGCCATCAATCTCAGCCCGGCAAAAGAAAGCAACCTGTTAACCCTGGTTACGTCCAGCGAGGCGGAACTTCCACAGGGGATTCGCGTGGACACTCCCGAGGACTTCTCATTTGAAAGCGGAGCGCTCCGCGCCGGCGAACCGGCAACCTGTCGGGATGGCCTTCTGCGCTTCGGCTCCTTGACGATTGACCTGTGCGGCGCTCGACGCTGGAAGTGCGACCTACCCTCCCTGCAAGCCGACCTGACGGACCCGGCTGTGGCAACTGCCTGGCGAAGTGTCTGGGATGCGCTCAACAAGCGGCAGGTTCAATTGAATGCTGAAATCATCGCGCAGGATTTGTTTCGTTCGGATGAGACCATCCGGGCGGGCATGCCTCGCAAGGCGGGCGCGGCCATGCGCGGACTTTTGGACGCCACCCGGCGAACCGATCCGGCCGCGCCCGCTTCGGTTCATTCGCTGATCGGCCTCGGCTCCGGCCTGACCCCCAGCGGCGACGATCTCCTGGTTGGCTATCTGGCAGGGCTGTGGTGTGCGGTTCAGAATGGCCGCGAACGTGCGTTATTTATCTCCAGCCTGGGGGAGACCGTGATCCGTCTCTCACAACGGACGAACGCGATCAGCCGCACGTATCTTTATCACGCCGCGCGCGGCCAGGTTTCGAGTCGTCTGGCGGATCTGGCCGAGGCGATCTGTCTCGGTGAAAATTCGGATCGCCTCCTCGCCGTCGCTGAATCTGCCATGCAGGTTGGGCACACCTCCGGCATGGACGCGGTCACGGGTTTATTGATTGGCCTTGTTGTTTGGAGTCAAGTATAATCCGCAAAGACAATCCACCATCAGCTTCTTCGGAGTATCCCCATGCCCTCTGACATTCAGGAACAAATCGAACGCCGACGCGAACGCGCCCGCGCCGAAATTCTCAAGATCGCCAACAAAGGCAGTCATCCCGTTTTCAGTTTATTCGAAGTCAGTTCCGTTTCGGGACGCGCCTACCGCGTCGAGATCCGCTCGCTGGATGAACTGCAAAATTCCTGCACCTGCCCCGATTACAAATCAAATTTAATTGGCACCTGCAAGCACATCGAAGGCGTGCTGATTTCTCTTGAGAAGGAACACGGGAACAAACTCAAGAAACTTGCGGGGGAACGTCCGCGCGGGACTCAAGTTTATCTCCATCACGCGATGGATGTGACCGTGCGCGTCGCCCTGCCATTGCCCGACCGCGCGCCCGTCAAAGATTTGCTCACCCGCTACTTCGATCCTTCTGGACTTTTGGTTGGTTCGCC
>CAYJLS010000139.1:0-10605 GCA_964371065.1 uncultured Anaerolineaceae bacterium | reverse complement strand
TTTCACGGATTGAAAAAATCCGTGTCAATCTTGGTGGCAGAGGTGGCTTTCAGGAATCTCGGGGCGACCGATGGCCGCCCCGAAGTTCCATGCACTATTCCAATTTCAAAACTAGCGAAGCGCGCCAATCAAGTATAACGCCGGGTAGAAGAAGATCCAAACCACGTCCACGAAGTGCCAGTAGACGGTGGCGGCTTCCACACCCCAGTGTTTCTCGGCAGAGTAGAGTCCCTTGCGGCCTTTGTTCCAGACCGTGAAGAGCAGGATGACGCCCGTCAGAACGTGAAAGGCGTGCATGCCGGTCATCATATAGAAGATGGCGCCAGCCGAGTCCCCGCTGGCAAAGATCTGTTCGATCTGCGCCAACTGCCATTCCAGCCCCACCACGCCCGCCACGAAGAGGGCCCCAAGGATCATCGTGATCAACGTCCCGTTCAGAAAGCCTTTGGTATCGCCGTGCGCGATGGAGGTCTCGGCGCGGTTCATGAAGAAGGAGGAGACGAGCAGGACGGAGGTCACCGCCAGGCCGAGCAGTTGGTTCAGGTGCGGACGGGTAAGTCCCAGCAGGTTGAAGCGGCTGATGAGTAAACCGCCGAAAACGAACGAGTCCGAAAGCAGGAACAACCACAGGCCGAGGCGGTTTGTCCCGGTTTTGTAGGCATAACTATCATGGCCTTCGCCGTGGTCGTCTTGATTCAACTTGTAGATGTGCATGTAGTAGTACGCCACCAGCCCGGCCTTGACCAGCGCCACCAGGATCAGCAGGATGACCGAGTTGATCAGGATGGCGATGCCGAATTCCAGCGCGGTCAACACCGCCAGGAAGATGAAGACCGTGAGACCCTGCGCGAGCGCGGAGGATTTGTCTTGTGTGTGAGTCATGGATGCTCCCTATTTCTTCTTCGCAAATTCCACGTATTTCGAGCCGGGCAGGCCGTAATCGTACGGTTCGCCGACCACCTCAAACGGGGTGTCATAGTTGTGGGCGGGCATGGGCGAGGAAACCTGCCACTCGGGCGAGCGCGAATTCCACAGGTTGCCCGTCGCGGGTTCGCCGCTCTTGAGGCTGGTGACCAGGTTGATGAAGAAGATCAAGATCGAGAGCGCGATGGCAAAAGCCGCGATCGTCATAACCAGGTGCGTGGCGTCGAATCCCTGCAGGGGATCGTAGTCCGCGATACGGCGGCGCATGCCGAGCAGTCCGATGCGCATCATGCCGAGCGAGAGGGTCAGGAACGAGGGTGTCATCAGCCAGAAGTGCCATTTGCCGAGTTTCTCGTTCAGGCGGCGGCCGGTGGCTTTGGGGAACCAGTAATATAGCGCCGCGAAGAACGGGAAAACGAATCCGCCGAAGAGCGTATCGTGGAAGTGGCCGACGATCCAGTAGGTGTCTTGCAGGTGCAAATCCACAGAGACTGTCGCGTTGGGCGGACCGGTCAGACCGCCCATCAGGAAGACCACGATGGCGCCAACGACAAAGAGAAAGGCGGCGGGCATGGGCGTTGGAATTTTTCCCTTCCAGAGAGTCGCCACCCACGAGAAGAACTTGACACCCGTCGGCACGGCCACCAGCAAGGTGCTGTACATGAATGGGACGCGCAGGTACTCGTTCATGCCGGAGGTGAACATGTGGTGCGCCCAGACCATGAAGCCCACCAGCGCGATGGCAAGCGAGGACATGGCGATCCACTTATAGCCAAAGAGCGGCTTGCGGACGAAGACCGGGAGCAACTCCGAAATGACTCCCAGCCCGGGCAGGATGAACACGTAGACGGCCGGGTGCGAGTAGAACCAGAACAGGTGCTGGAACAGGATCGGGTTGCCGCCTTTGACCGGGTCGAAGAAGCCCATGCCGAACAGACGCTGGAACATGACCATCTGGAACGACAGCCCAATCAACTGCGTGGCCGTGAGAGCGATGATGGAGGTGGCGATGGAGGCCCAGACGAAGATCGGCAGGCGGAAGGCGATCATGCCCTTGGCGCGCATGCGCAGGACGGTGGCGATCAGGTTGAGCGCGCCGAGGATGGACGACCAGCCTGCCACAAACACGCCGAGGAAGAACATCTGCATCCCGACCGGCGCCTTGGCGGAAAGCGGAGGATAGGCGGTCCAGCCGGTGTCAAATCCGCCGAGGATCAGGCTGGAGAGGAGCAGGACCGCGGCCGACGGCGCAATCCAAAACGAGAAGGCATTCAGGCGCGGGAAAGCCATATCGTGCGCGCCGACGAGCAAAGGCGCAAGATAGTTCATCAGGCCCGCAATGCCCAGCAGGATCGAGACGATCATAATCATGCCGTGCAGGCTCATCAACGTGTTGTAGAACTGCAAACCGTTCTGGTTGAAAAGTTTGAATTCGGTCGTCAGAAATTGCAAACCGGAGGAGGCCAATTCGCTGCGGAAGATGAGCGCAAACGTGCCGCCCACCACCAGCAGGATCAGCGCGGTGACGATGTATTGGACGCCGATCACCTTGTGGTCGAGCGAGGGGCTGAAATATTTCTCCCAGCCGGGCGCGTCCTCCCGATGTTCGGGGACTTCGATGCCGCGCGCCATCCTGATCCAGTCATCCACCACGCCATGGCCGAGCAGGAAGCAGATCACGCCGGCCAGCGCGCCGAAAACCCAGGCGGGTTCGGTGAAGACGAAGGGCGGGACAAAGGTTTTTAATCCCATCAGGGCGCGGATGCCCGTCACGAACAGCGCGCCGCCCAGCGTGCCGGCGATCTGCCAGGTGATGCCGCGCGTGATGGTGCGGTAGCCGACCAGCCCATGGAAGAATAGCGCGACGCCCACCAGCAGGGAGAAGAGTCCCGCGGCGGAGGCGGTGAAGTTCACGCGCCCGCCGACAAGAAAATCCAGTCCCAGCCCCGCTCCGTAGCCGGCCAGCAAACCGGCCAACAGGAGCAGGAGCGCACGCGTCATAGGTTTCATGTTTTTCATTGACTGTCTCCACACGCTATTTCAGGGTTTGAAGATACGCGATGATATTCGCAATTTCTTCATCCGTGAACGTAAAGGCTGGCATGGCCTGTGTCTCGTAGCCAGCCACGATCTTCGCGGACGGGTTCAGGATGGACTCTTTGAGGTAGGCCTCGTCCGCGGTGACGCTTGTCCCATCCGAGAGTTGCGCCTGCGAGCCGAACAGTCCGAACCAGGTCGGGCCGACAAGCGCGGATCCGTCCACCGTGTGGCAACCCAGACAGCCATTGGCCTTGGCCAGCAATTCGCCTTTGGCTTCGGGCGTCTGCGCGGCCGCGGCGACAGCCTGCTGTGCGGTCGCCCAAGCCACAAAATCGTCCTGCGAAACAACGATCACAGGACTCTCCATGTAGGCATGGGACGTGCCGCATAATTCGGCGCAGCGGACTTTGTACAAGTTGCCGATTAGCGAAGGGGTGATACGCAATTCGGTCACGCGCCCCGGCACAACATCCTGTTTGACGCGGAATTCCGGCACCCAGAAGGAATGGATCACATCCTTCGATTGCATCCTCAAGAGTATCTGCCTGTCCACGGGCAGGTACATTTCCTTGGAAACGATCCCGTACTCGGGATATTCAAAACTCCAGGCCCACTGGGAGGCGGTCACGTTGACGATCATCGCCTGTGGATCCGCGCGGCGGACTTCACGCAGGGAATATGCCCCCATGTAAGCAAAAACGAAAACGATGAAAAACGGAATGATCGTCCAGGCAATCTCCAGCGTAGTGTTGCCTTGGATATGCTCGGCGTCCGTGGTATCGCCTTTCCTGCGGCGGAAAACCACCAGGCTATAGACAATTGGAACAACGATCAGCGCGAACAGGAACGAGATGATCATCACCTCCCAGTTCCACAGCCAGTCAATGGATGCGGCCTGCGCGCTGGCGGCTACAGGCATCAGGTTCAGCGCGTCCAGCCCCGCGTAGGCCAGGACGGACGCGACGATGACGAGAATACCTGCAATGACAAAATGTCGCATACTCTTCTCCTCAGAAAAGATGGCTCATTGGGAATCGGTGTGGTGTACCGCCAGTTCTGGCGGCAGTTGCACTGCCGCCCGCCAGCAGTGCAACTGCTGGCGCAACTACTCCGGCAATTCCCAGAGAGCCGAAAAGATGGGTCAACCCCAGGGATTGGCGAGCCAGGCTTCCGCCTGCGCGGCGGTAAGTTGTCTGCGATGATACAGCACCACGGGTTCGGTGGAGCCGAGCGAGACCAGCACCACCTGCATCGGCGATTCGCCTTCCATAAAGCGGTTCAAAAAATCGTCGCGGTTAATGGTGGTATCGTCGTGATCCACAATCACCAGGTCGGGATGGAGCGTCGCCAGCGAGGTGAGCGTCTCTTCCATCGTGGACGGCGTCCCGATGACAATGGCCTGCTCCCCCCAACGCGAGGCATACACCTTCCGCAAACCCTCGCGAAAAAGCGGGTTGGCGGAAGCAATCAAAACTCTGCGGGGACGCGGTTGGGCTGGCTGACTCATGAAGAAACGGATCCTGGGACTAATTTACCAGAATCCGTCTTGTTTGTCATTCATCTTCGTCTGATGAAGGGGGGATTTTAGAAAAAAAACGCGGGTGATTGTCCGTCACCCTTTGTCATCATCTTGATGTTCTCCATCCGTTTATCCGTTTTATATCCGTTGGCCATCTCCGTTGCCCCCCCTAAATCAAGCCCGCCTGCAACGCCTTGGCCACCGCTTCGGCGCGGTTGTTCACTTCCATTTTTTCAAGGATATGGCGGATATGCGTCTTGACCGTATTTTCCGAAATATACAACTCCGAGGCGATCTGCGTTGTCGTCAGGCCGCGCGCGAGGCACTGCAACACATCCAATTCGCGCCCGCTCACCAGTTCCTGCGACGGCGCCGATGGGGCGCGCCGCATCACCTTGAAAACCTGCGCCGTAATCTCCGGCGACAACACCGATTTCCCCTGCGCCACATCCAACAGCGTGCGGCGCAACATTTCAGGCTCCACATTCTTCAGCAGATACCCGCTCGCGCCCGCCATGATCGCGCCCACCAGGTCGTTCTCATCCTGCGAGACGGTCAGCATCAAAACGCGCGTCTCCAGTCCCGCCTCGCGCATGGCGCGCAGGGTTTCCACGCCGCTTAAACCTGGCATATTAATATCCAACAGGACGATATCCGGGCCGGCCTGCGTGATCGCGCGCAACGCCTCCTCGCCACTGCCTGCCTCGCCCACCACTTCAAACTCGGCCATGTCTGAAAGCAGGCCGATCAGCCCGCGGCGGAACAGGACGTGATCGTCCACAACCATAAGGCGGATCGGTTTCACGACTTCACCCCCACGCGCATCGGGATTCGCAGACAGACGGTCGTCCCGCCGTTCGGACGACTGCTGACCTGGAACTCCGCGCCGACCGACTCAGCCCGCTCCCGCATCCCCCTCAGACCGAAGCGGGTCGCAGCGACATCGGAGGGCGCGAACCCCCGGCCGTTATCCGCCACCTCGATGACGACATCGCCTCCATCCTCCCGCGCCGCGACCCGCACGCGGCTGGCCTGCGCGTGCTTGCGGATGTTGGTCAGCGCCTCCTGCACGACGCGGATCATCTGCGCCTGCGCGTTGGCGGGAAAATCGTATGAGATGTGAAAATCCATCTCCACCGGCAAACCAGATAGCGCCTCGAAATCCTCCGCCGCCTGGCGCAGCCAGGTCTCCAGGCGGCCATCCGGGACGCGGCGCAGGTTTTCGATGGCCTGGCGCGCGTCGAGGTAGGCATCCCCAATCGTGCGCGAGGAATCCTTCAGAATACGCGCCGCCCGCGCCGCTTGGCCGTGGGCAAGCAAGGTTTCGGCGCGGCCAATTTCAATTTTCAGGAAGGCCAGCGTCTGCGCCAGCCCGTCGTGGATCTCGCGCGCCAGCCGCGTCCGCTCCCCCAATATGGCTTGGTACTCCACCTGCGGCAGGAGCGAGCGCATCTCCCCCTGGGTCAGCGCGGGTGGAACGCCGGAATATTCCAGGGAACGAACCAGTTGGCCGCGCTCCCGCGCGTCGAGCGCGAGTTCCACCAGGCGCATGGCTTCGGACAGGAACGCCCCCATGGATTCATCCACGCGCGGCTCGGCGGAGAAAATAAAACTGAACAACCCGGCCTCGCGTCCGCGGGCGCGCAGGGGCAGGCAATAAATAAAATTGGAATTGGGGTCACACTGGAGCAGGGCGCATTCGCGTCCCGCCTGCCGCGTCTCGCAGACCTTGCACTTCTGCCGCTGGGCGGGATTAGCAATCAGCCCCGCGTCGAAGGCGGGGACGCGGCCAAACTCCAGCGGGGAGAATCTTTGTGCGAATTCGTCGAAGGGCATGAACAGACAGCCGTCCGCGCACAGCGCTTCGCATCCGGCGCGCATGGCGGCGCGCAGAATGGCCTGCTCGTCCGGCGCTTCGAGCAGGGAAGCGCCCAGGGCGAGGCTGGTTTGCAGGATGCGGGTGGACTCGGTCTCGGTCACGGCGAACAGGCTTGGGGTCGGTTAGAGCGAGCGGACAGCGTCCAACACTTCGGCGCTATGTTCCGCCGGTCGGACGTTCTCGAACACGCGGGCGATATTGCCCTGCGCGTCGATCAGGTAGGTCGTGCGCAGGACGCCTTCATATTCGCGTCCCATGAATTTCTTGGGTCCCCAGACCGCGTAGAGTTCACAGACTTTGTGGCTTTCGTCGGCCAGCAGGGAGAAGGGCAGTTGATGCTTGGACTTGAAGCGGGCGTGCGAACGGGACGCGTCGGGGCTGACGCCGAGGACGACCACACCCGCCTTTTCATAGGCCGAGTAATCGTCGCGAAAGTTGCAGGCTTCCTTGGTGCAACCGGGCGTGTCGTCTTTGGGATAAAAATAGAGGATGACGGGTTTGCCGCGATACGCGGATAATTTGCGCGGCACGTTGGTATCATCGGGCAGTTCAAAGTCGGGGGCGGGGATACCGCTGGTTAATGGCATGGTGTAATCTCCAAATAATTGGGTGTGTTTCCCTGGCCTAGCCCGCCAGGGCAGGCAACTGAAAGGCACAGTTACTTCGCAAATGAGTTGAGAGAAAGCCGTGTTGCGTGTTCCGTTTTGAAGGTTTACGAAACATATCATCCCGTAGCGTAGCGGAGTGGACGCAACACGTTACATACTGCAAGGCTTCAACTGAAATGAAATGCACCCATTTCATTTCAGCGTGCGGATGTAAGCGACCACCTGCCAGATTTGTTCCTCGTTCAGCACACCCGCCCAGCCCACCATGGACGTGCCCGGCTTGCCTTCGCTGATGCGCCAAAATAAATAGTCATCCCCCACCTGGGACGCGAGCGCCGGCAGGTTGGCGGGTTTGGGCTTCAGCGCCTGTCCCGCCGGGCCATCGCCCAGGCCAGTCACGCCATGACAGGCTTCGCAGTAGGTGTTGAAATTCACTGCGCCCACTGCGGCCGCCTCCGATCCGAAAGGGTTGTGCCTGCCCGCATACCCGGCAGGCACAGGTGGGAACGAAGTTGCGGGCGCGGCCCCGCCGCCCCCGCAAGCCGAAAGAGTCTGGGCAAGAATTAATGCAATGATCAAAAACGGGGTTCTCTTCAATTTTCCTCCACCAGATTTTCACATTCCAATCTCTCCGCCGCGCAAACTTCCAACTTATTTTAGGGCTCATTGGGAATCATCGTGGTGTACCGCCAGTTCTGGCGGCAGTTGCACTGCCGCCCGCCAGCAGTGCAACTGCTGGCGCAACTACCCCGGCAATTCCCAGAGAGCCTATTTTAGAATGCCCGCCTTTTTGAGCGCCGCCTCCAGCCCAACAAAGTCGGCAGGCTTGATGATCACGGCGGTCGCGCCGCCCTGCATGGCGCGTTGCCGCGTCTCAGGTTGGTCGTCGGAGGTGATGACGATGACAGGCACGGAAACCAGGCGCGGCTCCCGCCGCAGGAACGCCAGGATCTCGGTGCCGTCCACGCCGGGCATATTGATGTCCAGCAGCACCGCGCGCGGCGTCATCTTGCTTAGCGCGGAAATCGCCGGGCTGGATCCATAAGCCACGCGCGACGGCACATCCAACGCATCCAGCATCTGCTTCAGGGCATCCGCGGTCTCGCGGTTGTCATCTATGATGAGAGTATCCGTCATATTAATTCTCCAAAATCAATTTGCCCATTTCTTTCACATCGTACCCGGGCAGGGAGGCAACTGCGTACCGAAACTGCGCGCCGCCGATCACTTCCAACAACGGAGCCAGCAGGGAACTCGCCGCGTATTCCTTGGGAATGACCAGATCGTAACGTTCGTGAAAAAGCGGCACAAAATCGAGATCGAGCGCCTGGGCCGCGGCGGGAATTCCCAGACCGCAATCCGCGCGGCCCGAAGCCACCGCCGCCGCGACACCCAGATGAGTGTACTCCTCCTGATTGTAGCCGCGAATTTGGGAGGCGGCTACCCCCATTAAGTTTAGTTGATAATCGAGCAGGACGCGCGTCCCCGCGCCGCGCTGTCGGTTCACAAACGTGATCCTTCGACTTCGCTCAGGACTAGCCTCGGGGCGGGTGAGGTCTCCCAGACTTTTGACTCCCTTTGGGTTGCCGCGCCTCACCATCAATCCCTGTTCGCGGTGAACCAGCGCAATGAGTCGGACAGGCACATCGGGCAGATACTGGCGCAGGGCGGCGAGATTGTATTCGCCCGTCGCGGGGTCGAGCAGGTGCGAACCCGCCAGATGCGCCTCGCCGCGTTTGAGCGCCACCAACCCACCCTGCGAGCCGACATTCGACGAGACAAACCTGCGGTCATGCTCCGCGAGAAATTGCGCCAGCAGGTCGAGAATCACATCGTGCGAACCGATGCAGAAGATGGTTTTGTCCAACTCGGCGCGCGAGCGGTAGAGTCGCACCGTCACCTGCTGGCCGGCTTCCGCGCCCTGTTCGCCGCGCGGCAGGACCAGCAACCCGTCTGCGCGTACGAGTGAGGTGATGACGCCCGCCCCGCGCGCCAGGGGCGCGGCGAGGAGTTTCCCGCCCACGCGTCCGATCGCGACGCGGATGTAATCATCGTCACCGGGCGGCGAGGTGATCTTGCGCGTGAGCGTGGCGTCCACCTCGGGCAGTTCCAGCGGACGGCGTCCCAGCCAGTGCGCGAGGATCGGCTCGACGAAGATGTCCACGGTCAGCGCGGCAGAGACGGGGTAGCCGGGGACGCCGAGGATGGGGACGGGTGACGGGTGACGGGTGGCGGGTGGCGAGACTTCCGATTTACGATTTACGATTTCCGATTTACGATTTGCTTGCTGCGTGTCTACCTGTGTGCCTGTGTACCTGTCTACTTGTGTACGCTTGACCATGCCAAGAATCACCGGATGGCCGGGGCGAACGGCGACACCGTGGACGAGGAGCGTGCCGAGTTTCTCGACGACTTTCGCGGAGAAATCTTCTGCGCCGGCGGAGGAACCTGCGTTGAGCAAAATCAAATCGTGGTCGCGGGAGGCTTCTTCCACGCGCCGGCAGATGGCATCGAAGTCGTCGCGGGTGATGGGGAAACGCGTCGCTTCGCCGCCCATGGCCTTGACCTGCGCGGCCAGCACGAGCGAGTTGTATTCGAGGATATCGCCGCGCTTCAACGCCGAGCCGATGGGGACGAGTTCCGATCCCGTTGGCAGGATCGCGACCCGGGGCGGCCGCGCCACCCGAAGGTCCGCGTGACCCGAAGCGGCGACCGCGCCCAGGTCGGCGGGGCGAAGCGTATGTCCGGCGGGCAGGACGAGTTGCGTCGCCACGATGTCCTCCCCCAGCGGGCGGACGTGAGTCCACGGCGCGACCGCGGCGCGAATCCGAATGGAGGCGGGATGGCGCAGGTCGGAGGTCAGCGCGCCGGTCTCATCAAGCGATTCGACATTCTCAATTGGAATAACGGCGTTTGCCCAATCTGGTAACGGATCACCTGTATCCACGTATTGGGTGGCGGGTGACGGGTGACGGGTGACGAGGGTGACGGGTGTCGTGGGGCCCGCGCCCTCGGTGTCTTCGGCGCGGACGGCGAACCCGTCCATGGCCGAGGCGTGATAGTTTGGCGAGGAGGTTTTCGCCCAGATGGGTTCGGCGGTCACGCGTCCGAGGGCGCCTTCGTCGAGCGGGATGGTTTCCACGCCGAGCACGCGCCAGAGATCCGCGTCTGCGAGGGCTTGCTGGAGGCGCGCCTGCGCGGTGGCGAGGGGAATATCGTGGAGGTAGACGGACATGGGGGAAATATACCACAGGGGAGGCGCGGTGTATAATTGGCGATGAGGTGAAAGATGCTTACTCCCACCCCCAATCATGTTCTGGAAATACTACGCAAACTGCCGCCGCGCGAACGCTTGAAAGTCATTTCGCAGGCCTTGCCAGAAATTGAAAAAAGCCTGAGCGCAAAATCCAAACCGCGAAAATCCCTGCGCGGTTTGTGGAAGGATTTGCGTCCATCCATCTCTGCGGAAGAAATTGATGCCGCGCGCAAGGAAATGTGGAAATAGACCATGAAAGTCTTCCTCTCCTCCACCTACCTTGACCTGATCGAACACCGCCAAGCCGCGCGGTTGTATAATACAGGCAAGGAAACCAAGCCATGGCAATGCCTTTTGAATGGGATGAAGAAAAAGCCGA
>CAYJLS010000138.1:0-10734 GCA_964371065.1 uncultured Anaerolineaceae bacterium | reverse complement strand
CTTTACCTCATAGACGGCCACGCGTTGGCCTACCGCATGTACTTCGCCCTGACGGCCGGCGGCGCGGGGAGTGCGCGCTGGCAGACATCGAAGGGCGAGCCGACCGCAGGCACCTACGGATTCGCGCGCGAACTCGTCCGCATCCTCGAGCAGGAAAAACCCGAATACATCGCGGTCGCGTTCGACACCGGCAAGACCTTCCGCGACAAACTGTATCCCGCATACAAGGCCACGCGCGAAAAAATGCCCGACGACCTGCGCCTGCAGATCGAGCGCATCCGCCAGTTGGTGGACGCATTCAACATCCCGCGCCTCGAAATGGAAGGCTACGAAGCGGACGATGTTCTCGGCACGATTGCGCGTCAGGCCGCCGCGCAGGGGCTGGGCGTGAAGATCATCACCGGCGACCGCGACCTCCTCCAACTCGTGGACGAACGAGTCGCCGTCTACGTGGCGGGCGACGATAAAACTTTCATCACCCCTGCAGACGTGCAGGCCAGCAAGTTCGGCGTCCGCCCGGAGCAGGTGGTGGATTACAAGGCCATCGTCGGCGACGCGTCCGATAACATCCCCGGCGTGCCGGGCGTGGGCGAGAAGACCGCGCTCGGGTTGCTGACAAAATTCAAGACGCTGGACGAAATCTACGCCCACCTCGACGAAGTGGAAAACCGCTGGCGGACAAAACTGGAGCAGGGACGCGACTCTGCCACCCTCAGCCGCGACCTGGCGACGATCCGCACCGACCTGCCGATCCAGCTTGACCTGGAGCGGGCGCGCGCTCACGACTTCGACGCGGCGGCTGTGACCGCCTTCCTGACCGAACTCGAGTTCCGCACGCTGGTGAACAAGGTCGCGGCGTTGAGCGGCGCGTCGACGGCCGCGCCCGCCCAGGGTCACGCGCGAGGCAAAGGGCAGTTGTCGCTGTTCGAGCCGTCTGCCGCCTTTGTCGCATCTCCGAAGATTGAGTCATCCATCGAAGTCCGAATCGTGGACACGCGCGAGAAGTTATCCGCGCTGGTCAAGGAGTTGAATAAGGCGAAGGTGATCGCGTTCGACACCGAGACCACATCCACGGAGGAAATGAAAGCCGAGATCGTTGGGATTTCGCTTGCAATCAAAGAGGGGGAGGGCATCTATATTCCCATCGGGCATGCGAGCGGAGGAAACCTGCCGCTCGATGAGGTGATCGAAGCCCTGCGCGCGCCGATGACAAATCCGAAAATCGGCAAGGTGGCGCACAACGCCAAATATGATTTCATCGTGCTGGCGAAGTTTGGACTGCGAGTCGCGCCGCTGACCTTCGACACGATGCTGGCCGAGTTCATCGTGGATCCGTCGTCGCGCAATATGGGATTGAAGAATCTCGCCTTCGCGCGCATCGGCGTGGAGATGACCCACATCGAGGATTTGATCGGCAAGGGTAAAAAGCAGATCAGCATGGCAGACGTGGCGATAGAGTCGGTTGCGCCCTACGCGGCCGCGGACGCGGAGTCCACGTTGCGGCTGTTGCCCGTCATGCAGGCGGAAGTCAAGCGCGTGCATGGCGAAAAATTGATGAGCGAGATTGACATGCCGCTCACGACCGTGCTGGCCGATATGGAAATGACGGGCGTATCCCTCGATTTGCCGTTCTTCAAAAAGATGTCTGTCGAACTCACAAAACGATTGGCCGAGATCGAAAAGGATGTGTATGCCTCGGTTGGCAAGCCGTTCAACATCAATTCGACCCAACAACTTTCGGATGTGCTTTTCAACAAACTGGGCTTGAAAGCGGATGCCTCGTGGAAGACCGCCAGCGGCTTTTATTCCACCAATGCCGAAGTGCTCGAGTCCCTGAGCGGACAACATCCCGTGGTGGATATGGTGTTGGAACAGCGCGAACTCTCGAAATTGAAATCCACCTACGTGGATGCCCTGCCCCTGGCGGTGGACGAAAAGACGGGACGCGTACACACCTCGTACAGCCAGATCGGCGCAGTGACGGGACGCTTGTCGTCCAATAACCCGAACCTGCAAAATATCCCCATCCGCAGTGAACTCGGACGCCGCGTCCGCAACGGGTTTATTGCGGACAAGGGCAACGTCCTGCTCTCGGTGGATTACTCGCAGATCGAACTCCGCATCGTGGCGCACATGGCGCAGGACGCGGGGATGCTGGAAGCATTTCGCCGGGGCCAGGATATCCACGCCACGACGGCCGCGGCCATTTATAACATCCCACTCGAACAAGTGACCAAGGATCAGCGCCGCCATGCCAAGGCCATCAACTTTGGCCTGATCTACGGCATGTCTGCTTTCGGTCTCACGCGCTCCACGGAGTTGACGCTGGCCGAGGCGGAGGATTTCGTCAAGGAATACTTCAAAGAATTTCCGGGCATCAAAAGCTATCTCGACGGCATCCGCAAATCCGCGGCAGAGACCGGCTACGTGGAAACCCTGCTCGGACGCCGCCGCTACTTCCCCGCCTTGAAAGGACAGATGAATCGCAACCTGCGGAACCGCGAGGAGCGTGAGGCCATCAACGCTCCCATCCAGGGTACCGCGGCGGACATCATGAAGATTGCCATGTTGAAAATCCCGTCCGCGCTGAAGTCTGCCAACCTGAACGCGCGGATGCTCCTGCAAGTCCACGACGAGCTGGTGCTCGAATGTCCGCGCGGCGAATTGGACGCGACCGTGCGCGTCGTTAAAGAGGTGATGACATCCGCCTATCGGTTGGACATCCCACTCGAGACGGAAGCCCGCGCGGGTCAGAACTGGGGCGAGATGGAAGTAGTCAGATAGTCGGATGGTCAGTTAGTCGGGAAGTTTCCTTTGTTCATCCCGCAGTTCAACTGCGGGATGAACAAAATCCCAAAGGGATGAAATGATTGTAGTGTAAAATAGAGCCATGCCCGGACGCGAAGATACATTCCAAAAATACATGAACGACGGCCATTCAGCCGCCTGGGACCAGCAATGGGAAAAGGCGGCGGCCTCCTATCGCGCCGCCTTGCAGGAAATCCCCGACCAGCCCAAGGCGCTCAACAACCTGGGGCTGGCGTTGCATCAACTCTCCCGTTTCAACGAAGCGCTGGATATTTATAAACGCGTGGCGCAACTTTCCCCCGAAGATCCCATTTCGATGGAACGCATCGCCCAACTTTGCGAGCGGCTGGGTGACTTGAAGAGCGCGGTGGAGGCGGCCATGCGCGCCGCGGATTTGTATATCAAGCAACGCGAAGTGGAGAAAGCCATTGAGAACTGGGTGCGCGTCACCACGCTCAATCCCGATCACGTTATGGCGCACTCGCGCCTGGCGCTCACGCACGAACGACTCGGCCATACCAAGCCTGCCGTCGCTGAATACCTGGCCGTTGCCAGCCTGCTTCAGCGCGCGGGCAATCCGGACAAAACTGCCGAGTTGATCAACAAGGCCCTGGCGCTTTCGCCCGAAAGCGTGGAAGCTCGCCAGGCGCAGGCCTTGTTGAAATCGGGACAGTTACTGCCCAAGCCTGTGCGACAAAAAGGCGGGACGGGGCCGATCCGCATGTCGCAGGTCAAGGAATTGGACGCGCCGCGGCAACCCGTCTTGAGCGGCCTGGACCCGGTGGCAGAGGCGCGCCAAAAGGCGTTGACGCGCCTGGCGGAGGCTCTCTTCGAGTACAACGACGAGAGTCCCGCGGCGCAGGAACGACGCGGTTTGCAGGCGATTATGAGAGGCACGGGGCAACTGTCCCTGCAACAGGCCGAGCAGACCAAGGTGGTGATGCACCTCGGCCAAGCCATCGACTCGCAAACCAAGAACCACGATTTGCAGGCGGCAGAGGAACTGGAAAAAGCGCTCGAAGCGGGATTCAAACATCCGTCCCTGTATTTTGACCTGGGTATGTTGCGATTCAAAAATGAACGCCTGGAAAGTGCGCTTCGCAACCTCCAGTATTCGGTTAAACATGCCGATTTCGCCCTGGCCTCGCGTCTGTTGTTGGGGCAAATCATGATCAGGATGGGGCGCTACAACGAAGCCTCGGTGGAATATCTCGAGGCTTTAAAGCTGGCCGATTCGTACGTGGTTCCCGCAGAATTGTCCGACGAAATCCGCCAGTTGTATGAACCGATCATCGAGGCGCAATCCATCCAAAAGGATGAGAGCGCGCTCAAGATCCTCTGCGAAAATATCCATAAAATGCTCCTGCGTCCCGATTGGCGCGAGACCCTGCTCAAGGCGCGCGAGCAACTCCCCAAGGCGGAAGGCGACGTGCCACTGCCGTTGGCCGAGATTGTCATCCAGGCCCAGAGCAGCCAGGTGTTGGAGAGCATCAACACCATCCACACCCTGGCACGCAGTGGACGCCTGCGTTCGGCCATGGACGCGGCCTTCGAAGCCCTGACCTACGCGCCTCAATACCTTCCGCTTCATACGTTGATGGGCGACCTGCTTGTGCAGGAGGGGCGGGTTCCCGAAGCGATTGCCAAGTTCACCACGGTGGCGCAGGCGTACAGCGTGCGCGGCGAGCCGAACCAGGCCACCAAACTCCTGCGGCGCGTCATCGAATTCTCGCCCATGGACCTGGCCGCCCGTTCGCGGCTGATAGATCAATTGGTGGCGCGCGGACAGGTCAACGATGCCGTCAACGAATATCTCGACCTGGCGGATATTTACTATCGCCTGGCCGAACTGGATACGGCGCGCAAAACGTATACCACCGCCCTGCGGCTCGTCCAGCAGGGGAATGCGGACCGCTCCTGGAACGTTCACATCCTGCAACGCATGGCGGATATTGACATGCAGAGGCTGGATTGGAAACAAGCCCTGCGCGTCTTTGAGCAGATCCGCACTTTGCGTCCCGAAGACAAAGGCGCGCGTAAGAGCCTGGTCGAACTGAACCTGCGCATGGCCCACTCCGAGCAGGCGCTGGCCGAGCTGGAAAACTATCTGACCTATCTCGAGAACAACCACAAAGGCAAGGACGCGACCTCCTTCCTCGAGGAATTGCTCATCGAACATGGCGACCAGCCCGCCCTGCGACGCGCCCTGGCGGGACTTTACCAGCAGGCAGGCCGCACTACGGACGCGATCGCGCAGTTGGACAAGGTCGGTGAGTTCCTGCTTAACAAGGGTGAGAAGGATGGCGCCATTGCGGCCATCAACCAGATCCTGATGATGAATCCTCCCAACGCGGAGGCCTACCGCAACCTGCTGGCGCAGGTTAGCGGCGGGTAGTTCGACTTTTGGAAATTTAAAATGCGGCTGTCGTTGTGACAGCCGCATTTTCGATCTGAATGATAAACGAGTTGCCCATCGGGTTTATTCTTAAAGAAATTGTTAGCGCGCCAAAGTGCTGGGATAACCGCTGGAGTTAGGCGGCAGTTGAACTGCCGCCCCATCGGTTTGGCGCGCTAACAAGAAATTTACGCTTTACGGAGAGAAACAGGGGAGCAGTGTGTCTCGACGGGCTCGACAACCAGCGAAAGTACTCCGAACTGGCAAGCACGCAAGCAAGCCGTCTCGCAGCACCGTGCGCACGCAAAGGTTGTCAGGTCGGATTGCAAAATCTTCGCGAAGCCCTGCAAAGGGCCAAAAACGATAATGAGGCCGCCGGAAATAAACAAGCCGTTGCTAAATTGCACGGATGTTTTCCAGCCCAACAGCCATCCGATGACGGAGACGAGGATGCCAACCACCAGGGCGATCAGAAACGTTGTGGCGAACAAACGCGAGACGGATTTTTTCATTAGATCCTCCTTTTCCTATTTGCGTTCTACAACACCGAAATTCCCACGAACACCAGCACCAGCGCGCCCAGGATGGCGAAGATGGAATACTGGAAGCGAAGTTTGTCGCCCAGGGATTTCAGCCGCGCGGGGACGTGCATCAGCGCCGCGGCGGCCAGCATGAGGAGCATGTGGAATATGCGATTCGCAGGGAAGCCCGCGCCGCCGAATCCGGTGACGAAAAAATAGATGAGGCCGAGCAGGACTTGCAGGTCCATCAAACCGCTCAAGCCGGATGCCAGGCCGCGGTCCATGCCTTTGAAGGGAGCGTTCCCAGCCCAACTGACCGCGAATTTGAATATCGTCAGCGCGGCAACGGCGATGATGATCCAGCGAACGATGGAATGGATGCTGAGAAGGATGTCCATGTGATGCTCCTTTGAGAAACCTGTTTTCCCGAAGGGAAGAAAACGGGTATCTGGATTTAAGCCAATGTTAGCATAATTCCATTTCTCGTGTAGAATCGCATTATAGCCCGAAGGGCTTCGTATCTGAGCACGAGGATTTCATCCCCGTGAGGGCCAGCAACAGGAGAATCCCCATGACATACACCACCATCATCACCGAAACCCGCGGACGGGTTGGCCTCGTCACGCTCAACCGTCCCGAGGCGATGAACGCCCTCAACAACACGCTGACGCGCGAACTGATGGACGCGCTGGAGGTCTTCGATAACGATGATGCCGTCGGCGCGATGGTTGTCACCGGCAACCAGAAGGCCTTCGCGGCCGGCGCGGACATCAAGGAGATGGCCGACAAAACTGTCCAGGAGATGTACGATAACGACCCGATCGCGAATTTCGGGCGCATCCGCAGCATCCGCAAGCCGGTCATCGCGGCGGTATCGGGCTGGGCGCTCGGAGGCGGATGCGAGATCGCCATGTCGTGCGACATGATCGTCGCCTCGGAGACAGCGAAATTCGGACAGCCGGAGATCACCATCGGCGTCATCCCCGGCGCGGGCGGAACCCAGCGCCTGACGCGCGCGGTCGGCAAGGCCATCGCCATGGAGATGATCCTCAACAACCGGACTCTGTCAGCCGCGGAAGCGCTCCAGTTTGGCCTCATCAACCGCATCGTCCCGATCGAAGCGTATTTGGAGGAGGCGTTGAAGCTGGCCGAAGAGGTCGCGTCCCGCGCGCCCGCCGCGATCCGCTCGGCGAAGAAGATGGTCAACCAGGCCTACGAACGATTTTTGGGAGATGCGCTGGCCGAGGAAAAAAAGGAATTCTACAACCTGTTCACCACCGAGGATCAAAAGGAAGGGATGCGCGCCTTCGCCGAAAAACGCAAGCCGCAGTGGAAGGGGAAGTGAGCAGAATGCGGGAAGCAGAAGGCGGAAGGCAGGGATGATTACGGTACGCGAGTTGTTGGTGGGGTTTGAGTCACTGCCGTTGAAGGGGCAGGCTGTCATCGCGCATGGATCGTTCAAGTCGCTGGGGCCGGTGCAGGGCGGGCCGCGCGTCGTGATCGACGCGCTGGTTAAAACCTGCGGCTCGCTGGTGATGCCGACGTTCACTTATCAGACGATGGTGACGCCGCTGGTGGGACCGCCGAACAACGCGCTGGACTACGCGGCTGAGGAGGCCAACCGGAGGAAGCCGGGCGCGCAGGAAACGTACGACGCGCTCCCGTTCCAATGCGATACGCCCGCCGACAAGGAGATGGGCGTCCTGGCCGAAACCCTGCGACGGCACGTGGGCGCGAAACGCAGTCATCACCCGATCCTTTCGTTCGCGGGCGTGAACGCGGACTTCGCCCTCGAGCGGCAGACGATTTACGATCCGTTCGCGCCCATCGGCGCGTTGGCTGAAAAGAACGGCTGGGCGCTTTTGATCGGCGTGGATCACAGGGTGAACACCAGCATTCATTATGGCGAAAAACTGGCCGGGCGCAGGCAGTTTGTCCGCTGGGCGCTGACACGCAGGCGGATCGTCGAGTGTCCCGGCTTTCCCGGAGATTCGTCGGGGTTTGATGACATCGCACAATATCTCGAGAACGACATGGTTGCCGCCACCATCGGCGAGGCGCGCGTGCAAGCCGTCCAGTTGAATAACCTGATTGACCGCGTGAAAATTTTGATCAAAGCAAATCCGCTGGCGTTGCTCTGCCAGCGGAGGGATTGTCCGCGCTGTAACGCGGTGCGACGAAATTAGACTCACCACCCCGCCCTCGGATTTGACTTTTCCGAGGGCGGTTCGTTTTTTGTTCCGTCAGCAGTTGGACTGCTGACGGCTCGCAGTGCAACTGCTCGCGAACATGTAAGGCCGCGGTTATTCTGACAGGTTCACCGCGGCTCCAGCGTAATCCCCCGTAACGGACAGGTTGTTGTCCGCGTCGCGCGTGTACGTCAGTGTGCCGCGCGCCAGTCCGCTGATGGTGACATCGAGCGTGAACAATTCATCATCGTAGTTGTTGATGCCCTCGCCGTTCAACACGAATCCGTCCGAGAAGGCGCAGTCCTTGAACGTGAACGTTTCGCCCATATCCGACGGCTCGAAGGACAACGTCCCGCCGAACGGACAGCCGACCGCGGTGGGCGTCTCGGCGTCCCAGTAATAATATTCGGGCAGGAAATAGATCTCATCGTCCACGGAGGCCAGCGCCTCGAGCGGATCGGAAAAATCGGACGCGCGCAACGGCGCGAGCGGGACGAACTCGTCCGCCACGACGCCCTCGCAGGTGGTCTCGCGGGCGGGCATTTTGTCGTCCACGAGGAAGACGGTGACGAGATCGTCCACGCACGAAACGCCCCAGCCGAAGAGGATATGCGGGCCGCCCGTCTCGGTGACGAAGTATCCATCCTCCAGACGCTGGAAGACAGACTTGGCTCCCTCGTACGGCGTGGCCGGGTCGGCGGTGCCGTTGAGGACAATGGTGGGAATCCCGCGCGCGGTCAGCGGGGCGGGGCGGACGGTCTCGCTCGTGGCGTTCGGCCAGAAGGCGCAGGGCAGGTCGCCGTAGAAGACGGAGGCGAAGCGCGGCAGGTTGGAGTCGGTGGCATCGCCGGCGCGCAGGTAGGACTCGGCGCGCGCCTCGGGCGTCCCGCTAAAGTAGCCGTAATCCTGGCATTCCACCGCGTAGTAGACCGCGTCCGAGTAGGACGGGTCGGGGATGGCCTCCAGCGTTTCGGGGTCGAGACCGAGCGCATCGTACAGGACGCGCACCATCGGCGCGAGATCGCCATTCCGTGAATAGGAGGCCAGCGCGCGCAGGAAGATCATGCGGGCGCTCTCGGAGTACAGATAACCCGCCGCGGCGGTTTCCAAATCCGGGAAGGTAAACGTGCGGGCTTCGGTTCTGCCGGATGGCAGGGGAAAGTCGAAAGGCAGGAGCGCTTGTTTGAGCCGCGCCGCCAGTTCATCGTAGACCGCGATCGCGTCCGCGCCCATGTCCGCCGCGCAGTACTCGTCGGCGTTGCAGGCTTCGAGCGTCATCATCAGCGAGGTGTTGAAAGCCTGCGCCTGGCTGGCGTAAAAATCGGTGCCCGCGAGAGTCAGGTCTACCGTGCCGTCAATGATCAATCCAGCCAGCCGGTCGGGATGCGCGGCCGCGTAAGTCTGCGCGTACTGCGTGCCGTAACTCTCGCCGTACAGCCAGAATTTTTCTTCCCCCATCGCCTGGCGAAAAGTCTCGAGGTCTTCGATGGCCTGGTCCGTGCCGAGATACGCCAGGGAATCGGGATGCCCCATTTCAGCGGCGCAATCGTCAGCAAAGGCATGCGCCGTTTTAACGAAAGCAACTTCCCCGTCGGGTGTGGAGGCGTCCCAATCCGCGCGATAAAAGACGGCGGCCGCATCCGCACATTGCAGTCCACCCGAAAGGCCCACGCCGCGCTGGTCAAAAAAAACGATGTCGAAATGCTCGGGGATGGAGGGGTCGAAGGCCGCGGTGTAGTTGTCCGCGCTTTGCAGGCCGGACGTGCCCGGGCCGCCGGTGGCCGTGACGAACATGCCCTTGCGCTCGCCGATGGCGGGCAGGACGGCGAAGACTACGTTTAGCGTGCGGCCATCGGGATGGAAGTGATCGAGCGGGACTTCGAGCGTGACGCAGGTGAAGTCGCTGTCGGGACAGGGCTGGCCGCCGAGACTCGCGAGACGGGAGGCGGTGTCCTCGCTCGCGGCCGCGCGTGTGGCGATGCTGGCGGTGGGTGGGCGTGGCGTCATGGCGGCCGCGGGTTGACTCACCGCGCAAGCCTGGGATGCCAAAACCAGGAGAATGGAAAATACCAGTAGCTTCTTTATGTTAAATTCCTTTTTCCTGAAGCCAGTGGAGAATTCGCTCTGCAACAGATTTCCAGCCCGCTTCGAGCATCATGTCGTGCGCCATGTTCGAGAAGAGTTCCGCTTTCACGCCGTAGGCCCGCGCGGTATCGTGGACATCGCGCGGCGCGATGACCGTGTCTTTTTCCGCGCCGAGGATCAGCATCGGCGATTTCACGCGCTTCGGGTGCGCGAGATTGAGTCCGAGCAGGTCGAGGAACATGCGGAAGGATTCATCGTTCATCTGCGCGTGGTATTTCAACAGTTGTTCCTCGGGCATGTCGGCGGAGAAGAGTCCCCAGCGCGCTTTGGCGGGAGTCTCCACAACGGGGCGCATATTCCACGTGAAAACCGCCTTGAGAACGATGCGCGGGTCGCGTCGGAGGACGCGTCCGAACGCGGGCCAGAGTCCGTAATGTGGATTGGAGGCGAGGAGAACACCCGCGGGCGCGTTGTGCGTTTCGAGATATTTCTGCACGATAAATCCGCCCATCGAATGGCCGATGAGGACGGGCGGCGTATCGAATGTGTGCGCCACCTGCTCCACGTCCGCGACGTAATCGGCGATGGTACTGCCGCGGATATTGCCTTCGCTACCGGCGTGTCCACGCAGGCTGAGGGCAACCGCGCGGTAGCCATGCTCCGTGAAGTACGGGAGGAAGGTCTCGTCCCAGCACCAGGCTCCGTGCCACATGCCGTGGATGAAGAGGAGAGGGGT
>CAYJLS010000137.1:0-10781 GCA_964371065.1 uncultured Anaerolineaceae bacterium | reverse complement strand
TTAGAGGTATATCCATGAACAATCAACTTCGACATATTCAGAAGCCAAGATGCTTTTTGGTTTATTCCCTGGCCCCGGCGGGACTTTCAGCCGCAGAAGCAAACCGCATCTTTAACGAATTCATCGCGGACCGGGACTTGCCCCTGGCGATATTTCACGATCACTTCATCGGGCAACCCGGCGGTGTGGCCGTGTTTTATGTAGATACTCCCCAAGCGCGCGATGCCCTTCTCAACCAACAACATTTGGCGGGCTGGGATGTCCAGATCCAGCCCCTGATTTTTTCCTATAGCCCTGCGGCCTTCGATGAACAGACTGCTTTCACCTTGAAGCAATACCGCGGACAAGATTGGGAGGCGCTTCAACGAGACAAGCGGCCGTCCTATGGCAACCCTGTCCGCGAAGCTCAAAATGCTAAAGAAGAAAATGTTGAATAGAAGATACGCGCATCGCCCCCAACCCATCTCCAAATGGAGAGAGGGAGTCCGCTTGAGCGGACTTGGTATGAATAGCCCATAGATTAATCCACGGGCGGGGATGTGGCGGAGGAAAACGCGCGGGAAAGAATCGCGCCTGCTTCTATGGGGTTTCACCGCTTAAACAGCTTCTCCTGTTTGTGTGGTGCAACGCACTCGCACCGTGTGTGAAAAGCAAAGCCCGACGAATGTTTCATCGTCGGGCCGAAAATTTGTTTGCTTTCTGCTTTTATACCGCCAGCGGGGAGAGTTTATAGACGCGGGCCAGTTTGGTTGCCGTTGCGAAGTCCTTTTTCTGAAGCGCTTCGCGAACATCGTCGAGCTTCATGGCGTCATCCACCGATAAGTAGGGGGACCAGTCATCGTCTGTGTATACCAATTCAATATCTACTTCGGCGACATACTCGCCAAAATGAATCAGTTTAGATGTTTGTTTTTTGGTCATTTCTTTCTCCTTGTAAAATCGTCCAACCAGCGGGCAGGGCTGGGTCTATAGGCCGTTACCAATACCGCAGGGAATGTCGCATCTTTTGGGATGCCCCAGAGGATGTGAATTGGTTTGCCTTGCCTGTCTTCTTGCAGCACTAACACACAGGGCCCTTTGGCGTAATCGGGGTAATCTTCAACGACAATCGCGCTCGAAACACTTGCCAGTACATCGCGGACGAGGATGTTGTCATCGGCCAGTTCATCGTATCCATGAGCGGAAATTTGTATTTTGTTCTGCTTGATGAGTTTGAGAATTTTCTGGAATGTTTCGCTCATGAGGTGGAATGTCCAAATAGATTATACATGAAAACATCCCTGTGCTAAAAATGGCAAAAGGGTGCATCGCGCCTGATTCGACGGTATGAGTCAACTCGATGGGATTCGCCCTACCCCAGCCCTCCCCAAATCCGACATAGAAGTATCGGATGTCAAACAGAATTCTTATGTCGGATTTGGGGAGGGTGTCCACGAAGTCCCCGGAGGGGGAAGGATGGGAGGGGTTAGTGAGTCCGCTTGCGCGGACTTCGTACGAATAGAGGTTGTCTAAAAAGCAGAAAGCCCTTTTTTCGTTTCCCACTTGTCAACCATTTTGGAAGGCATTCATGCCCGTTGTTATCAAATTAGCGGCTGAAAATGCGCTTCATCTCCCGCTTTGGGCTGTCTAAAAAGAAAAACGCCGACTTTTTAGACAGCCCCGGGGATGATGCTCGAGGCTCGGAGGAAAAGCGGAAAAATAATCCTATCGCAGATTGCTTGATTAATCGGGGAAAGCATATATAATGCGTATTGCAAAAGGCAAACCCGTCGCGAGGCGGGGGCGCAAAGTCATGGGTCTGCTTTCAAACAGACCGCCAGGCCGCCGAAATCAATCGGCGGTTTTTGTTTTCTCTCAGAAAAGGAGGCGCCCCGCCCAGATTGTGAACGATCCATTCCGCGTGAATTTCGTTTACTTTTACAAAAAACCAAAGGAGATTTGGAAATGCGCAAGCAAATGCTTTTCGTTGTTTTTTCGGTGATCGTAATTCTCGCGCTGGCTGTCAGCCCGGCAGGAGCGATCACGGATGGTGAACTGGACGGCAACGGTCACCCCTACGTGGGGCTGATGGTTGCCCAGGATGCCGACGGCAATCCCCTGTGGCGATGCAGTGGAACCCTGCTCTCGCCCACACTCTTCCTGACTGCCGGACACTGCACGGAGGCGCCTGCCGCGCACGTGGAGATCTGGTTCGATGCTGACGTACAATCGGGCATTCCCGCAAATGGCTATCCGTTCGAAGGTGATGCGGGCGGGACTCCGTACACCCATCCCAACTACAATCCCAACGCCTTCTACCTGTTCGACCTGGGGGTCGTCGTGCTGGATAAGCCGGTGAAGAAGATCAAGACATTTGGCGTCCTTCCCGAACTGAATGTGCTCGACCAGTTAGCCACGAGCCGCGGCACCCAAAACGTCACGTTTACGGCTGTGGGTTATGGCCTGCAGGAAATCAACCCGGTCTTCGTCGAAGCCGAACGGGTCCGCATGGTGGCGTACCCTCACCTGATCCAGATCAATGGCGGCCTAGTGGGCGACTTCTCCCTGCTGCTGTCGAACAACCATTCGACTGGCGGCACCTGCTTCGGTGATTCGGGCGGTCCGAACTTCATCGGCGATTCGAATGTTGTCGGTGGTGTGACCTCCTTCGGCCTCAACGGCAACTGCGCCGGCACTGGCGGCGTCTATCGCGTGGACCGCACCGACGATTTGGACTGGCTCTACGGCACATTCGGGAATCATCTGCCCTGAGTCTAGTCGGTATCCAAACTCTTATCAAAATCCCTCGACAGCCAGTCGGGGGATTTTTATCATGCCGAGGGGTGGTTCTCCATTTCGATGGGCGTTTGCGCGGCGATGGGACCCGCACGGGGATAAAATCCGCCCGTGCTATTTTTACCAAGTCCGCTGGACTGGATGTACGCGGTCAGGTCGGAGACCTTTGTAAAAATAGCCCGATGGTTCACCTTCGGGCGGGCTTTCTCGGACAGGACTCGTTTGCAGGCGCGCGCCCGCACAAGGGCGGGTGCTATAATATTTTCAGGAATCAACCCGTGCTCCCTCTCCGTGAAATCGAAACCTTCCTCCAGCACACGCCTCCGCACTTGCAGGAGATCGTGCTGGAATTACGCAACGTCATTGCCGCGGTCGCGCCCGACGCGGCAGAGGTGGTCCGCTGGGGCGGGCTGAGTTATTACCACGCGGGGCGCGGAAGGATTGTCAGCGCGGGGATTTGTCAGATCGGCCTCCACAAGGATCACGTCCGGCTGGCTTTCATCCATGGAGCATTCCTGCCCGATCCGCGCCATCTCTTCGAGGGGACGGAAAAATACAAACGCTTCGTCAGGATTGAAACGTATGACGATGCTCCCTGGGATTATCTGAAGGAATTGGTCACATCCGCGGCGCGCTTCGATCCACGCTCGCTCCAGGTTAAATGATATGTCTCCTCGTCCCCGCCACCCCATGCCAGATTTCTTCCGCGCTGCGCTCAACGCGCGCGGACTGATGGACGCCTACCGCGCCCGTCCCCCCTATCAGCAAAACGATTACATCGGTTGGATCACGCGCGCCAAACTGGACTCGACGCGGCAAAAGCGATTGGATCAAATGCTGGATGAACTGGAACGCGGGGGAGTCTACATGAAGATGAAATGGAATCCGAAATAACACGCGTGGGGCGGAATGACATTCCGCCCTACGACTTTCAATCAGCAAGCTGAGTCTCCTCGGTAACGGGAGCAGGCTCGGGGCTTGTGCTGAGCGAAGCGCTGTCCTGAGCCTGTCGAAGGGTCGAAGCATCCGCATGGAGGCGGTTGGCGCGTCCGATGAGCGGGAGGGCGGGCGCGAGCAACAGTCCCGCCATCGTGATCGCGGCGCGGACGGAGGTCAGGCTGATGAGCGCCGCGACCGGTCCGCTGGCGATCTGCCCAATGGCGTCCACCTGGCCAGACATGGAGATGACCGTGGCGCGCGTCTCCGATTCGAGGCGCTGGTTCACCCACGCGTCGTAGAGCGGCCCCATCACTTCGCGCGTGATGCTGACCATGAGTACGGCGGCCACGCTGATTGCCAGCGCGGGGGAAAAGGCAAAGGTCAGGATGGCGGCGGAGAGCAGGACGGTGATCCACAGCATGGCGCGGGCGATGGAGGGCGCATGGTTGGCGTCGAGGCGTTTTTCAATCTGACGCGTCACTAAAATGGACAGCAACATGCCGCCCGCGCGCAGGATGCCGAAGAAGGCCACCTCGTTCATGCCGAAGAGACCTGGCAGGGGGAAATTGTCCACCAGGTATTTCACCCAGAGACGGTCCCAGCCTTCGGAATACAACCCGTAGATGAAGCCGATGCCGAGGATGGATAGCAGGGCGGGTCGGGATCGCACCACCGTCAATCCTTTTTTCAGGATGTCGCCCATGTGCTGGAAGGGATTGCGGTTGCCGCGCGGCGCAGGTTTGAAGCCACGCTCGGGCATGAAGAACGCCAGCGCGAACGCAGTGACGAGAACGGCCGCGCCGCCCGCGAGGATGGGTAGGTTCACCGCGATGTTCCCCAGCGGGATGGCGATCAGCATACCGATCAGCGAACCGGCCAGGTCGAACTGGTTGCCGCGCAGGAAAGCGCGATTGGCATCCTCTTCGCCGATCTCATCTGAGAGCCAGGCCTCGGTCGCGCCGCTGGTGAAGGTGTAGCCGAGTCCCCACAGCGCCTGCGTAAGCAGAATCAGCGCGAAGATGGGGAAGAAGCCCTCAATGAGGAAGGCAATGCCCATCAGGAAGAATCCGATCACAATGGACAGCCTGCGCGAATACGCGTCGGCCACTACGCCCGTCGGCACTTCAAAGAGCAGGACGGTCACCTCGAGCGTGGTGCCGACCAGTACCAGTTGCAGGCCAGAGAGGTGCGCCACCGTCACTTCGTAGAACGAAGCAACCACGAAAATCATGCTGAAGCTCAACCCGGTCAGGAATTGCAGACCGAGATACAACTTGTAAGCATCCAATTTGCGAAACATGGTTTACCTAAAAGAGAGCAGTGAATAGAGAGTAGAGAGAAGTAAATGGAGGGCAGTTGATTGTGACGAATCTCCATTCTCTATTCTATGAATCAAAATATAGGAAACACGTCCGAGAGACGCTTGGGGAACAGCGCGTTCAACGCCACACGAGCGGTGTTGTTCGACCAGTAACAATCCTTGAAGGCGAAACGCAGTTCATCGAAACTGCGATAGCCGAACAACAATTGCAGGAAAGTCAGATCGGGGAAAGCCGCGCTTTCATGGTCGTTGGGTTTTGGCTTCCAGGGTTCGAGCGTCTTCAAACGGCCGCGTGAAAAACCCAGCCGCAGGCCGTCGCGGTAGAAACTGATCCGCAACTCGCCTGAAAATCCAGCCGCAATTGACTGGGCCAGCCGTTTCTCCAACGCGGGCGCGACTCGACGGATGAAGCCCGGCAGGTCTGGCACGCGCAGATACCAGGCGTATGGCATGCGAAACGCAGGCAGCGTATCGCCCAATGCTTCATAGGCTGGGTGTTCCGCGCCAAGCATGAACCCGAACGAGTTGCGCGATTGCCTATCGCGTTTGGCGTACTTGCCGCCAGTTTCCCACAGATAGCGCACGACCGAGGGAGTCACATCCAGCCAGGACGCGCCGGGCTTAAGTTCGTAGCCCACCACGGTTAACCCGTTTACGTAGAGGAAGTGAAGTTGTTGGAAATAACCGATCCGTCTGCCACGCGTATCTTCTATGATGCGGATCTCGAAACGGTTAACATTTTTTGGGCTTTGCCCGTTCAACTCACATGCGAACACATCCACACCGCGCAAGCATGAGATGACATAACGCGTCTGTGTCTGCTTGTAAATCTTCGCAATGAAAGGCAGGTCAGATTCGGTGGCGGGTCGGATGTGATACGGTTCCTTTTCGCCCTTCTTTAGTTTTGGCACGTGCGGCTCGAATCCAAAGCGGCGGCCTGAGAAATCGAGCGCCATTTCATAACCAAACTGGCGGTAAAAATATGGGATGCCGGTGATCGTTTGCACGGGCAAGTTCCGCGCTTCGCACCAACGATGGATCTCGTCAAATTGTGCGCGCACCAATCCGCGGCCGCGAAATTCAGGTAGCGTTCCAACCAACTCAGGCCGTCCCACGCCGAAGGGAATTCCCTCGTATGTCCATGTCTGCGGGATCAGGTTCAGCGAAGAGACGATGCGCCGTGTGGCTGTCTCTTCGACGACGGTGAAGTCGGCGGGGGTGAGAGTCGGATGGGGACGCGCGAGCAGGTCGCGGGTCCAGGCCGCGATGCGAAGATCGGGCTTGTCCCAGCCGTCGTCACTGTGGATGCGGGAGTTGAAATCCGCCAGCGCGGCCGCGTCCCGTTTCGACGCGTGGCGCAGGATCAAACCGTCCCCCAGGTCGCGGATAAAAAGAGTGTTGTCTTGCATGGTCGTCACTTTCCCTGGCGGCCGCGCAGGACGGACGTCAGTTTTCCAAAAGTTTTTTGAGTTGTGCGATGACCGTTTCCGGCTCTTTGAAATGGACAGTGGACATGCCGACCGCCCGCGCACCCTCGATGTTTTCATCGAAGTCGTCCACGAAAACCGCCTCGTTCGGACTCACCCCCAGTTGTTCCAGCGCAAGCAGGTAGATCTCCGCTTTGGGCTTCGCCACCCCCACCTCCGCCGACATGACGAGACGGTCGAAGGCATCGTCGAACTTCTGCGCCGTGATGTAATCGCGCATCCCCGACCACGCATTCGAGATTACTCCCGTTTTCCAGCGCGGACGCAGGGAGCGGATGAAATTAATCAGGCCGCGGTCCAGCACGTCGCCCGCGAAGAACTCGGCGCGGATGGCCTCGATCTCCTGCGGGCGTTTCAGGCGGCGCGCGACCGCTTCCCAGTGCGCCTCCTCGCTGATTGCGCCGATAGAAGCCTTGCGGCTGGTCTCACTTTCAAAGACCAGCCGCACGAGATCCTCATATTCCATGTTCAGCCGTTCCGCGAGATGTTCGCGAGGCGCCTGATATTCCGTGCGGAGGATGACCCCGCCCAGGTCGAAAAAGACAGCGTGAATGCTCATGCAAGAACCGCGGATTACTTGCGGCCTTTCTTGGCGCCCTTCCTGACATCCTCACCGCGGCGCCGGGCGTTCTCTGCCTTGGTCTTCCTGGTCGCTTCGCGCTTGGTCGGCGTCGGTTCGGCGGCGACTTTAGCGGCTTTGGCAAAGGCTTCCAATCCGGCGGTGAACACATCGCGGGTGGCGCGGTTGGATTTTCCGCAACTGGCGCAGGGCACGTCGTGAAAGCCCACTTTGGAGGCGTCCATTTGCGCGAGGGCGGCTTCCACAGCGGCTTTGTCGAGCTTGATGCCGGTTTTGCAATTCCAACAGGCAATATCCATTTGGTTCTCCTTGAGGATGAGGTGCAACGCCCAAGTATATTCCATTTCCAGCCGGTGTTCAGGCTATTTTTTCTTCGCGGCGGGTTTCTTGACCTTCGCGGCAGGCTTCTTCCCTTTCCCCCTTCGGGGACTTTGCAGGGACGGTGTCACTGCCGGTTTCCCCTTCGGGGACGATGTGGCTTTAGCCGCGGCCGGCTTGGACTTTGTGGCCGGCTTCTTCCCTTTCGCCCCTTCAGGATGCTTCGCGAGGGACGGTGTCGCGGCCGGTTTGACTTTGGACGCGGCGGGTTTTGCTTTTGGCGCGGGTTTGGCAACCGGCTTGGGCTTCGCGACAGGTTTCCCCTCCAGGGACGATGTTGCCGCGGGCTTCCCCTTCGGGGACGATGTGGATTCGGCTTGGACCGGCGCGGCAACCACAGGTCGGGGAGCGTGGCGGTTCCGGGTCGCTTCCAGTGGCGCGGGGACGGGTTCCGTCTTCACCGGGGCGGGCGGCGCGGGTTCCGTCGTTGGCTGGTCGAGCTGGGCGGCCTCGGTCTCCAGGGTTTTCAGTCCCTCCCGCCAGCCGGGCGTGAACATTTCCAGCCGCTGGCGCGAGACGGAGTTGGCGCGCCGGCAACGCGGGCAGAAGGCGTCGTAATGATGCAGGTTTTCCGCTTCCATGCGTTGGAGGGCGGCCAGTTTTTCCATCCGGCCGACAGAGAAGGGGGTTTGACAATAGGTGCAACGTAGGTTCATGGTTTGCTCCTTTCGGATGCGATAAGGGTTCGTAAATTATTAACTTCCCTCACTACCCGTCGTAGCCGTCATTGCGAGGGCGTTCTCCCTGGCACCGCCCGCCAGGGCAGGTGTCCCGAAGCAATCTCCTGGAACACAGCGGGGATTGCTTCGCAACGAACGCTCGCAATGACGGATCGCGGGAAGTTATTTATTTACAGATCCTAAGTATAGCCGAAACAACCGTTTGGCGCTATTCCTCTTCTGCCGCCTCGCGGCCGGGGCGGTATTCCTTTTCGTAGATCACGTATTCCGCGGCGATGCCCATGCCGGCTTTTTGGTACAGGCGCGTGGCGCCGGTGGGGTTGGAGGCGTCCACGCCGAGGCCGATGGTGTTCATGCCGCGTTGGTGGAATTCGCGGAAGGAATGCAGGAGCAGGGCCAGGCCGAGTCCGTTTTTGCGCCAGGGGCGGCGGACGCCCAGCGTGCCAACCCAGCCGATGCCCATGCGGAAGCGGTTTTGCGTGAAGCCGGCGATCTGATTCCCGTTCCAGGCGACATGGAACAGGGAGGGGTCGAAATCTGCATGTTTGATCCTGCGATTTTGCCAGTCGTTGAAGTTATCGGGGGTGTGTCCCCAGTGATCGCGGAAGGCGTCCTCGGTGGCGTCGAACAGCAGTTGGTCGTGTTCGCCGGGGAGGAACGGACGCAGTTCCACGCCCGCGGGCCAGGTTGGGGCAGGCGGCGCTTCGGTGAGTTTGATCTCCATCCGCCACGAAAAGCGGATCGGCTGGTAGCCTTCGGCTTCGTGCATCGCGCGCCCGACCGTGTCGCGGATGGACATGCCGTTGCGGATGTACACGCGCAGGCCAGGCTCGGCCAGTTTCATCTCGGTGAGGGCGCGTTCATTCATGGCGCGCAACATGGCGGTGCCGACACCGCGTCCCAGATGGTCGGGGTGGACGTAGCCGTCGCCGCCGAGTACGGCGTGCGCGTGGCGATTGGTGAATTCCTCGTAGCCAACGATCTGTCCGTTGGAGGCTTCCACCACCCACGCGTCGGTTTCGAGGGTAAAGCCCTCGTTCTTCCATTCACGCGCCAGTTCCGCGGGGGTGACAGCCAGGGTCGCGTCGCCGTCGGCGGTGCACACGTCGAGGATGAGTTTGGCAACAGCGTTGAGGTCGCTCCATCGAGCGGGACGCAGGAGAAGGCCTGGGGAGAGGCGGGTTTCATTGGTAGTCATGGTGTCCTCACTCCGCAACGTGACAGTCACTTTCGGAAGTGGCTGGCACGTTGCGGTGCAGTTTTATTCGAGCGGTTTGCGGTAGATGATGGATTTCTTGACCTGCCGGTAACCGCAGCTTTCATAGACGCGCAAGGCGCCGCTCGTGTTCTCCGCGTCCACGCCGAGAGCGGTTTCGGTCATGCCCATCTCTGTGAACATCTTCATGCTCTGTACGATGAGCGACCTGGCCAGTCCGCGCTTGCGCCACGGACGGCGCACGAAGATGCCTTCGGTGTAGCCGCGCTTGCGGTTGTACTCCTCGTTCTCTTCCTTGTTGATGTAGTTTTGCACCGCGCCCGCCGCCTGTTCGCCGTCCCAGGCCACTTTGAAAAGCGACGGGTTGAAGTCATGTTGTTTCAACCAGGCCTGGTAGCGGGTTTCGGTACCGGGTACGTAGCCCCAGTGGTCGCGGAAGGCTTCGTTGTCCGCTTCCCATAAGGCGCGCAGGTGTTCCTCTTTTACCGGGCGCACTTCCAGGCCGGAAGGCATGGGTGTATCGGGGAAAGGCTCGGAGAGATCGCGCTTCATGTCGAAGTTGTAGCGGATCGGCTTGTAGTCCGCGCTCTCCAGCAGGGCAATCGTGCCTTTCTCACCGTCCGACACAAAAGATTGGATGAAGCGCGGCGCGTCACGCGGATGTTCGGCGGCGATTTCGCGCAGGCGCGCTTCCCCGTGCGCCAGCATGGCCGCGCCGATTCCCTGGCGGCGCCATTCGGGCAGAAGGAATCCAAACACGGAATAGACGCGCGTGCCGTCCTCCTGTTGGTCCCAGAAGGCGCGGTTGTACGCGATCATCTGCCCTTCCACTTCGGCCATAACCATGTCACGATACGGGTCACAGCGTTCGAGGTGGTCGTAGTTATTAGTGAGCGCTTCGAGCGTATCACTGCGCTCGATGTCATCGGCCTTCTTACTGCCGTTGATCACTGCCAGCATGTGGGGGTAGTCGCTTGGGCCGCGGAAACGGCGGAAGATCAGGCCGGGGATGGCCGGGGCATTCAACGCGGCGATCAGGTCGGTTGAGAGGGTCGTTGCAGTCATGATGTTTTTCCTTATTCAAGTTCATTTCGATGGATGCGTATTCCTTCTTCGGCGGGGCTGGGAAAGCGGATAGAGGGGTTCAGCGCAAAAATAAAACGGCCACAGGTCACATTGACCCATGGCCGCACAAAGGGGCATGAAAACAAAACGGCCACGGGCAGTCAGCGCGCCGTGGCCGTTGATGATCTTCGTGGGTTCTAACGGTGGACAGGCGCACTACGACAAGGCTCAACACCGAGAGCGGTGCGGTAAACAAAAATGTGGGCAGGGATCGTTACCATTGGTCGTGCGCCTCCTTTCGTGAGATTTGCTTTTTTCAAGCGGGCGAAGTTTATCATGC
>CAYJLS010000136.1:0-10818 GCA_964371065.1 uncultured Anaerolineaceae bacterium | reverse complement strand
TTGCCGGGATGAATTTGTGAATGACCCACAAAAATTTATTGTTGCAGTTTCATAGACTTCGGCAGTTGCATGGACTGAACCATGTTGCTTCTCAGAAATTCGCAATCGCTCCCCGGCATGTCATTTGTCATGTTGCGGATGAATCAATAGGCAATTTTGCCTACCTGCGAATGCGCTACGCGGCTCTTCAAGCGCTTCGGAAGTTTCCCTATAATGGGAACATCCGAGGCGTTATTGAATACTCTTTCCCCTTTTTTCTCAATTGACAGCTCCTGCGATGAGGCTTTGCAGTGGACGCAAAAGCGATTGTCGCAGGCGGGGTTGCGCGCCATGCAGACTTTCGATCTGCATACGGCGCGCCACGCACTGCATGATTGTCCCTGCCCGAATCACGGCACGGAGGAATGTGACTGCCAGATGGTGATCCTGCTCGTGTACGGAATCGCCGAACAGCCTGCCACCCTGTTCCTGCATGGCAACGATGGGCAGACCTGGCTGTCCATTGCGGACGAACCGCGGCAACGCGCAGACTCAAAACTGCTGGCGGGAATCCGACAGGCGCTGACCCCACCTGTTTCTGTTCCGCAAAACGCATAGGCCAAATGGCCTATCGTCGCACGCGTCATATTGCGCTGGCTGGAGTGAGGGGAATTCCTTATAGTCAGCGGCTACTCCAACTTTCGAGAGGAAACACGATGAAGAAATTACTGGTATTTTCAGTGGTCAGCCTGGCGTTGATTTTGTCGGCGTGCGCGCCCGCGGGAACGCCAACCAACTCCATGCCGATGAACAACAATGATTCGGACATGATGAACGGGACCGCCACTCCTGGCAGTATGATGGCCGACAACCCCGAGGCCGCGCACATGATGGAGCCGATCACCGCGCCGAACGTCCAGCCTGCCACCGAGACCGAGGGTGGTCAGCCGCTTGCTTATCGCGAAGAGAACGGCGTCAAGGTTTTCGAGTTGACCGCCAAAGCCGTGCTGTGGCCGATTCTGGATGGCGTGACCGTCACCGCGTACACGTACAATGGAACCGTGCCAGGACCGATGATCCGTATCACCGAGGGCGACCAGGTTCGGATTGTCGTGAAGAACGAACTGCCCGTCCCGACGACTATCCACTGGCACGGAGTCGAAGTCCCGAACGCGATGGACGGCGTCCCTGGAGTCACACAGGATCCGATCCAGCCAGGCGAAACGTTCACGTATGAATTCACCGCCAAGCCCGCAGGGACGTTCATGTATCACTCGCATTACGAAGGTGATGTGCAGGTAAGCGCGGGACTGTACGCGCCGTTCATCATTGACCCGAAAGTGCCTGAGCCGAATCCGCCCGCGGTGGACAAGGTGTTGATGATCTCAGAATCGCGCATGACGGACGGGATGACATACGCACCCATGCCGATGAGCGGGATGGAACCGAATTATTTCACGATCAACGGCAAGTCATTCCCCGCCACGGAAACCATCACCGTCAAGAAAGGCGACCGTGTGCGCCTGCGCTTGATCGCGATTGGACAATTCATCCATCCCATGCACTTGCACGGAATGCCCTTCAAAATCGTCGCGACCGATGGACATCCCGTCCCCGAAGCCGCGCAGTTGACGAAGGACACAGTCAGCGTCGCGCCTGGCGAACGATATGACATCGAGTTCGTCGCCACGGAAACAGGCCAATGGATGTTGCATTGTCACATCCTGCACCACACCACCAACGACAACGTCGAGCCAGGCGGCTTGGTGATGGTGATCAATGTGGTTGAGTAATTTGAGCGCCAGGCGGGTTGTCAACCCGCCCCACTAAAAATTTCCCGAAGGAGAAAAACAAAATGCGTAAGACAATCTTTATCAGTGTGTTGGTTTTGACGTCTGTTCTGCTGGCGGCGTGTGGAAGCGTGGCCGCGCCCACCGAAGCGCCCTCCGCCAAACCCGTCAACATCCTCGTCAGCACGAATCCGAATCCTGCCGCGGTGGGAGACGTGGAAATGGTGTTCACCATCACCGACGCGAACGGCAATCCCATCGAAGGCGCGAAAGTGGACGTGTCTGCCGAGCACCCCGCGATGGCGGGCATGGGCATGAGCGGACTCGCCACCGAGCAGGACGGCGGGAAATATTCCATCAAGGCCAATTTCAGCGATCCTGGCGATTGGGTGTTGACCGTCTATGTCCGCAAGGATGGCTTGGATTACAAGGAAGATATCGAGTTTCCAGTTCAGTAAATAATCGTGAGGAACAGGCGTCAAGGTAGCATTGACGCCTGTTTTTCTATCGTGAGGAGACTTTATGAGTACAAAATCAAAACGACAGCAACTGCGGGAACGCCAGCGTAACCAGAAGTTTAGAACCTATTTTATCTGGGGCGCGATTGGAGTAGCCGTACTTTCGATCTTAGGGATCATTCTCCGGCAGGGTGCTCGACCCGAAGCGGGCGAGCCAATCCCTGTGATGACCACTACCCATATCGCGACTGACAGTGACCCTGGAACCTACAATTCCAATCCGCCAACCTCGGGTCCGCATTATGCGGAGGAAGCCAGGGTGGGGATTTATGATAGTAATAATTACAAGTTCCCCGCCGGTTATCTCGTGCACAATCTCGAACACGGTTACATCATCTTCTGGTACAACTGCGACCTGCTCGATGAAACCGCCTGCGCGGAATTGAAATCGCAAATCAAATCGGTCATGGATGATTTGGGCGGAGTAAAACTGATCGCCTATCCCTGGCCTTCGTTGGATGTGCCGCTAGCGATGACATCCTGGGGTCGCCTGCAAAAATTTGAATCCTTCGACGCAGGTCAAGCCAAAGCCTTTTATCGCGCCAACCTGAACCGCGCGCCGGAACCTAATGCGCCATAAAGGAATGATATGACTACAATCCCGGCAACCATCCTTCCAAAATCGAGGCCTTCCCTTTTTCAGTGGATCGGCTCTCATTGGCTTGAGACTTTCCTGGTAGTGTATGGTTTGTGGGTATTCACGCCCTTCCTCGCGCCCGTCTTCATGCGTCTTGGCTGGACGGGCGCGGGAAAAGCGATATACTTCATTTACTCGTTCTTCTGCCACCAACTGCCGGAGCGTTCGTTCTTTTTGTTCGGCGAAAAGACGATGTATTCCCTGGGCGAGATCCAGGCCGCGTGGCAGGATACGATCAACCCGATCCTTCTTCGCAAGTTCATCGGCAACGAAACAATGGGCTGGAAGATCGCCTGGTCCGACCGCATGGTTTCGTTTTACACCAGCATCTGGTTCTTCGCGGTGATTTGGATGCCGTTTCGCCGCAAGATCAAGCCGCTTCCGTGGTGGGGATTCGTTCTACTGCTCCTCCCCATCGCGCTGGACGGCGGCACGCACATGGTCAGCGACTTCGCTGGCATCGGACAGGGATTCCGCGACACGAATCAATGGCTGGTCCTGTTGACGAAGGACGCCTTTCCTGCGACGTTCTACGCGGGCGACGCCCTCGGTTCGTTCAACTCGCTAATGCGCCTCCTCTCTGGACTTTTGGCTGGTCTCGGGATCGTCTGGCTGGCCTTCCCTTACATGAGCCAGACACAAGACTATAATCAACAACTGGATGAATTAAGTTATGCCAAAGTCATCAAACAAATCAAAAGCCAAAATCCGCGTTCTCCTGGCGGATGACCACCACATCGTCCGCGCGGGGATTCGTCAACTGCTTGAAAGCGCGAAAGATTTGGAGGTCATTGCCGAAGCGGGGGATGGCGAAGAAGCCCAGTCGCTGATCCAAAAACACAAACCCGACGTGGCCGTGCTGGATATCCAGATGCCAAAGGCGAGTGGGATCGAAGTGACGCGCTGGGTGCGCGCGCACCTGCCCGAAGTGGGCGTGCTGATCCTCACCGCCTATGACGACGATCCCTATGTGATGGCTGTCTTGCAGGCGGGTGCAAATGGATATGTGTTGAAAACCGCGCAGGCCGACGAACTCATCCAGGCTGTGCGCGACGTGAATGAGGGCAAGTCCGCACTCGACCCAACCATCACGCGCAAATTGATGTCGAACATTTTCAAAGGGCCTGAGAAAAAAACCGTCGAGTCGCTCACCGACCGCGAACTCGACGTGCTTCGGCTCGCCGCAAAAGGGTTCACCAACAAAGCCATCGGCGTCCAACTCGCCATCAGCGACCGCACCGTGCAGGGACATCTCGCGCACATCTTCGCCAAACTCCAGGCCACCAGCCGCACCGAGGCGGTGATGCGCGGCGTCTCGCTGGGATGGATTTCGCAAAACGCGGGACAGATTGCGGAATGAAAAGATTTCGGAAGTCTCTCGAAAGACTCCCCGACCATAAAGATTCAAAAAAGACTTCCGAAGCCTGGCGGTTCCTTCCTGGCTGGCGCGGCCTTTCGCAACTTTTCGCGGTCACGATCCTGCCGCTCACGCTTCTGCTTCTGCTGATCGCGTTTGGCAGTGTTTATCTTCACGAACAGGATATGCGCGCTCTCGTCGGAACGCGCGATGAGCGCGCGGTGCAGTCTGCCGCGGCCGCGCTCGAATCCGAACTCCATCACCGCGCCGCAACAGTGGCCCTGCTCTCCAACTCAAATCAGGAATTATTGGATTTAGCCGACCTGGCCTCCGACTTCGACGGTGGGCTGGCTTTTTTTGATTCAGACGGGGAGCGGATCGAAAGCACGTCTCACGCGGGACTTTGGGGCTGGGTCGCGCAAAACTGGCGGACTCTTCCCCTCGCTTCTTCCGCCGCGTCCCAGCCTGTTTTCTCCGGCCCAGTCTTTGACCCGAACTCAAATCAAATCTTCATCCTCGTTTCAGCCTATTCATCCTTCCGCGAAGGAATCGTGGCTGGAGCGTTCTCTCCCGAATCGCTGGCGGGCAGGATTCTCTCCGCATCCTATCCTGTCGGCAGTCAGGGGACGGTGTATCTTCTGGATTCCTCGCGGCATTTACTTTTCGTGAGCGGATCGCTCGCGCCTGATAGTTTACCGTCCGACCACCCAGGCGTGACCGAAGCCTTGAATGGTGAAAGCGGCGTGCTTTACGTTCAAATGAATGGGAGCGAACACGTTGTTGCCTACAGTCCCATCAAAACGACAGGCTGGGCGTTGATCACCGAAGAAGAATGGGAAAAAGTAGTCAGGCCTTCGTTGCAACTTACACAGATGGCGCCGCTTGTCCTCGTCCCTGCCTTCATCCTCGCGCTGATCGCCTTGTGGTTCGGCGCAAAGCAGATCGTCCAGCCGTTGCAGAGACTGGAATCCAAGGCCGCCGCGCTGGCGTGGGGCGATTTCGACGCCATCAAAGAATCCGTCGGCGGCATTTCCGAGGTACAACACCTTCAAAATGAATTGGCCGTGATGTCGCGCAAGGTGCAGTCCGCACAGGAGGGACTCCACGATTACATCGGCGCGATCACATCCGCGCAGGAGGAGGAGAGGATGCGGCTGGCGCGCGAACTGCACGACGACACCATCCAGGCCGTCATCGCGCTCAAACAACGCGTGCAACTCGCGCAGAAATCCGTCAAAGACCAGAGTGGAAGGCAATCGCTCAAAGAACTGGAATTCCTCGCCGAACAAACCATCGAGAACCTGCGCCGCCTCACGCGCGCCCTGCGCCCGATTTATCTCGAAGACCTGGGATTGGTCACCGCGCTCGAAATGCTGACGCGAGAGACCAGCCAGGCTAACCATTTGGAAATTGATTTCCAGAAAACGGGACAGGAACGGCGCCTTTCTCACGAAGTAGAACTGGCAATCTACCGTATCGCACAGGAGGCGTTGAATAACGTTGTGCGCCACGCAAAGGCTGAACACGCCGCGCTTCAGATCCACTTTGCCGATAAAGAGACCAAACTGGAAATCAGCGACAACGGTATCGGCTTTCAAATGCCGAATAGCCCCACAGACTTTGCCCCGAGCGGGCATTTCGGCCTGCTGGGAATCCGCGAGCGCGCGGACTTGATCGGCGCGCGCTTGGAAGTGGAATCCGCTTTGGGAAAGGGGACCCGGCTGAGGGTCCGATTATGAGGCGCTAAACGTCATAGGCCATTTTGCCTACCCAACTTTCCGCCATCCTGCGCTCATACAGTGGCGGGATTTTGCTTATCATGTATCCATCCCTTTTTAGACAGGCAGGCTCATGACATCCGAAACCACAGTGTCGGTCGTTCCTTCTCAAACTGAACGGTTGAAAATATTTTTGCACGCCCTCCTGTTTGTGCTTGGATTCTCGCTGGTCTTTATCGTCGGCTGGGGCGGTTCGGCAACTTTGGTCGGGCAAGTCTTTGGAGCCTATAAGCGAGTCATCGCCCAGATCGGCGGCGTGATCGTGATCTTGTTTGGACTGGCGACTCTGGATGTGATCCGACTGCCCTGGTTTTACATGGACACCCGCGCCCAATATACGGGTCAACGCGGGACCTATGGCGGGTCGGCACTGATGGGCGTTTTCTTCGCCGCAGGCTGGAGTCCGTGCATCGGCGCGACGCTCGGCGCGATCCTGACAATGGGATTCAGCCAGCAGACGGTCGGCCAGGCGATGTGGCTTGCTTCGGGGTATTCGCTCGGCTTGGGCATTCCATTTCTTGCGCTAGCGCTCGGATTGGAACGCGCATCGGGTTGGCTCAAGCACATGAGACCGTACCAGAAATATTTCAAGATCGCCAGCGGTGTGTTCATCATCGCCATTGGTGTGTTATTGCTCACCAATACGATGAGCCTGATCGCGATCTGGGCATTCAAGAACGGCTATTACATTGAATCCTTTGCCGCCTACGCCGCCGCGCCGACGTATTTCACCGCCATCTTTGCAGGATTGCTCTCCTTCCTTTCGCCTTGTGTGCTTCCGCTTGTTCCCGCTTACCTTGGTTATCTGAGCGGGCATACGCTACAAAGGACATGAACAATGAAAAAGGTTGTTATTGTTTTGCTAGTCGTTATTTTTGCGGGTTGTCAATCCAAACCTGTGACAGGGGAAACTGTATCAGCAACTGGAGGCTCCTACAAAAACATCATCCCCGATGAGCTGAATGCGATGTTGAAGAACAAGGACTTTGTGTTCGTCAACGTTCACATCCCATTCGCAGGGAATATCGCTGGCACAGATTTATCCATTGCCTACGATCAAATTACCGACCCTGCCAATCTTGCACAACTACCGATGGATAAAAACGCGAAGATTGTTCTGTATTGCCGCAGTGGACGCATGAGCGCCATCGCGGCCGAGGAACTTGTCTCGCTTGGATATACCAATATCTGGAATCTCACGGGGGGCATGGTGGAGTGGGAACGGGCCGGATACAACATTGAAAAATAAGGAGCCTTAAAAATGGTCAAAGACCCCGTATGCGGCATGATGGTCAACCCGCAACATGCCGAAGCAAGCATGAACTACAAAGGCCGGACCTATTACTTTTGCTCTGTGCTATGCAAGACCCTGTTCGAGCGCGAGCCTGAGAAGTACTTGAAGAGCGAAGAATCAAAATCTGAATAAGCCCTTGTTGCGCAAGGCAAAAGGAAAAAACATGGCAGAACAAGATCTAGAACTCACCCCAGAACTCCCCGACGAAAACATTCCGACAAACAAACACATCAGGCAAATTGCGTGGGGCGTCATTGCCATCATCGTTACATTCCTGGTTGGACTCGGAAGCGGTTATCTGAAATGGGGACAGGACGAAACGGCTGACTTGAAACAGCAGAAGGAACTGACCCAACTCTACGAACAGGTCAACCCGAAAGACGGCTACGCCCTGCCCGTTTCCTATGGAAAGTTGGGTCCGCAATTGATCGAAGCGGGCGCTATTGATTATGACGCTTTTATGGGTGTGATGACTGCCAGCGGCGACGCCATCAGCAACCGCCAGATGGATATTCTAAAAAAGGGCAGCGACGATCAAGTCGTCATTACAGCGGAGAACGCCCACTTTCTGCTAAACTTTTTCTGGGCGGTTGGACTGGCCAATAGGAACACGATCCTTACCGAGGGACCAATGGTTCAATACAGCGACGGGCAGATTGAACAATTCGCATCCACCGGCGGATGGACGCTTGCAACCAAACCGATCACCGACCTGTATGCCAGCATGGACTTGATCCCTCTTACCGCCGAACAACAGGCGCGTGTGGAAGAAGTTGCTTCGGCTGTGTATCGTCCATGCTGCAACAACTACACCCTTTTCCCTGACTGTAATCATGGCATGGCCATGCTCGGTTTGCTGGAATTAATGGCCTCACAGAATGCCAGCGCAGATGAGATGTTCAATGCCGCCAAATACGTCAACGCGTTTTGGTTTCCACAACAGACGCTGGAGACAGCGGTTTATCTCAAGGTAAACCAGAATATTGATTTCGCTGACGCGGATGCGCGACGCGTAGTGGGCAAGGATTTATCATCCGCCTCTGGCGCCGGCATGGTACACCAATCGCTTCAATCCAGCGGACAGTTGAAACAGACTCCAAATCAGGGTGGCAGTTGCGCCAACTGATTTCGTAATCAGAGATACGCAAAATCGCTTACATGTTTTCAAGTAATATGGCTCTCGTTGAAGAAGTCAATTACTGTGATAATCATATCCAACAAAAGGAGATAACCTATGGCAACTACAGTACATGATCCCGTCTGCGGTATGGACATTGCCCCCGCGACCGCCGCTGGCACATCCGAGTATAAGGGCCAAACCTATTACTTCTGTTCGCTCGGTTGCAAGAAGGCTTTTGACAAAGAACCCGAGAAATATCTTGGCAAAGCCGACGAACACGCACATCATCACTAACCTTCCACTCACAAATGACCTGTCCGCCGACAGGTCATTTTTAGGCCAGTCCTGGTGCCACCGTTCTAACCGTCATTGCGAGCGTTCTTCCCTGGCACCGCCCGCCAGGGCAGGTGTGCGAAGCAATCCCCTCACCTGCGCGGAGATTGCTTGCCACAGGCACGCTTCGCAGTCGTCGGGAAGAACGCCCTCCTCGCAATGACGGTCGTCAAATAAAATTCTTCAACCTCTCTTTGTTGTGGCTTTACACAATCTTTACCTGCGCCTGATATTCTGAGATCATCGAGAAAGGAGCAAAGCATGTTTCTCATGTGGATCGTTCCCTTATTACTGATTGGATTGGTGGCCTATGCCATTTCTGGCAATAATCTTGTCAATGCTCTGAGACCTGATGCCATTGCCGGCCACAAGTGCTCACATTGCAATCAAGCGGTGCAAAGTGACCGGAAAATTTGTCCGCATTGCGGACAGGCCTTATAAGGAGGTTGCTATGTGTGGTTGTATGTCGATGCATGCGACGATGAAACATGAAGAGCATCAGCCCGCCCTGCAATCTGCGAACGCACCTGTCGTCGTCGCCGCGCCCGTTTCTGACTACAAATGCCTCCATTGCGGCTTCCCTTTGCAGGCAGGTTTTGTCTTCTGCCCGAACTGCGGGATGAATTTGCGCGCAGCAAAATGCTCTGCCTGCGGTCAGAAATTGGATCCGTCCTGGAATACCTGCGCCTATTGCGGCTCGCCTGTGGCTTGAAAGGTGACAGTGACCGTCGCCTTCGACACAAGAAATTACGAAAGGAAAATCAAAATGAAAAAGATAAACTGGTTGGTTGTTGTGCTCATCGGTATTATCGTTCTCCTGTTCCTGTTTGGAGGCGGCATGATGAGCGGCTGGGGCTATGGTGGTTGGGGCATGATGGGACCCGGCATGATGGGTGGTTGGGGTTACTCTCCCTTCGGCTGGATCGGTATGGGACTCGGGATGCTCTTCATGTGGCTCATCCCCATCGGCTTTATTGTGCTGACGGTTCTGGGCATTACCTGGTTGGTGCGAAATGTTAGTAGCACAACGCCGCCATCTTTCCAGAGTCCCTGCACCAATTGTGGGAAAGGCACACAAGCCGACTGGCAGAACTGTCCGTACTGCGGCACGATATTGAAATAAAAAATCCTATTTGCGCCTTCGCCATTCTATAGGCAATTCTGCCTATTGGAGCCTCCCCCAAACGGGGGAGATACAAACTCCCCAGGCGATGGATGTGGCTGGGGAGGGTTTGTTGTATAACAATAATAATAAGAGTGTGACTAAAATCAGTTGGGACGTGTTATCGTTTCCTGTTGCGATCCGATTTTTCTGTGTTCCATACTTACAATTCTTCCATAGCAGAGCAAGAAGGAATTGAGGTATTTTCACCATGCAAGACACCGCCATATCTGGCTAACAGACGCAATTTTGACAAAACACTCTATATCTGGCGGTTAGAATCTTGCGAACTAAACTGAGCTAAGAAAGAGGCGCGAGTCTCAATAAGATTCAGATGAAACGCTTCACTCGAAACAATAACAAGGTTGACTCAACTGGATTTAGTCACACTCTAATAATAAGCCGAAACCTACCTGTGCAAGTATCTGCATCATCGCCATTCCATCAATTCTTGCATATGATGTGCCCAATTTCCCATTTTTCGTGTTGGCGCTAAAAGGAGAACGAACCATGAACCGGAAGATCGAAATTACCGCTAAGGGTTTGTTGGTCGTCATCGTCACTTTGCTACTGGCGGCCTGCACATCACGCCCACAGTCGGTGGGCCCGGGTGGAACCGCCTGGGGGTCAGGAGCCTTTGACTCAAACGGTGAACGCATCTATTTCACTGCCACGAGCGAGCGCGGCGCGACTATCACCTACACGGGCGGTCCGGGGTCGAATGGCTGGATGATGGGGAACGGGCAACTGGCCTGCGCCTCGTGCCATGGCCCAAAGGCACAAGGCGGCAGACACAGCATGGGCATGATGCAAGTAATGGATGCCAAGGATATTCGCTGGTCAGCGTTGG
>CAYJLS010000135.1:3228-10842 GCA_964371065.1 uncultured Anaerolineaceae bacterium | reverse complement strand
ATTGACAAATTAGAACGAGTGTTCTATACTGTTGTCATTCCACCTACTGGTTCTGTTCCTCAAAAGGAGTTCTCATGAACCGCAGTCTCAATCTTCAATTGATGCCTTTCCTCAAAAGCACGGCCCTCAAACGCGGCGCCATCTTCGGGACGATTCTGATCGCGGCGCTGGCGGCCTTTGAGGTCTTCAACTTCAGCACGACCCAGTTTGCATTGCAGGATATGCTTGGCGATATGACCTTTGCCAGAATGCGCTGGGCGACTATCCTGGCGCTGGCTTTCTGCGGGATGGATTTTGCCGGTATTGCCCGCATTTTCACCCCCGAACAAGGTCGCGACGAACCCGCCGAGGTCTGGTACCTGTTCGGCGCGTGGTTGCTGGCCGCGGCCTTCAACGCCGGTCTCACCTGGTGGGGCGTGTCGGTGGCGATTGTCAGTCACCAGTCGGCGGGTGCCAGCCTGCTCGGCCCGGGCGCGTTGGCGCGCGGCGTGCCGGTCTTCGTGGCGGCCATGGTTTGGCTGATCCGCGTGCTGATCATCGGCACGTTCTCGGTGGCGGGCGAGCGCCTGTTCACCGTGGCAGAGGAGCGTCCGGCCTATCGTCCGCGCGAGGCGACGCGGCGCGAGGAACCGCGTCCCCAGCCGCGCCCCGCGACCAATGTCATTCCCACTTATGTTCGTCCCGCGCCGCGTCCATTCCCCACCGCGGCCGCCAACCAGCGGACTCCCGCCAGCGCCGAGCCGACCTATCATCCCGTTGGGATGAGCGCCGCGGCGCGCGAGGAAAGTACTGCAATACGGAGGTGAAATCCCGCTTTTCCGCGACTTTCCAGATTCCATCCATCCAACACAAATAGACGGCTTGCAAGAGCCGTCTATTTGTTGTGTAACACAAAACCTTTTTACCGCGAAGGCCGCGACATCTGCCCTCCCAATCCGCTTCGCTTCGGGGACTGTAGTGGCGGGCGGTGTCAGGGAGAACGCGAAGAAATTCTGGCTCTCTGGGAATTGCCGGGGTAGTTGCGCCAGCAGTTGCACTGCTGGCGGGCGGCAGTGCAACTGCCGCCAGAACTGGCGGTACACCACGCTGATTCCCAATGAGCCGAAATTCTGGGACAAATTGGTTCTGGGACAAATTGGCAATTTATCCTACACGGCCTGCGCGCTCGGTCGAAACACGGACAGGTATGCCAGCGGCTGGTAACCGGCGCGGCGGAAGAGACTCATGCCCATCTCGGAGGCGAGCAGAACCATGTGATGCAATCCGAGGTGGTTGGCCTCCTGGTGGGCGCGGCATAACAGGTGCGTCCCAACGCCGCGGCGGCGGTAGACCGGCAGGGTGTACAACTGGTTGAGGTAGCCAACACCCTCGTACGCGGTGACCAGTTGAGTCCAGCCGACGGCGCGGTGTTCGAGTTGCGCGTAAAAATTGAGGATACGCGCGTCGCCGAAGGTCTGCGGGGGGATGTGTTCGCCGCCCAGCGCGAGTCCCTGGTTGGCGAATTCGGTCTCCTCGAGCGAGCCGATCTTGTGGACATGCGTCCAGCCGCGCGGGGTCTTGACCGGCAGGGGCAGTCCCAGGATCATGGCGGTCTCGACAAAATCGTAGCCGAGGGATTGGTATTGGGATTTCAAGCGGGGATTGGCCGGTTTCGCGAGAAACGCGTTGAGCACAAATTTGTCCCCCGGCTTTTTGGGATAGGAATTGATACGAGCGCTGACCATAACCGGATCCAGGTTAACAGCCAGGAACTCCATCTGAAACGGGACATCGGGCGCTTTGTCACCGTAAGACAAGACGCCCACACCGTCCAAGTCTTTATAGCCGGATTGATAGGCAACCTGGTACACGTGGTTGTGAGAGTGGATCAGGGCTTCGATGGCCCAGGAGTTGGAGAGAGGGAGCATGGGAAAGGATGAGATCGCGGGATGCGAGTTAGGAGATAGGAGATACGTGGTGCGTGTTGCGTGGTGCGTGTTCCGTGTTTACCTGTGTACCTGTACCTGTACCTGTTCTACAACACCATCCCAAGAGTTGATTTTCCGTCCGCGAGCACGTAGAAGGATTTTCCGCTTTCGCGGTCGAAGACGAAATCAGTGACGAGGTAGCCCGCCGCGAAACAGGTCTCGAAGACTTCGCGGGAGAAGAAGCGCCAGTCGCGGGCGAGCGCCAGGTCTGCGGATTTGAGTGCGGGGAAATCGGGCGGGATCTCGGCCAGGGCGAGGCGTCCCTCGGGAGGCGCGAAATGTTCGGGCGGCTGGAGCAGTCCGTCGGCGCGGGGGACGGGGGAATATAAAATCTGGGATTCCGCCTGTTGAAACAGGGACAGCCCCAAGGTCCCGCGCGAATGCCCGGAGAGGCGGCGTTCGACGCGGCGGGTGCGGATCCACCAGTCCACCTGAAAGCGGTCGGAGGGCAGTCCCGCATTGAGTCCGTCGCGCATATCGCCGTATTGCGAGCGCAGGTAGGTGTTGCAGACCGCGCCGAGTTTGGCGACGTTGAGCTGGGCGTTGCGGCTGAGAAGCGGATCGTAGGTCCAGGTGACGTGGTCGAGTCCCTGGTGGCGGATCATCTGCCATTGGGCGCGTTTGAGCGCGAAGCCCAGGCCGCTGTCGCGATGCGAAGGGAGGACGCCGAGCATGTGCGAGCAGTGTTTGGGACGCGGGCCGTCGGGCAGGGATTCGAGGCCGGGAAAGCCGAAGACAAATCCAACCAGTTGATCCGCCTCGAACGCGCCCAGCACGAGGCCGCCATTGTGGACGGCGGTGATGAGCAGGTGTACGGGGACGATCTCGGTCTCACTGCCGGGCCAGACGGCGCGTTGCAGTTCTTCGACCGCGGTCATTTCTTCGGGGGTTTCCAGTAGTCTGATAGTCATTGGGTCAAGTAGTCGCGTGGTCAAGTAGTTGTAGGTCAAATCGCCAAAGCGCGATGTGCCAATTTGACTTACTCTGGCGGTCTTAGGGAGGGGAAGCGCTCGCGCAATTTTTCAGCGTATTTTTTGGTTTGGGCAGTGGACCAGCGCGAGAGGCGCTGAGTCCACGGGGTGCGGCGCAGGTAGTCGAGACGATAGGTGAAGCGGGCGGGCATCAGGCCGAAGGCGCGCGTCAGGTTATCCACGGGACAGGTGCGGTTGATGGAGAAATAATCCAGCGAATAGGAAGAGATGGGAAAGTTCGGGAATATGGAATCCAGCAAAATGGTGAGGGCGCGCAGGTTGGGCATGGAAAGCGGGACGATGATGCGGCGGTGATGGCTGACCTCCATGATCGTCTCGACCACCTGGCTGAGGGGAAAGTATTCGCTCCCGCCGATCTCGTAGGTCTGGTTTGCCATTTCGGGGTTATCGAACGCCCACAGGATGCAGGTGACCAGGTCTTCGATCCACAGCGGCTGGACAACGGCGCGCCCGCCGCCGGGGAGCGGAAAGAGGCCGGGCGCGGCGCGCAGGAGGCGGGCAATCGGGACCGTGAAGCGGTCTTCGGGGCCGAAAACGATGGACGAACGCAGGATCGTGTGCGGCACCCCGGAGCGGCGGACGTGTTCCTCGGCGATGCCCTTGGCCTTGAGCGTCGGGAAGGCGGACATGCGGTCCGCGCCGAGGTGGCTGACATAAACGAGTCGCTTCACGCCCGCGTCGGCGGCGGCTTCGGCCAGGTTTTGGGTGCCGTGAATATCGGTGGCGAGCAGGTCTCCGCTTTTGCCGTGTCCCTCGGCGCTGGCGAGGTGGATGACGTAGTCCACGCCACCGAGGGCGGCGCGCAGGCCGCGCGGGTCGTTCAGGCTGGCGACCGCCACCTCGAGCGGGACGCCGGTCGGAAGTCGAGGGGTGCGCGGCGAGGGACGGATCAGCGTCCGCAGGGGGTGTCCAGCGTCGAACATGTGACGGACGAGGGCGCGGCCGATAAATCCCGTGCCGCCGGTGATGAGGAACATGAGTTCATTATAAAGGATGAAAGATGAAAGATGAAAGATGAAGGGGGAGACGTGTTGCGTATTTACCTGTCTACCTGTTTACCTGTGTCCGCGCGCCGATGGAACTGGCCTTGAAGTTTCCTCGTTATATTTTACGGAGAAGAGATTTTTGGATGCCACGCCGTTCAATCAAACCGCTGACCTCATGAAGGGAGGTTCCTGTGAAACGCCCCGTTTTGATCCTTATGCTGGCTGGCCTGATCTGGCTGGCGGCTTGTGGAAACGATCTCACCCCCGACCAGTTGACGATGGCCGTGCAGACTTTGACCGCGGCCGCGTACACACCGACCGCCACGTCCACCCCGGACCCGGACGAAAGCGCCATCGTCATCCTGCTCAATCGCGGGCTGGCCGAGACAACCGATCCGCTTTCACAAACCATAGATGCGCGCTACCAGGTAGTGGATGCCAGTTTCCCCGTGGGCGCGGACGGCAGTCCGACCACCTTCCGCGTGGATGTGCGGTGTGAATGCGCCAGCGCCACCTCGTGTTGCACGTTGGAGCGGACATTTGTCGTAGTCACCGCCGCGATGAGAGGCGGCGTGGAAAAGATTGCCAGACAGGTGCCGGGCACAGTCACCAGCCTGCAGGTGGTTTGTTTCGATCATGCCACCCAGACCGGCATGATGATTGCCGGTTGGAACGATATGGTGGCCTACTTTACCGGCATGATCAATGGATTTCAATTGGGCGCGCGGGTCGTCAAACTCGCCGGGCCGTAAGGATTTGTGTAAAAATAAGTTCCGTGTTTCCGTCAGCAGTTGGACTGCTGACGGCTCGCACACTTGCCCTGGCGGGCAGTGCCAGGGGTGCAACTGCTCGCGAACTTTGAAATCGGGAAGTTATTTTTACACGGCTACTAAATGGAGAAAACACGATGAAATCACCTCGCCCACTTTGGACCGCAGTTCTCGTTCTCGCGTTGACCCTGGCTTGCTTCCCCGATAGAAGTCCCCGCCCGAACCTGGTATTCGATCCGCTCGAACTGCCCGCCGCGCAGGTGGGTGCCGCGTACGAGGCGACGATCACCGTCAGCCAGAATGTGACACCTGTCTTTTGGATGAAGGCTGTCGAGGGTGCACTACCCGATGGTCTTACGTTCGAGTACAACGAAAATGACAACTTTGCGAAAATCGTCGGCACGCCAACGAGCGCGGGGACATTCAAGTTCGAGGTCGGAGCCGCCTGCCTCGGCACGAGCGTCAATGGGCAGATGGGGCAGAAAGAATATGTGATCGAAGTGAAGTGACCAGGGAGAGAAAGTGCGTCGCACCCGACTCGATAGGGGAATTCTTCTCCCTGAGGTGCGACGCATTCGCGATCTCTACACCGCGCACGTGAATAACGCGATCTCCATTTCCTGCGGAGTCAGTCCGCCGTGATGGCCGTAATACTTTTGCTCGAACTTGTCCTTGACGTACCACCAGACCGATTCGTAGCGGTGTGACAGGATCACCAGGTTGCCAACGCGACCGCGAAACTCCGGGGAAATGACCGGGCCGAAATATCCCTCCGCCATCAACTCGCTGACTTTGACCACCTCGGCCTTGCCCTCCAGGCGGCTGGCGAGGAAGGCTTGCGCCTCGTCGAGCAGGTCATCCTTGACGTACAGAAACATGTCCCGCGCCGATCCCGCTGGCGCGAGCAATTGGCCGGCGCGGTTGGAATTCAGGAAACGCTCAAAGCCTGCGAAGCGCTTGTCCGTGTTGAGGAAGACCGTCGTTTTCGGGTCCACCTCGGAGAATCCGTGGTCGGCGGTCATCAGGAAAAGGACGCGTTTCCTGCCTGTGAAAATCCGCGTGAAGTAGTGTTCCATGATGAGCAGGAAGGTTTCGATCTCGGCCTCGGTCTGCGGCGCGTCGGGGCCGTATTCGTGGCACAGGCTGTCAATCTTGTCGAAGTACAAATGAACATAAGTCGGCTTCGTTTGTTTTTCCAGCAAAATTCCCAGATTGATCAGCGCTTCGGAAAGGGTTTTGAATGAATCCAGTTTTGCGCCCTTCATCACCACGTTGGAATACGTGGAGGGCGTGTAATCGCGAATCCCGAAGACGTGCGATTTGACGCCGGAATTTCGCAAGGCGTGGTAAAGCGTCCCGGTCGGATAGAGTCTCTTCGCGTCCACCAGTGACTTGAGCGTGTCGCGCTCCAAATCCCCCGCGAAGGAAAACAACAACGGCGCGATGACTCGGTCCAGCAACGGCTCGTAGTAGAACCATTCGAACACGCCATGTTCGCCGACGGGCTGTCCCGTGTGGATGGTTGTCACGTGCGCGGCAGTTGTGGACGGAAACTGCGAGGTCAGCTTCTCGACTTCTCCATCGCGCGTTAACCGTTTGATGAACGGCGCATCCTGAAAGCGCTCGACAAAGCGCCAGCCGAGTCCGTCCACCAAAAACAAAACCACCGCGTCGTATTGTCCCGAGGCGAAATGCTCGCGGATGCGCCGGGGGATTCCCGCGAAGCCGCCCGCATCGTAGCGCGGCTTGATAAAGTGATCACCCAACATCATTCTTTGTCTGCCAGCATCATCCTCGCCGCCCTCCTCCCAATCTCCACCGCGAAGTTCGTGCCGCGATCCCATGGATAGACCTGGCTCATTGAAGCGAAGTACAGACCCTTCACGGGCGTCTCGATCGCGGGGATATTTTTCGAGTGGTTCAATAGCGGCACGGGCTGGGCGTAATTTGTCTTGAACAGCCAGACCTTCTTCACCCAATCCCGCTCGAAGGCGGGATTGATCTTTTTAAAGGCGGGCATGAAGCGTTCGAGCAACTGCGCCTCACTCAGCGAAAAATATTCGTGCCCTGCTTCCAGATAATCGCCCGCGTACAAAATGTGGTCGCCGCCAAATTTTTCGGGCGGGACAAAATTCGTATGCTCCACCAACGCCAGGAACGGAAAGTCCGCGCTCTTCGGCAGGTTGAACCAGTAATAGCCCTGCTCCGAAAGTTTGCGCTTGAGCGACAGCGCCATCACCACCGCACCCATGGACTTCAGGTCGAGCAGTCCCTTGAGATATTCTTCGGGCAGACTGGGACACATCTTCGCCATCAGACGGGGGGAGGCGGTGACGAGGACTCTATCGAACGACTCGCCGTCCACGCTCAGACTCCCCCCGGCCGGATCCCGGGTAATGGAGCGGACGCCGACCCCCAGCCGAATCTCCGCCCCCATCCCGCGCAGTTTCTCCGCGAACAGATTCGCGAAATTCTGGAAGCCGCCCTCGAACGTGCCCAGCCGCGTGGTGCGCGCCTTGATGCGCGCCCACATCCACGCCATGTTGACCTGGTCGAAGTACGGGCCGAACTTTCCCACCAGCAGGGGTTTCCACATCTTCTCATAGACCGCGCGCCCGGCCCACTTCGTCATCCACGCGTCCGCGGTGACCTGTTCCAGCGCGCGCCAGTTGTTTGTCAAACGCAGGAACAACCCGACGAATCCAAACCGAATCTTGTCGAGGCCAAATCCAAGTCCGGGAAAGAGCAGCGCTTTCAGGATCGAGTCGAAGGGATAAAACTTCCCCTCGTGATACATCACCGTCAGCGGGCGCGGAAAACGCACCTTGCTCTCCCAGCCCAGTTCGCGGATCAGGCCGAGCATGGAGGCGTCGCTTTGGAACCAGTGATGGTAGAACTT
>CAYJLS010000135.1:0-3128 GCA_964371065.1 uncultured Anaerolineaceae bacterium | reverse complement strand
CGCGGATCAGGCCGAGCATGGAGGCGTCGCTTTGGAACCAGTGATGGTAGAACTTTTCGACCGACCAGTCCCAATGCGGTTCTTTAAATCCACTGGCCAGCCCGCCGACAAAGTCCGCGGCATCGAAAATGACGATCTCATGTCCGGCTTTACATAAATCGAACGCGGCGGCCATTCCGCCGAAGCCTGCTCCGATGATGGCAATTTTCATGAATGCTCCAAAAGATTTTTTACCGCGAAGAAAGGAAGAACGCGAAGGGGATCATTTTTGGGAAGGACGCGGAGGATATTTTCCCGATGGGTACGGCGATGGCGTTGCGAGATTGTAAACGACGCGGCGGATGCCGTCTTTCATTCTCTTGACATTCCAGTTCAACAGGAAGCCAATTTGCTTGCCGCTCAATTTCAGGTAGGTCATCAATTGCGCCTGGTGGACGGGGTGAAGGGTTTCGACAACCTTGTTCTCGACAATAATCAGATCGTCAACAAATTCGTCGAGTTTATACCCAACATCAATCCGGTTGCCTTCATAAACCAGCGGCAACTTTAATTCGGTCAAAACAATTCTGCCGCGCTTGCGAAGTTCAAAAGCGTGACACTCGCGATATGCCGACTCCAGCAACCCCGGCCCCAAAGCCATATGCACTTTGATCGCCGCATCCACCACATCTCGCGCCACATCTTCAATGTCAATCATGCTTGCCTCCTTTCATCTTCCCTTCTTCTTCTCTTCTCAATTAATTTCCTTCGCGTTCTTCGCCTCTTCGCGGTGAAAAAAAGATTAAGCCGTTCGGTAATACCCCACATCCACGGAATACACTCGTCCGCGTTTGATAACCTGCTTGACGAGGTTCGTCCCGTAGCGATACCCCACCTGGCGATAATCCGATACCGAAAGAATCAGCAGGTCGGCTTGCTTGCCCACCTCGATGGAGCCGACCGTGTCAGCGCGGCGGATGGCGTGCGCGGCGTTGATGGTGGACGCGGCGATGGCTTGCGCGGGCGTCAGTTTCATGGTGCGGCAGGCGAGCGCGATCGCAAACTGCATGGACTCGTTCCAACTCGTGCCGGGGTTGCAGTCGGTGGCGAGGGCGAGCAGGGCGTCCGCTTCGATAATCTTGTGCGCGGGTGTGTAATCTTTTTCGGCGAGGCCGAAGGGTGTGCACGGAAGCGCGACTGCGACTGTGTCCGATTTTGCCAGCGCGGCGATGTCTGCATCCGAAGTTTTTACTAGGTGGTCGGCGGAGGCGGCGCCCAACTCCACTGCGAGCGACGCGCCGCCGAGGTTGTCGAACTCGTCAGCGTGGACCTTGAGCGGGAATCCGAGAGTCCGCGCGCAGGTCAGGATTTGACGCGACTGGTCGAGGTCGAACGCCCCGGTCTCGCAGAAGACGTCCACGAACGGAAGCGGCAGGCGCGGCGCGTGGGCTTCCCACCATTGCTTGAGCAAGGGGAGCATTGTGTTGCGGATAACGTCGGTGTAGCCCTGCGGGTTGTCCTTGTATTCGGGCGCGATGGCGTGCGCGCCGAGGAAGGTGATGGCCAGGTCGAGCGGGCCTTCGTCTTCGAGCGCGAGCAGGGCTTTGAGCAGGCGCAGTTCGGTGGCGGTTTGCAGGCCGTAACCCGTCTTGGCTTCGGCGGTGGTGGTGCCGTGCGCGAACATGCGGAGCAGGCGCGGACGGGTCTGCGCGATGAGCGACTCGATGCTGGCCTTGCGCGTCGCGCGGACAGTGGAGAGGATGCCGCCGCCCGCGGCCAGGATGTCGAGATAGGGCGCGCCCGCCATCTTCATCTCGAACTCGTCGGCGCGGTCGCCCGCCCAGATGACGTGCGTGTGCGGGTCCACGAAGCCGGGCATGACGACACAGCGCCCCGCGTCGAGGGTCGGTTCGTCGGGATAGGCGGCGCACAGGTCGTCGGTAGCGCCGACCGCGACGATCTTCTCGTCGCGCACGACGACCGCGCCGTTCTCGAGGATGCCGAGCGCGCCGAGGGCGCGTCCGCGTTGCGGACCGCCCGCGAGGGTGAGCAGTTGGGAGGAGGAATGGATGAGCATGGTCGGGGATCAGTGATCAGTGATCAGTGATATTGTAGCAGAAAACAAAAAACCGCCCCTCACGGAGCGGCCTTTTCGATGGAACGGAATTAGTCTGGCGGCGCGAAGAACTGGAAGTAGGCAAACCCGAGCGCCACGACCGCATAAATTGCGAGGATCACATAACCGAACCAGCCCAGCACGCCCGTCAGTGTGGCGTTGAGCGCGACGACAAACCCCAGCACGCCCGCGATCATGTTGCCGTAGTTGATGGCGCCACGCGCCTGCGGGTCGGTCACATCACGCGCCAGCAGGGTGGTCATCCCGCCCACCGTCAGTTCCACCGCCAGCAACTGGGCCAGGACGGTCGCGTCCCTGGTACTATCCATGCCAAACAGGTTGAGCATGACGGGCGTCATCAACAGCAGGCCGAGCGCAAAGACAAGACAGACAACCGCGTTGAGCAGGTAAAGATTTCGTAGTTTCATGGGATTCTCCTTTTTGGATTTGTTTCATTTTATGTCAATCGGCTGGCAGGCTCAACGGTACATCTGTACTGACGGCATGACCAATGAAAAATCCCCGTCAAAACGGAACACTGCTTGAGAGCAGGAAAAACTCGAAGCCAGAAAAATGCTTGCCGTAGGTGCCGCAGACTCCCACCAGTCGGGTGCACGCTGTGGGCGGTACTCACTTTGTTGACTTTTTCAGTGCGTGTTCGATATCCTTTACGCGATGGTAGCTGGAGTGACCGTCAAGATCAAAGGGCCATTCCGGTCGGCGCTCCCTGTCACTGAACCATTCTTCGGGTGCAGCTTGAAGCGCAGCCAGTACATCGTCCTGAACTTGCCTGTGCCAAGCTAAAACCTCCTGCGGCATAGAGAACAATCTCCGGAACAACAAGTGACGCAGGTATCCACGTCCACATCCAGTTGGAATAAGCCATCGTCAATCCCAGGGTCAACCCCAGTCCCCATCCCAATACGTTCATGAGAGTCCACTTGACCAGAGACCTGTTTAGCATTTTTACTTTCTCGCCTAACGGTTAAGGATTGATGCGGTGCGGGGAGGGACAGAAGTCTCAGGAAGCGGA
>CAYJLS010000134.1:0-10982 GCA_964371065.1 uncultured Anaerolineaceae bacterium | reverse complement strand
TAAGAACATCAGTTGTCACCCATTTGCTATCAACAAGATGGATTTGTTCATTTGACAACAACTCTTTATAAGTAATTCGTTGTGGAGGTATTTTACTTGGAGTATCTGCTTTCCAATAAATAGCAATTAAATTAGAGTTATCTTGAACGACTGTAGCAGGCGCGGCAAGCCACAATCTTTTGCGCCATACACCTCTCAACAAGATATTTTCGCCAGTGTTCCATGTTCCGTTTGAGTTCATGTGGTTGTGCCCGTCGTGTTTCGGCGCTTTATCTCGGCAACGAGAAACAAATCTTTGCGCCCGTGCCCGCGGATGAGTCTACCCAGATGCGTCCGCCGTGGGCTTCGACGATGGCGCGAGGAACCATCCACGAATTTTACACGAATAATCGAATACGGGCAGTGATGAGGGAATTGAAAACCCGCCTTGACAATTGTACGCCAATGGCGTACAATTGTCAACAATGGTCATCGTTGAAACCTCCGTGTTCACCAAACAGGTTACGCACCTGCTGGATGATGAAGAATATCGCCTATTACAGGCAGTTCTTGTCAATCGGCCAGATGCGGGCGACATCATCCCTGGAAGCGGTGGATTGCGGAAAATCCGCTGGGGAGTTGGGGAACGCGGAAAACGCGGCGGTGTGCGTGTGATCTATTATTGGGCTGTCCAACAGGAAAAGTTGGTCATGCTGCTGTTGTATCCGAAAAATGAACGCGATGATTTGACGAAGGATCAGTTGAAGATTCTCCGACGAATTATCGAAGAGGAGTATCCATGAAAAACGAACTGTTTGATGAACTTGTAACCAGTGTCCGCGAAGGCGGGGCGATTCTGCGTGGTCAGCGCGCCGCTTCACGCGCCTTCAAGATTGACGCACCAAATATCAAGAAGATTCGGTCGGGCTACAAACTTTCGCAAAAAGAGTTTGCCATCCTGCTTGGAATCAGTATTGCCACCCTGCGCAATTGGGAGCAGGGACGGCGCAAGCCAGAAGGCGCGGCGAAGATACTACTGCAAGTCGCTGCGCGACACCCTGATGTGGTTTGGGATGTAGTCAAGCCAATGGCCGCAAAATAAACCAAACAACCTCCGATGTCTAAAAGTCGGAGGTTGTTGTTTTCTTAGTCTGCGAGTGCGTCGCACCTGACGGGCGAGGCGAATCTTCGGGGTGAGGTACGACGCACCCACTGCCTCTCACCGCGGCAACGAAAAGCAAATCTTCGCGCCCGTTCCCGCGGACGAGTCTGCCCAGAAGCGTCCGCCGTGGGCTTCAACGATGGCGCGGGCGTCCGTCCACGAATTTTACACGAATAATCGAATACGAGCGACGACAAGATTGTTATAAATCGCGAAGCGACATCCTGGGTGGTTTGGGTGTGGTCAAGCAGATAATCGAGAATTTGTCCAGCAACTTTCGATATCAAAGATCAAGTTGGTTTTAACGGTGGGGTATAATCCTGGCATGTCCCTGATGCCAGAGTTCATCCGCAACGAAGTCGAGAAGCAGTCGTATCAGATTTCCATCCATGCCGACGATGAACGGCTGGCGGATGGCTTGAAAATAGACGAGCTGGAATCTGCGCTTAAAAGTTGTCAGATTATCGAGCAGTATCCCGAAGACCCGCGCGGCGAAAGTTGCCTGGCGCTCGGCTTTGTCGGAGAAAAGGCCATCCACTTTGTTTGCGGAAGAAATCGCGCTGGACATCTTGTGCTGATTACCGTTTACATCCCGTCCATGCCAAAATGGAAAGACCCCTACACGAGAAATCGGTAGAGATTGGAGACTGATATGAAACATCAATACGATGATTGCTATTTCTGTGGCGGCGTTGTGGAAGAGCGTCTATTGCCGCGTGAGATTCGTTGGAATGGCAAATTACTGGTTTTTGAAAACGTGCCAATGGGCGTTTGCGGTCAATGCGGCGAAAAATTTCTGCGCCCCGAGGTTGCGAAAACGATTGACGCCGCGTTGGAGTCCGCGAAACGTCCAAGCCGCGTTCTGCAAGTGCCTGTGTATCAATACCAGATGATGTAAGAAGATTGCGTTGCCCTTCATTACCAAAAGGCCTTCGAGCTTCAATCTCGGAGGCCTTCTTTAATTGTTCGCGTAAAAATTTTCCGCGTAAATCCGCGCTCGTCCGCGTCCCATAATTTATCTCGGCAACGAAAAGCAAATCTTCGCGCCCGTTCCCGCGGACGAGTCTGCCCAGAAGCGTCCGCCGTGGGCTTCAACGATGGCGCGGGCGAGGTAACGAAAGACCTGACATGTCTCCGCGAAACTCGGTCGGTTGTGGCCGATGTCCGCGCAAGGAGTCTCGTTAATCGTGGCGCGGAGGAGACATGTCAGGTCTCTGGTTAGTAGCGTGTTTACAGGCGGTCAAAGTCGGGCGGCTCAACGTCCGCGACTTTGGCCATGGCTTTATCGAATTTTGCTTCGCTGGCGCGCTTAGCGCGTTTTTCAAGATAATCCTGCGCGCCGATGGCGGCCACTTTTTCCGCCAACGCAAGGGTCACAAGTTGGTTGACGGAAATCTTTTCTTTCTTCGCCAATTCGCGGGCGGTTTTGTGAAGGGATTCGGGTAATTTCAGGTTTATAGCGCTCATAGTTCACCAATCACTTTCAGGAATTCTTTTGGGGTGATGGGCTGGATGCCAAACGTCTCAACCGTTTTGAAATCAGCCAGATTGTACGTCACGATGTATTGACAGCCAGCCGTAACAGCCAGTTCGAGAACCATATCATCGCCAGGGTCTTTCAATTGCGGACGCCACAGAAAATAAATCTGATGGCGATTTGATTTGGCGATCACAAAGTCGAGGATGTCGTCAACTTCCTTTTCATCGAGAGTAATTTCGCCAATCGTTCGTTTTGCGACGGCTTCGTATTCGACGGCCAGTGGAACGGAAAGGTTGATTTGAAAGATGTCCTTTTTGATGAGTTGCAATAGTTTATACGAAGCGCCTCGTTTTGACCGCAGGGCAGTGACGAACACATTGGTATCAATGGCGATCTGGATTGGGCTCATGTCTTTGGACACCGTTAGTCAAATTATACGACAATAGCGGAACGAAATCGAAAAATCCGTCAAATCCGCGTTCATCCGTGTACCGCAATTCACCGCGGCAAAGAAAAGCAAATCTTCGCGCCCGTTCCCGCGGACGAGTCTGCCCAGATCCGTCCGCCGTGGGCTTCGACGATGGCGCGCGCGAGGTAGAGTCCCAGCCCCGCGCCTTTGGTCTGCTTGACGGCGTTGGTGGAGCGATAGAAGCGGTCGAAGATGTGTGGCAGGTCTTTGGCTTCGATGCCGGGGCCTTCGTCGCTTACGCACACAATGACCTGTTCGGGCCGCGCCTGCCCGCTGATCTTGATCTCGCCTTCGGGCGCATACTTCAAAGCGTTGGATACGAGATTGGCAAGGACTTGCTCGATGCGCGTCTCGTCCGCCAGGATGACGGGAAACTTTTCGGGGAAGTCGGTGACGAGGTGATGCTTCGGGGATTGTGCGGCAAACCGCTCGGTCACGCGCGAGGCGAGGCTGGGTAGCGCGACATCCGCGCGGTTCAGGCTGAGGCCGCCCGCCTGCAAACGGGACGCGTCCAGCAGATCGTCAATCATCTTCGATAAACGATCCGCTTCCTCTTCGATGACTTGGAGCGAGTCACTGATGGTGCGCTTGTCCCACTTGGCGTCGTCGCGCCGCAGGGTGGACGCGTAGCCTTTGATCAGCGTGACGGGCGTCCGCAGTTCATGGCTGACAACGGAGATGAAGGTGCTTTTGACCTCGTCCGCGTTGCGGAAGTGGGTGATGTCGCGCACGGTCACGGTGACGTTGCGGAGTTTGCCCTCTGCCGAAAGCAGAGGCGCGTACGTGATGCCGACGGGGATGGGAGGCGGTTCGGGCCGTTTGAGGTCGCCCTCCACGTAGAGCGAAGCGTTGGGCGTCAGCGGCCAGCCGTCGGCGAGGGCTTGTTCGAGGGTCGCGCCGATCGGGTCGCGCGCCCAGCGGATGACGTCCGCGTGGGGCGTGGCGACCAGCTGGTCGTGAGTCCGACCGAAAATCCGCTCGAAGGCGTCGTTGACGCGTTCGATGGTCAAGTCCGCGTTGAGGATCATGATCCCATCCGCGGCGGAGTCCAACAGCGCGTCGAGTCGTTGCTTCTCGTAATTGACCTGCCGATACAGCCGCGCGTTGTAGACCGCGATGGCGGCCTGCGCCGCGAAGGAACCGAGCAGGGCTTTGTCGTTGGCGGAAAAAAGATCGGGATAATTGCGGAAGATGAAGATCACGCCGATAACCTGCGCGTGCGCCACGAGCGCGATGCCCGTGCCGTTCAGCAGACCCATGCTGGCGGTGTAGGTCAGGTTTTTCAACATGCGGTTGAGCTCGGTCACGTCCAGGTCGGAGACTTTTTCTTCGGCGAGCAGGGGCGTGAGGTAACTGAGGAAGGCGGGCGGAATGTTGTACGCGGTGGCGACGCGCCAGCCCTCGCTCTCTTTGAGCGCGATCAGGCCAGCCTGCCCCGCGAGCATTTCGATGGCGATCTTGAGGATGCGCGCCAGCAGTTTCTCGAGGTCGAGTTCCTCGGTGAGCAGGCGGGCGATTTCGAGCAGGTAGTCTCGTTGGCGGACGCGGAAGTCGGGGAGCATGGGGGAAACCAGTTATCAGTGAGCAGTGATCAGTTTTCAGTCGGTGGTCGAGTAGCCCCGAGCGGTCTTCGAGGGGCGTATCGAGACCCATTTTATCATTTGGTGGTGGAGAGGGGCGGGGAGGTTTGTTGGAGGAGGGTTGGAGGTGTGTTAACGGAAATTACTTTTAGGGCAAACACAGTTCCGTTGTATAATCACCGCATGATAACTTATACAAATAACCGACCAACATATAAGAAAGTTTTCAGCGAGGTCTTGCGCCTCTCCCACAGGGATCAGCGCAAGTTACAGGGCGAATTGGCTAAAATGATAACCGTCGTCCTTGTGCGACCTGCCAAAACGCCAGTGGCGATCCGTTCGGCGCGAAAACTGGCGGATGAAGTTCGCAGGGCTATGAAAGCCTCGGCTGGGAATCAATCGCTGGACGATACCATGCAACAATTGCGGGGACGGTCGTGGTCATAAAATAGTCTGTTCAAAACCAAAAGGCCTCCGAGTTCCCCAACATCGGAGGCTTTCTTCGTTAGTGGCACAAAAGGCCAGCCTTTGGGAATCATGGAGGTATAATCAGGATATGTCACCGAATGTCCGCAAGATTGGGCCTCACCGCTTTTTCTTTTTCAGTGGTGAAGGAAACGAACCGCCTCACATCCATGTTGAAACTGCCGAGAATGCGGCGAAGTTCTGGCTTTCCCCCGTCGAATTGGTCTGGGCAGTTGGATATAATTCAAAGGAAGTTCGTCAGATACGTGAATTGGTATAGGAAAACAAGGAAGTGTTCCTGGAGAAATGGTATGAACACATTAAACGCTATTAGTCCCACATCTGTTTTGGCCGTTTCTATCCATTTTACAGAAGATGCCATGCTTGTCAACCTGTCCGATGGACGCGAAGTTTCCATCCCATTGGAATGGTTCCCGCGCTTGCGTAAAGCCACTCCCGAACAGCGCAATCAATGGCGTTTCATTGCGCGCGGGATCGGGATTCACTGGGAAGAGATTGATGAAGATATTGCAGTGACAACATTATTGTGCGTGTAAAGCAGGAAGAACACCGCCTCTTGCCAGTGATGAATTTGAAATCCTAACCAAACGGCCTCCGAGTTCCCCAACCTCGGAGGCCTTCTCTATTACGCAACACGCAGTACCTATCTCGCAACTCCTATCTCCTACCCCGCAATCACCAATTACCAATTACCCCCTACTTCCCCTTCCTCATCCCCAATTCCTTCTCCGCCAGTGTGACCGATTCCTCGAAGATTTTCAACCCCTCATCCACCTCGGACTGTGAGATGGAAAGCGGCGGGGCGATGCGGATGACGCTCTTACTGCAACCCAGCAGGAGCAGGCCGCGTTCGAAGGCCAGGTCTACGACGCGGTTCTGGAGTTTTTCGGCGGGTTCTTTCGTCTCGCGGTCGGTGACGAATTCCACGCCGATCATCAGGCCGATGCCGCGCACGTCGCCGATGGACGGGTGTCGCATCTGAATTTCCGCCAGCGCGTCGAGCGTGTACTGTCCGACCTCGGCCGCGTTCTCCAAATACTCTTTTTCGATCAGGTCAATCGTTGCCAATGCCGCCGCGCACGAGATGGGATTCCCGCCGAAGGTGTTGCCGTGCGAGCCTTTTTCCCAGTCCATGATCTCGCGGCGGGCGATGCAGGCGCCCATCGGCATGCCCGAAGCGATTCCCTTCGCGGCAGTGAGGATATCCGGTTCCACCTCGAAATGCTCGATGGCCCACCATTTGCCCGTGCGTCCCATGCCCGATTGCACCTCATCCAGGATCAACAGGATACCGTGTTCGTCGCACAGTTCGCGCAGGGCGGGATAAAAGCCCGCGGGCGGGACGATGTATCCGCCCTCGCCCTGGATCGTCTCGACGAGAATCCCCGCCACTTCTTCGGGCGGCAGGATGTGATCCAGGATTTGTTCCTGGATGTAGCGCACCACCGTCTCGCCATAGTCTTCGCCTTTGCGGCGTTCGAGCACGGGGCGATACGGGTCGGGGAATGGCGCGTGCAAAACGCCGTTCATCAGCGGATAAAATCCCTTGTGATATTTCGGCTTGCTGGCAGTGAACGTCACCGCGCCCATCGTCCGCCCGTGGAACGCGCCCGTGAAGCCGATGAAGTTGCTTCGTCCCGTGTGGTAGCGCGCAAGTTTGATGGCGGTTTCCACGGCCTCTGTCCCGGAGTTGGTCATGAACGATACGCCGTAATCATCGAACGGCGCGATCTCGGCCAGTTTCTCCGCCAGTTTGATCCAGCCCTCGTGATAAAAATCGGACGAGATGTGGATGAACTTCTCCGCCTGTTGTTGAATGGCCTTCACCACCTTCGGGTGCGCGTGACCTGTGGAGGCCACCGCGATCCCCGCCATGAAATCCAAAAAGCGGTTGCCGTCCACATCCCACACTTCCGTGCCTTTGCCGTGATCCATCACGAACGGAACCCCGCGCGGATATGACGGGGAAATGACAGCGGAATCGCGCTTGACCAGCGCACGGGCCTTTGGCCCTGGTAACTTCATTGGTTGCATAGATTCTCCTTTTTGCCAATTCTGAATTCAGAATTCTGAATTCAGATTTCCAATTTCATCCTTGCCAACGCCAGCGCGCCCAGCAGACCCGCGTCATCGCCCAACTCCGCTTTAGCGATGACCAGTCCCTCCAAATAGCGCGGGTGGAAAACGTGCTTCCGCAGACTGGCCTCGAACGGCTCGAAGAGCAACGCTCCGCTCATCGAAACGCCGCCGCCGAGGATGACAATGGATGGGTCGAAGATGTGCAGGTAATTTGCCACGCCGATGCCGAGATATTCGCCTGCGCGGGTGTATGCTTTGCGCGCGAGATTGTCGCCTGCGTTGGCCGCGTCCGCGATCGCGCGTGCGGACGGTTTGCCCGCCAGCGAGGATTTTCGTCCCGCCGCGAGTTGTTCCGCCACGTAATGCTCGATCCCTGTCCCCGAGGAAAACGCTTCGAGATGGCCGCGAAAGCCGCACCCGCAGAGAGGCGCGGAGGGACGCGGGTCGAGGGTCACGTGTCCCAACTCGGCGGCCAGCCCGTGATGTCCCTGCAGGAGGCGGTCGCCCAGGATCACGCCCCCACCGATGCCCGTGCTGACCGTCAAATAAAGCACGTCATGGTGGCCGCGTCCCGCGCCGAATTTCCACTCGGCCAGTCCCGCCAGGTTGGCGTCGTTATCCAGAAAGGCGGGGACGCCGAAGCGTTTCATCAAGTTCGCAGTGAGGGGGAAGTTGCGCCACTCCTTGATGTTCGGCGTCGCCATCACCACGCCCGTGCGCGAATCGAGCGGCCCCGGCGACGAAACGCCGATGGCGTCCACCTCGCCCGGCCAAACCGCTTCCACCAGCGCGGCCATGCGGTCGAAGATTTTTTCGTCGGGGGCGTGGGATTTCGTGCGCTGGTGTTTGAGGGAAATCTGGCTATCGGGCGCATAAGCGGCGGCGCGCAAGTGCGTCCCGCCCACATCTATGGCAATCACGTGTCCCATGCGGGACATTATAACCGAGGCGGTTGACTCCCTCCCCGAACCCTGCTATATTCCTCCCCATGAACGAACGAAAAATTTCCAGCGGTTGGCAAACCCTGCGTAACTGGCTCCGGCCCGGGCTGGGCATCAAACGCTGGATGCTGGTGGTGCTGGCGGGCATCACGCTGATGGCCGTCGGCTTCGCCATCCTGCTCCTGGATTTTTATCGCACCGAATATACCAACCAAACCTTCCTCGCCATTCTCTCCTACGCCTCCCTGCGATTTCTGCCGCGCATCCTGCGCGTGATCATCTTCGGCGGGATCGGGGTGGGCATCCTCTTCTATGGGATTTGGGGATTGAACCGCGCCTTCCTGCGCCCGTTCATGACTCCCGGCCGGAACGTGGCGGACCAACTGGCCGACTACCACCGCCGGGCGCGCGGCCCGCGCGTGGTTGCAATTGGAGGGGGGCACGGACTGGCCATCCTCCTGCGCGGCCTCAAGGAACACACCCGCAACCTGACCGCGGTCGTGACTGTGGCCGATGACGGCGGCTCGTCGGGCAAACTGCGCGAGAGTTTCGGCATCCTTCCGCCGGGCGACATCCGCAACTGTCTCGCCGCGCTCTCCAACGATGAAGCCATGCTCACGCAACTTTTCCAGTACCGTTTCAGCGGCGAGCCGGGGTTGGACGGTCATTCATTTGGCAACCTCTTCCTCACCGCGCTGGCCGACATCACGGGCAGTTTCGAGGAAGCCGTGTCCGAGTCGGGACGCGTGCTTTCGGTCAGCGGGCGCGTCCTGCCCTCCACCTTGCACAACGTGAGATTGGTCGCGGATATTCAAATGCCGTACATGCTCAACGAAGTGCGCGTGGAGGGGGAGAGCGCCATCCCGGAGGCGGCTGGCCGCGTCCGCCGCGTCTGGCTCGAACCGAACGACGCGCCCGCCTTTCCTCCCGCGCTCAAAGCCACCCTCGCCGCCGACTTGATTATCGTCGGCCCGGGCAGTCTCTACACCAGCCTCCTGCCCAATTTGCTCGTGCATGACCTGTTGGCCGCGGTACATTCCAGCCGCGCCATCAAGATCTTCATCTGCAACGTCGCCACGCAGGCGGGCGAGACGGATTCGTATTCCTGCCACGATCACGTGCGCGCGCTGGAGGAACACATCGGCGAGGATTTGTTCGACGTGGTGCTGTGCAACGAGAATCACTCCGCCTCGCTTCCTGACGGGACCCAGTGGGTGCGCGCCGACTCCCGGACATTATCGGACACCCGCGCGTATTGCGCCGACCTGCTCGATGAGGAGCATCCCTGGCGGCACGACTCTGAAAAACTTGGGCAAGTTTTGATGAACCTGTTTTCCGAGCGCACGGGCCCGTTGAGCCAGTAATCGCGATTTTTATCGGGTAAAATATTTGCAACCCTGTTGCAAATCGCCAGTTTCAGATACAATATCGTGAATTAAATCACAATCAATTTCGTTTAGGAGGCATACCATGACAGTCAAAGTTGGCATCAACGGTTTTGGTCGCATTGGTCGCCAGGTTCTCAAGGCGATCCGCGACATGTACCCGCAGGAATTGGAAGTTGTCGCGTTCAATGACATTGGCGACATGAAAACCATGGCGCACCTGCTCAAATACGATTCGAATTATGGCCGCTTCAACGGCACAGTGGATGTGGCGGAGGATGGCCTGCTGATTGACGGCAAAAAGATCAAGGCCTTCAAAGAGACCGATCCCGCCGCGATTCCGTGGAGCGACATGGGCGTGGAAATCGTGATCGAGTCGACCGGCTTGTTCACCATCAAGGAAGACGGCGTGAACAAGAAGGGCAAAGCCGTCAAGGGCGCGGTCAATCACATCACCCACGGCGGCGCGAAGAAGGTCATCATCTCCGCGCCCGCGGAAGGCGAAGACCTGACCATTGTGCTGGGCGTGAACGAGGACAAGTACGACCCAAAGAAGCATCATGTGATCTCGAACGCCTCCTGCACCACCAACTGCTTGGCGCCCGCCGCCAAGGTCGTGCATGACGCCTTCATCATCCAGCGCGCTTTTATGACCACCATCCACTCCTACACCAACGACCAGAAGATCCTCGACCTGCCGCACTCGGACCTGCGCCGCGCGCGCGCCGCCGCCCTGAGCATCATCCCGACTACCACGGGCGCGGCCAGGGCTATCGCGCTGGTCATCCCCGATCTCAAGGGCAAGTTCGACGGCTACGCCATGCGCGTTCCCGTCAGCACCGTTTCGGTCGTGGACTTTACCGCCGAACTCGAAAAGGAAACCACCACCGAAGAACTGCGCCAGACCTTCCGCGAAGCCGCGAAACTGCCGCGCTTCCAGGGGATATTGGCGGCTGTGGATGAACCGCTCGTCTCGATTGACTACAAGGGCGACCCGCACAGTTCCTCCATTGACCTGCCCTTCACCATGGTGCTTGGCAAGGAAAAGAGTAACTTCGTCAAGGTTGTCGCCTGGTACGATAACGAATGGGGCTACTCGGTCCGCACGGCGGATTTGGCCGCGCTGATGGCAAAGTCGCTGTAATTGGCAAATGGTAATTGGTAAACCGGTCTACCAATTTCAGTAAGTCGCGGTTTGATTCAACCGTCCCTTTCAATCCGTCATTGCGAGCGTTCTTCCCTGGCACCGCCCGCCAGGGCAGGTGTGCGAAGCAATCTCCTCCCACGACACGGGGATTGCTTCGTCGGGAAGAGCGCCCTCCTCGCAATGACGGACACAACCTGTGATTTACTGAAATTTACCAATGCTCAGTAGATGAAAATTGACGATTGAAATCGTCACTACATGGCTTGCGTTTCCT
>CAYJLS010000133.1:0-11042 GCA_964371065.1 uncultured Anaerolineaceae bacterium | reverse complement strand
GGACGATGAGAGTCTTTGGTAAAGCAACTTCATCAAATGAAGAGGAATATACAATCATAACATCTACAAGAGATGCCATGCTCCTTTCTGTTGATGGTGACAAATCCGAATATTTCGCGGGAGATCCTATAAAGTTGACAGCGAGTATCGAAGATAGCTTTTCCGCTGCTCCGACAGGCCCGGAATATATCTACGGAGCCACAATGCTAGTTACTGCCGAAGATCCTGCGCTTAGTCAGTACACATTCGAACTTTATGATGACGGACAACATGGAGACGGTAGTGCCAACGATGGAGTTTACGCGAATGCCTTTAATAATACTTCGCTTGCAGGCAGTTACAACTTCAACGTTCACGTTTCTGGCCTCAATAACAGGGACGGGCAACCCTTTACAAGAGAACACTTCCTTTCACAAGTTGTGAGCGAAAGAACTGTTCCAAGATGTAGTTATTGACATTAAGCCCGGAAGTGATCCCAATTCCGTGAACTGCAAAAACGAAAACGAGGTCATTACTGTGGCGGTTTTGACAACAGATACATTTGATGCGTTGTCAATTGATGCCACCACGGTCACCTTTGAGGGTGCCGGCGAAACGCACGCCGATAAGAAAACAGGCGAACCCCAACGTCACGAGGAAGATGTGGATAAAGATGGGGACATCGATTTAGTCTTCCACTTCAGGCTGGGAGACACTAATCTCGCTTGTAGCGCGACAGAAGGTACATTGACAGGCGCAACCTATGACGGTCTAAGAATCATAGGAGTAGATAGTGTCCGAATGATTGATAAGAAAAAGTAGCGCACACAAAGCTGTTGGCTTCAAAGGCATCCAAAGTTCTTAAGCTTTGGATGCCCTTAAGTAACAGAAACAAAACACGGACGGGATTTTTTCGTCCGTGTTCACTTTCCTACACCAACATCCTGACAGGATTTTCCAACAACAAACTGAAGACCTGCCGAAGGTGTCTCCGCGAGGGTCTGATAAATCCGCGCCACAATCTTCACGCAGGCTATCATTAATCGTGGCGCGGATGAAACGCTTCGGCAAGCTCAGGGCATCGCATGTCAGGTCTCGCGTTTCAACGGAGATGGCGGCCTTCATACGCAAGTTCGGTTATGGCAGTTTTTCAAGATCGGCAAGGTCTTTTAGTCTTCCGCTTGCTTTCTTGTTCTGTTTGAGATGTTCCAAATCAATCAGATTGACTTCCACCCCATCCAATTCATCCACCACTCGCGCCTGATAGCACTCATCAAATTCTACGCCTGAAATAGATGTGCCGATCTCAAGTTTCACCGGCGGAACGCCCAGGCGTACGATTTGTTTTTCTTTCAAAAAAAGTTCTGGCTTGAGCTCAGGCAGGTCAAATCCGAAGGCTCGCAAAACAGTAACAAGCCTTTCCGCATTTTCAGGGTGAATGGCGACCCATATATCCATGTCCTCAGTGGCGCGAGCGTATCCGTGATAACCGACTGCATACCCCCCGATCAATAGATAGCGGACATCATGCTCTTTCAGCAATTTCAAGAACTCTTTGAAGTCGGGCGGTAGCGTTAGATCCATAATTGATCCTCCGTAAAAGTTCCATGTGCTGCAAACGCTCGTAAGGCGTTCTGGAAAGCCAATATTCTTTGTCTTGCTTGTCGCCTTCTTCAAATGACGATACAACCGTGAATGCAGTTCTATCTATTTTTGGAAAATTGTTTGTTGTATCCATGCGTTAAGTATAGCATAACAAAAGCCCTCCGAGTTTTTGGAAAACTTGGAGGGCTGCATATCCTACACCAACATCTTCACAGGATTTTCCAGGAACCCCGCCAGCGCCTGCATAAATTGCGCCGCTTCTGCCCCGTCGCTGACTCGGTGGTCAACGGAGATGGTGGCTTGCATGCAGTAGCGACAGCCTAACGCTATACCAATGGCTGTCTGCTCAACAAATGCTCGATTTCGATGCCATCATCCAATTCATCCCAATAAATGGCGAAACCGCCTGGTTCAATCGTCCATTTGACGCGTTGCTCAGGCGCGGCTTGCGCCAACCATTTGAGCCAATCCATTTGGTCAATAGGCAGGCTAATCTCACGTCCATCGCTGAGAAGAATGCGCAATATATTGGCTTCAAAACGAACTTCTTCTGCTTGAACTTGAGTGTCAATACTAAGGGTTGAAGTAATCATTCCAAGCCTCCAGTAATCTTTCCTGATTCTTCAGGGTTAATCGCACAATACGATTAAGTTCAGGCTGACTGTAACCATGATTGTATTCAATGCTCACAGGCAAAAGCCATATTTTTGCGACATCGTCCCCATGTATGACGTGCGCATGAGGAGGCTCTTGAATATCAGAAGAGTAAAAACGGAATTTGTATCCGTCAATCTGGATTGTGGGCATATCTTGAATTTTACACCCAAATCTCGATTGATTACACCAACATCCTGACGGGGTTTTCCAGGAAGCCTGCCAGCGCCTGCATAAATTGCGCCGCTTCTGCCCCGTCGCTGACTCGGTGGTCAACGGAGATAGTGGCCTTCATTCTCCAACCCACCTTCAACTCACCACTTTCCATGACAGGCACTTCACGAGCAGAGCCAATTGCCAAAATCGCGGCCTCGGGCGGATTGATGATGGCGATGAAATCTTCGACATCGTACATTCCCAGATTGGATGTGGAGAACGTAGAGCCGTCCACGTCGTCAGGCTTGACCTTGCCGTCGCGGGCGCGCGCGGCCATGACTTTGACTTCACCTGAAATCTGGCGCAATGTTTTTTGGTCCGTGTCTTTGACGACGACGGTCATCAATCCGCCAGGGACTGTCACCGCCACACCGATATTGACGTGACCGAATTGGATGACTTCATTGCCCTTGATGGTCGCGTTCAAATTGGGGAATTGACGCAGTGAGAGCGCCACGCCTTTGAGAATAAAGTCATTGACCGAAACTTTTTCCTTCTCACCCAGATATTCGTTGACCTGTTTGCGCATGTCGAGCAGCGCATCCATTTTGAATTCGTGGGTGACGTAGAAGTGAGGAATGGTGGTTTTCGATTCCACAAGCCTGCGGCCAATGGCCTGACGCAACTTTGTAACGGGAACAACTTTATCGTTGGGATTGGTAATTGGTAATTGGTAATTGAGTTGCGTGGACGGAACACTGGTCACTGATAACTGATGACTGATGACTGACTCGATGTCGCGCCTCACGATCCGCCCGCCGGGACCCGTGCCATGAATATTGGCGAGATCAACTTTGTTGTCACGCGCAATCTTCTTCGCAAGCGGGGACGCTTTAACGGAACCGGTTTCCAGCGGAGCGGATGCCTGAGCAACGGGAGCAACTGTCGGGACAGGTTGAACGTTTAACGTTGAACGTTCAACGGCCTGCCCTGAGCCTGTCGAAGGGTTCAACGGCTTCGTCACATCCACCTTTTCACCAGCGACACCAATGACCGCAATCGGCGCATTGACCGGGACCATCGTGCCCTGGTCCACGACGAGTTGCAGCACGACGCCGCTCGCGGAAGATTCAACTTCCACGGTGGCCTTGTCGGTTTCGATCTCGGCTAGCACATCGCCCTTGTTGATATTTTCGCCCACCTGCTTGACCCAGCGGACAAGCAGGCCCTCGGCCATGTCAAAGCCGAGCTTGGGCATGTTGATGGTTTCAGCCATTATTTCAAGACCTCCTTCGCCGCCGCGACGATGTCTGCGACTTGGGGAAGCGCGGCCTGTTCGAGCATGCGGTTGTAGGGAAGCGGGACTTCTTTTTGCGCCACGCGCAGGATGGGCGCGTCGACGTAATCAAATGCTTCTTCGTAAATGCGGCTGACGATCTCGCTGCCGACGCCGTAGGATTTCCATCCTTCTTCGACGACGACTGCGCGATTTGTTTTCTTGAACGATTCGAGAACGGGTTCCATGTCGAGCGGACGAAGCGTGCGAAGATCAACAACTTCAACTTCAATGCCTTCTTTGGACAATTCTTCTGCGGCCTTCATGGAAAGTTCGAGGCCTTTGCAATATGTCACGATGGTAACGTCTTTGCCTGGGCGCTGGATTTTGGATTTACCGATCGGGATGAGATACTCGCCCTCAGGCACTTCGCCGCGGACCTGGTACATGGTGGCGTGCTCGATAAAGAGAATCGGATCATTCGACCGAATGGCTGATTTCAAAAGACCTTTGGCATCTTCTGGCGTTCCAGGCGACACAACCTTCAGGCCAGGGAAGTGCGCGAAGATGGCGTCGGGAGTCTGCGAATGAGTCGCACCAAGCTGACGTCCACCGCCGCCGACGGCTCGAATGACCATCGGCAGGGTGAACTGTCCGCCAAACATATAATGAAGTTTCGGGGCCTGATTGACAATATAGTCCATCGCAGAGAAGGCGAAGTTGATCGTCATCAATTCTGCGATGGGACGTTGTCCCACCATCGCCGCGCCGATGGCCGCGCCGATGATGGCGTTCTCGGCGATGGGCGTATCCTTGACTCGCGCCGCGCCGTACTTGTCATAAAAACCTTTGGTGACGGCGTACGTCCCGCCCCAAACGCCGACCTCCTCGCCGAGAATAAAGACTGCGGGATCGAGATCCATTTCTTCCATAAGTGCTTGCGAGATGGCCTCGCGCATTGTGATTTTTGCCATGTGTATCAATTCCTCTTTTTAAACACGAAGGGCACAAAGGTCACTAAGGAATTAAAGAAAAAAACTTTGTGTACTTCGTGTCCTTTGTGTTTAATTGTCTACGTAAATATCCTTGAATAAATCTTCCAGCGCGGGTTCGGGCGAAGCCTCAGCGAACTCAACCGCCTTGTTCACTTCCTCTTCCGCCTGGGCTTCGATTTCATCCAACGCCTTCGCAGTGGCGGTCTTCTTATCCAACAATTGCTTGCGGAAAATTCCAATCGGGTCGTTCTCCTGCCACTTCTTCACTTCCTCGGCCTTGCGATACCGTTCAGGGTCGCCCATCGAGTGGCCGCGGAAACGGTAGGTATCCACTTCGAGCAGATACGGCTGGCCCTCCTTGCGGACGTACTCAATCGCTTCCTTCGCGGCCTCGTAGACCTTCATCACATCCATGCCGTCGGCCTGACCATTCTTCATCCTATAGCCTTCAGCCTTCTGGCGGATTTCCGTTACCGCCGAAGCGCGTTCCACCGAAGTGCCCATGCCATAAATATTGTTCTCACACACCCACAGCACGCGCAAGCCCCAGGTCTTCGCCAGATTCAACGCTTCATGGAAATAACCGATGTTGGTCGCACCGTCGCCAAACATGCAGATGGTCACATTGTCATTCCCGGCATACTGGTCGCCGAGCGCTAGTCCCGAAGCGATGGGCAGGTGCGCGCCCACAATGGCATGTCCGCCCCACATATTCTTGGACGTGTCTGCCATGTGCATCGAGCCGCCCCTGCCTTTGGATACGCCCGTCGCTTTGCCGAGCAATTCTGCCATCACTTCATTTGCAGAAATGCCGCAGTTCAAAGCCACGCCATGGTCACGATAGGCGGTGATGACGCGGTCGCGCGGCTCACGCGCCGCGATCAAACCCGTCGAGACGGCTTCCTGCCCGATGTACAGGTGCATGAAACCGCCGATCTTGCCGGCCTGATACATTTCCGCGCCGCGTTCTTCCACGCGGCGGATCAGCACCATCTGGTGGTACAAATCAAGTTGCTGTTCTTTCTTCATCAAAAATTACTCCGTTGTTTTCAGGTGCATTTCCACCTGTCTTTAAATTGGATAAGTTCAGGCAAAATAACACCGGGGAAACCCCGGCGTTGTGCCCTTCCCGTCTATAGCGACGGCATTATAGCGCAAATTCGTACCGATTCGGTATGATTTGAGAATTTCTGAGAGTCCGCGAACTTTCTTTTATGATTTACAATAATGTAACTTATCACTATAATTTGTGTTGTAAGTTCTGGGTGTGGGAACCCACAAGCAACCATTCTAAAGGAGAATGCAAATGAAACTCACTCCCCCTAAAGCCATTACCTTCTGGATCGCCGTTGTTCTTGGTTTGCTTGGTTTGCTCAGCCAGCTGGGTATTTTCACCGCAATCCCCATTGCTGCCTTCTGGCTTTTGTTCATCGGTTTCGTTCTGCTCGTCCTCGGCCTGCTCGTCAAAGGCCTTTAAATTTCCTTTTCCCACGCCCCGCAAAAGACCCCCGTTCGCGGGGGTCTTCGTGTTTGAGAAGAGAGTAAAATAGGGACATGGACTGGATTACCGGGAAAAAAGACGACTCCAAAAAATGGATCGCTCAACTGGGCGACCCCGCCAAACGCGCACAGGCCGCCAATGAGATTTTGCGCCTCGGTCCCGCCGCCGTGGATGGATTGCTCGACGCGCTGGCAGGCAAAGATTCCAACCTGCGGACGATGTCTGCCCAACTGCTCATCAAACTGGGGACGACCGCCATCCCGCGCCTTTCCCAGTCCCTTGCCACGGCGCATCCTGAGACCCGACAACTGGTCGCCGATATTCTGGGAGAGATTCGCCACCCAAGCGCCCTGCCCGCCCTGACAGAAGCCGCGCATGGACAGTTCTTCACCGTCCGAGCGCGTGCCGCGTCCGCGCTCGCGAGGATCGGCGACGCGCAATCCGTCCCCGTGTTGATCGAATTGCTCGGCGACCAGGAACCGACCGTCCGCATCGCCGCCGCGTTGGCGGTGGGAAAATTCAGGGACGCGCGTTGCCTCATCCGCCTCTCAGACCTGTTGCTCGAAGACACCGAGATCGAAGTCCGCCAAGCCGCCGCGCAGGGACTGGCCGAAAGTCGCCTCCCGCAGGCTGTCCCCTATCTCATCGAGGCGTTGGGCGATTCGTTCTGGTGGTACGAGCGCGAGAATGCCTCCGGCCCGCTGTTGGATTCCATTGAAAAATTTGGAGCAGAGGCGGTCGAACCGCTGATCGGCGCGCTCGCCAACTACGAGGGCACCGTCCGCAAGAACGCGGCCATCCTGCTCGGGCGAATCCACGATACGCGCGCCGTCGAAGCGCTGGGCATGACTCTCTACGATATGCACTACGAGGTGGGACGCGCCGCGGCCGAGTCGTTGGCGGGTTTTGGCGCGGCCGCCCTCGAGGTCCTGGCCGAGGCGCTTAAACATCCCGAAGCCGGCATCCGCATGCACGCTTTATTCGCGTTGAGCAGAATCAAAGACGCGCGCGTCCTGCCGCTGATCGCCGAAGCGCTAAAAGACCATGACCGCCTTGTGCAAAAGCAGGCCATTCAATCCTTTGCCGATCTCGGCGACCCGCGCGCCCTCGCCATCCTCGAACCCATCGCCGACGACCGCGGTGACCGCGAACTTTCCATGCTGGCGCGGGAGGCGGTAAAGGCGCTTCAGCCAAAATAAGTAGAAGCCAGGTTTCTTGAAGAAACCTGGCTTCTGATAACCATGACATCCCTCCCTCCCGCCTCCCAAAAACTGACCGAACTGGGCATCCCGCACCGCGTTTTTCGCCATACGGGACATGTCACTTCGCTGGAGCAGGCCGCCTCCGAGCGCGGCCAGCGCATCGGGCAGGTTGTCCGCTCCATCGTCTTTCGCCTCGGCGAGGGGCGCTTCGCCATGGTGCTGATGGCAGGCGCGGCGCAGATCTCGTGGCCCGCCCTGCGCGCCCACTTCAGCCAGTCGCGGCTCACGATGGCGGACCCGGCCGAGGTCCAGAAAGCAACGGGCTACCGCGTCGGCACGGTCTCCCCGATCGGCCTGCCTCGTCCCCTGCCAATTTTGGCGGATGAAAGTCTGCTTGCGGAGGACGAGTTATCAATGGGTTCCGGGGAAAGCAATGTGGCTGTCATCCTGCAACGCGAGGATTTGTTCAAGGCAATTGGAAATCTGGAAATTGGCGCTTTTGCATCTCAAGGATAATTTGCATTCGCGAAAAATCGGGTGTAAAATCCGCAAAATTCTTTATCGTTTGGAGGCAAAATGAATATCTTATTTGAACCGCGAAGTTCTCAAAGATTTAATCGCTCGTCTTAGCGTTCTCCCTGGCACCGCCCGCCAGGGCAGGTGTGGCGCGCTTCGCGGTAGATTTGGCATGGCATTGGTTCGCCACACTCAGCAAGGAGGCCATCGAATTTCGCCCTAGCCCAAAAGAAAATTTTGTTGTATAGTTGCCCCCATGACATCCCACAAAGCCTACGAAAACCAAATATTGAAATTTCGCGCCGAGCGCGAAACCCGCCTGAGGGAAAACGAACGCAGTTGGCTGGCGCTGGCAGGGTTGTTCTGGCTGGAGGAGGGCAATAACACTTTTGGCAGTGACAAGTCCAACGACATTCAATTGGAAAATCCGGACGTCCCCGCGAATGCGGGCATTTTCCAATATAAAAACGACGTGGTCACCATCAAGGTCAACGATGGCGCAAAGGTAACTTGCGAATGCGAACCCGTCCGCGCAAAAGCCCTGCATACCGATATTGAAGAGAACCCCGACTTCCTCGAATTGGGAAGCATCATGCTGGTGGCGATTAAGCGCGGCAAGAATTGCCTGATCCGCGTTTGGGACAGGGATCACTCCGGGCGCAAGAACTTCACCGGCCTGAATCACTACCCCATCAACCCGGATTTTCGCATTACAGCGCGCTTCGTCCCCTATGACCCGCCGCGCGTCCTGAAGATTCGCGACGTGATCGGCGAGGAATACGACGCGGAATTCCCCGGTTTTGCCGTCTTCACATTAGGCGGAAAGGAATGCCGCCTCGAGGCCGAAAAGACCGACACCGGCTTGTTCTTCAATTTTTACGATCCCACCAACGGGAACGGTTCTTACCCCGGCGGACGCTTCCTCGATGTGGATCCCCCCAACGACCGCGAAGTGATCCTGGATTTCAACAAGTCCCGCAACCCACCCTGCGCCTACACAGACTACGCCACCTGTCCCCTGCCCCCATCGCAGAACAGGCTCCCCGTTCGTGTGCCGGCCGGCGAGATGATCTACCGGCATCACGGATAAATTATGAATTCAGAATTTCTCTACCGTACAAATACGAGTAAATTTCGTCATTGCGAGGAGGGCGCTCTTCCCGACGAAGCAATCCCCGCGTTGCGAGAGGAGATTGCTTCGGGAAGAACACCCTCGCAATGACGGATGTACGGTAGAGAATTCAGAATTAGGAATTCAAAATTCATAATTCCTAATTCTGAATTTATTTCATCCACACCACGCGATCCTCCACCGGCGGACGCTCGGTGAATTTCGTCTCCCCTTCGGGAATCCCCACATAGAGAAACGCGATCAGATGCTGTTCGGGGGGAAAGCCAAAGAAGGCTTTCACCTTCGGGTCGCGCGCCCATTCTCCCGTCCGCCACATGGCGCCGAGACCCAGGTCGTGCGCGGCCAGCAGGATATTCTGGCAGGCGGCCGCGGCCGCGCAAACATTCTCGATCTCGATGGCTTTGGAATCAGGCGCGGGAATATCCACACCCACCGCGATCACCACAGGCGCGCGCAGGGGCAAGGCGCGGGTTTTTTCGTATGCGTCAGGCGGCAGGTCCGGCCGACGGTCCCGTTGCGAAGCGGCCATCACGTCACCCAATCGTTCGCGCGCCGCGCCCGTCAAAACAAAGAAACGCCACGGGCGCACGCGGTGATGGTTCGGGGCCTGGTTTCCGGCGTCCAACAATTTTTCGATCACATTCCGCGGCAGGGCGTCGGCTTTCACCTTCGGCACCGAGATGCGGGTCTGCAGGGCAATTTGTAATTCCATGTTTCCTCCGTGGTTATACCGCACTCGGTCACAAATTGCGCTTTTTTAGAAGGCGGAAAGCGCAATTTGTGACCGTGGGTATTATATAATAGCACAGACGGAGCAACATGGAAATATATTTTTCGGAAACCCATCGCCTGCACAACCCGGCCTTTGAAGTTTTCGACGGCGGACAGCGCGTGCCGTATCTCGAATCGCCTGAACGCATGGATCGCATCCTGGCCGCGCTCCGCAAAACGGACTGGGCCGACATCGAGCCGCCGCGCGACTTTGGACTCGACCCGCTCCGCGCGGTGCATTCCGAGGAATATCTAGCCTTTCTCGCCTCTGCCTGGACCGAGTGGCTGGCCGCCGATCCTGACAGCCCCGCGGCGGCTGAGAAGATCGCGCTCATGCCCGCCACCTTCGCCGCCAAGCGCGACCAACTGCCGGAGACGATTCTCGGCAAGGCGGGATTCTTCCTGCTCGACTTGAGCGTTCCCATCGTGGAAGGCACCTACCCCGCCGCCCTCTCCTCCGCCAACTGCGCGTTGTCTGCCGTCGAATTCATCGCGCGCCCTCCACTCTCCACCCTCCACTCCCCCTCTTCATCTTTCATCTTTCCTCTTTCATCTTTTGCATTATGCCGCCCTCCCGGCCACCACGCGGGACGCGAGATCGCAGGCGGATACTGTTTCCTCAACAACGCCGCCATCGCCGCGCAGTGGTTGACCCGCTTCGGGAAGGTCGCCATCCTCGACGTGGACTATCACGCGGGCAATGGCACGCAGGATATTTTCTACGCGCGCCGCGATGTGCTGACGATTTCCATCCACGCCGACCCGTCCTTCGAGTATCCCTACTATGCTGGCTACGCGATGGAAATAGGCGCGGGCGAGGGACTGGGCTTCCACCGCAACTTCCCCCTTCCCGCAGGCACAGACAATGCCGCCTATCTGCAAACGCTCGATCAAGCGCTTGCGCTCGTACGCGAGTTCGCGCCCGCCAATCTGGTCGTCTCTGCGGGCATGGACATTTACGAGGGCGATCCGCTAGGCAGGTTCAAGATCACGCGCGAAGGTATCCGCGAGATTGGTAATAGGATCGCCGCGCTAAACCTCCCTACTGCGGTCATCATGGAAGGCGGCTACAACACCGACGCGCTCGGGGAAAACGTGGCCGCGTTTTTGGAGGAGTTTGTTCCCTAAATTCGGTACACGGATTACGCGGATTTGACGGATTTACACGGATTTTTTTATTGTTCCGCGTAAATCCGTGCGTTCGTCGCGGTAGGGAGGGCAGTTACCCACCCTCCCCCCGCACAAATCCCGACGT
>CAYJLS010000132.1:0-11144 GCA_964371065.1 uncultured Anaerolineaceae bacterium | reverse complement strand
GTGGACGCGGTCTCCGCCGACCATCCCATGAACACCATCATGCGCCTCTGGCATCCCAAAACCTTTGCGGAAGCCAACGCCAAACTGGTCAAGGACTTTGGCAAGGATTGGGATGAGATGTACCCGTTGGAAGGCTTCTATCAGGATATGCACCTCAACCTCTTCCCGAAGCATATCGTCCATGCCGAGAATCTTGCAGGCGATATTGCCACCGCAAAGAGCGGCCGCTATTACATCGGCTGTTACCTGCAAAAAGCGATGGAAACGGAATCCATGTGGGGACGCTTCGTGGCTTTCAAAGAAGGCGGTTAATTTCAGGCTGACAAGTTTTAGCGCGTCATATTGTTTGGGCGGCACGCTTCGCACAACTGCCGCCCAAACTCAGGAGCAAGGTGGAAGAGACTGTAAAATTTACAGAGAGGCTGGCTGTATAACTTTATGCCGCAATATTTTTTCGTTGACGAGTCGGGCGACCCAGGATTGCACAGTTTCAAAGGCGTTCCATATTTTGTGCTGGCTATGGTTCAACTGCCCAACCGCGATCCAATCGAGGAGTTCAGCAAGATTCGGCGGGAGTTGCGAGTATCGCCCAATTTTGAGTTTCACTTCCATCCCATGACTGACGCGCAAAAGCAGGTATTCTTTGGGGCGCTGAATCCCGTCTCATTTCGCGTGCGGGCGGCAGTCTTTCTAAAAAACCAGATACCGCCCGCACTTAAAGGGTTGAGCGGAACGAATGTCGTTATCGAATTGATTACCGAATTGGTCTTGCGCGCTTCGCCTTTGGATATTGGGGATGATGTTTTGGTTTTGGATGGCGCGGCCGAGCCAGTCCGCAAGGCTTTGCGGATTCATCTTTCGGTGGCATATAAACAGGCAAAACGGGAACGCCCTTTCAAGAAAATTGTTTCTGGTGATTCTCGGACAGATGATGGCTTACAACTGGCAGATATGGTTGCAGGGGCAATTCGCGAGCATGTCTGGCGTAAAGATAGCAAGTATTTCTACATGTTTCGCAACTGTGTCATTGATCTATGGCAGATGGATTAAATAAAACACCCCCGACTATCCGTACTCTTGGTACGGCAGGCTGCCTCACTTGGCAACCTTATCATCAGGGGCGGGTAAAACGGTCTTCCGCCCATTTCTGGGCGCTTCCGTTTTATTGGTAAACTTATTATACTGAGAATGATGATGAACGTCAAATGTTTTTCGCCAAGCCAGAGACTTCCGAAGTCTGGAGTTGGGGATTGTCCTGACACCGTCCGTCAGGACAGGCGCAGTCGCTTTTTACTAAACGACTGACGCGAAGCGGTTACTACGGTCATTACTGACTATGATTCTTATCACAGGTGCGGCTGGTAAAACCGGCCGGGCAGTCATTCGGGCGCTTGCGAAACGTGGAGAAACTGTCCGGGCGTTGGTTCACCGGCATGATCAAGTTTCCTCGATGAATGCGCTTGGCGTTGCTGATGTAATCGTCGGTGATGTGCTCGACCAGTTCGTTATCGGGCAGGCGGTTCAAGGTGTACGGGCAATTTATCATATTGCCCCCAACGTCGGCCCGGACGAGGCGACCATCGGAAGGAACGTCATTGCCGCCGCGCAATCCGCAGGCGTTGAGCGCTTCGTCTTCCATTCGGTTTTGCATCCGCAGATCGAAGCCATGCCGCACCACTGGCAAAAAATGCGCGTCGAGGAACTGCTCTTTGAATCAGGGTTGCCCTTTACCATTTTGCAACCGACCGTCTACATGCAGAATGTTTTGGCGTCGTGGAATCAAATCATCGAGAACGGCAGATATCCGACGCCGTATTCGACGAAGACGCGCCTGAGTTTGGTTGACCTGGAAGATGTGGCCGGGGCCGCCGCGCTCGTTCTTTCTGGATCTGGGTACGGGGGCGCGACCATCGAGCTGGTTGGCACGCGGACGATGTCTCAGCTGGAAATCGCCCAATCGTTGGCCGACCAACTTGAACGTCCGGTGGAAGCGGAGACGGTATCGCTCGAAGCGTGGGAGCGAGTCGCCCGGTCATCCGGCCTGGGCGACTATCAAGTATTGGCCTTGATGAAAATGTTCTGTTATTATGAACGTTATGGATTTACGGGCAACACAAACGCTTTGAGTTGTCTGCTCGGACGGCAACCCACATCCTTTGCAGAGTTTGTCAGACGGACCATAAGCGAGAAACAATGACATCCGAGTTGGAGAATTATCTGGATCGGCTCGAAGACCTGCGCGGTCAGATTTCCGGCCTGCTCGCCGAATTGCCCGCCGAGGCCCTGAATTGGCGTCCCATCGAAGGCAGGGACGATCACGCCACCAACTCACTGGCTGTTTTGGCCGTCCATGTTGCAGGCGCGGAGCATTTCTGGATCGCGGAGGTGATCGGCGGTCGGCCAGAGACGCGCGACCGCGACGCGGAGTTTGCGACGGTCGCGGCTTCTGCAACGGAACTGATCCGGGTGTTGGAGAAGGTGGCGGGGGAAACCAGGGAGGTGCTTTCCGAGTTGAGCGAATCCGATTTAAACGGCACGCGCCAGGTAAAAGGCCGCGCCGTCCCGGTGCGCTGGGGTATTTTGCACGTGATTGATCACACTTCCCTGCACCTGGGTCACATGCAAATCACCTACCAGTTATGGACAGGCGGCAAATCTGTCCACTCGCCGCTGTGGACGGAACGCTTGCCCCAACATCAATAGATTAACCGATGTTACACACCATCCCGAAGGTTTACAAATTACGATAACCTTTATAATTGCGTTACTCAATCCACAATGGAGATATTATGTCTTTCAACTCGAAACTTATTGACCTGCTCAAAACGGATCACAATCTTGTAGACGATGAAGGCGAATTACTCATTGCCGCCGTGCAAGACCGCGCCTGGAAGATTGACCATGACCTTGTAAAACTCTTGCTTTCGGACAAGGAAATCAAAGCCAAGTTTTTCGATGATATCGAGGATCATTGGATTTTCAACATCAATACTTTTCTCGAATACATTTCCCAAAAGAATTTTCTGGACAATTCCTATACCCGTTTTCGCAATCGCATTGGCTTGACCATTGGCGAAAAATATTTGCGCGAGCGCGGCGAAGTGGCGTTGGCTTGGGCTTACAAAGACACGGTTTTGGAAGGCGGGCAAAAAAAGGATGAAGAAAAGCGGAAAGAGATTTTCTTCAATGAAGTTCTGGCGCAGGATGAAATCAACCGACTGCTCGACCCTAAAGTATTGACTAACTTTGCGCGTTATACGCCAAAAGGGAAAGAACCTGTAAAAGAATTTAAGCGCGATGAGAACAACGTTATTCGCGAGAACTTGATTATTAAAGGCAACAATCTATTAGCCTTGCACACGCTCAAAACCCAGTTTCGCGGGCAGGTTAAACTGATTTATATAGATCCGCCGTATAACCCCGATAGTAAATCAAACACCTTTGCCTACAACAATGCTTTCAACCATTCAACCTGGTTAACATTTATGAAAAACAGGTTGGAAGTCGCTAAAGATCTGCTCCGAAAAGACGGAGTTTTGATTGTTGCCATAGACGAAAACGAACAAGCATATTTAGGCGTCCTGTTGAATGAATTGTTCAGCGAATATGAAATTCATTGTATTACTATTGTTCATAATCCACGCGGCGTACAAGGAACGAATTTTTCTTATACCCATGAGTACGCTTTCTTTGTCATTCCGAGAGGAAAGAAAGTAATAGGCAACCGCCGAATAAACGGAGAAGATATTGATTGGTCTAATCTCAGAAATTGGGGCGGCGAATCGGCAAGAGAGGACGCTAAAAACTGCTTTTACCCTGTGATTGTCGAAAACGACGAGATTGTCGGTTTTGGCGACGTGCTTGACGACGAAGAACATCCAGCCGCGCAAACCGTAAAAGATGGAAATCGTTATTTGGTTTATCCCATAGATAAAAGCAAAGTTGAACGCAAGTGGAGATACGCCCGACAGAGTGTAGATGAAATTAAACATCTGTTGCGCGCCAAGAAAATTAAAACGGGCTATGAAATCGAAATCGGCAAGGATTTTGGAACGTACCGAACTGTTTGGGAAGACAGGCGATATGACGCGAATATTTATGGCACACAGATAGTTAAATCTCTTGTCCCAGACTGCGCTTTTGATTTTCCAAAATCGCTTTGGAATGTTTTTGATTGTTTGTATGCTGTTGTGCCAGAAGATAAAGAGGCGCTTATTTTAGATTTCTTTGGTGGAAGCGGAACGACGGCGCACGCCGTATTGGAGTTGAATAAGGATGGCGGCAACCGCAAATTTATTATCTGTGAGCAAATGGATTATGTGGAAACAGTTACGCGAGAGCGTGTACATAAAGTCATTGAAAAAGAAGGGCAGGGAGATTTTATTTACTGCGAACTGATGAAATACAACGAAGCCTTCATAGAGCGCATTCAAGCCGCGAAGACCAGCAAGGAACTGTTGAAAATCTGGCGGGAAATGGCGGAAGGCTCGTTCCTGAATTGGTACGTCAATCCCGAAGTTCCAGAGGAAGCAATCAAAGACTTTGATGCCATTGGAAAGACAGAAAATGGATTTGAAAAACAAAAGAAATTGCTGGCAGAACTGCTCGACAAAAACCAGTTGTACGTGAATCTTTCGGAGATTGACGACGCGCAGTTTAAAGTCAGCAAAGAAGATAAGGCATTGAACAAAGCATTTTACGGAGAAGTGTAAATGCCCGACCTGTTTCTTTACCAGTCGTTAGACGCTTTTTCACAGTTCGGCGGATTACGAAAAGAAATCCCCGATTCTGTGAAATTGAATCTCAACCCCAAATACGAATTGCGCGGCTATCAAATCGAAGCCTTCGCGCGATTCTTTCATTGCTACAAAAACGATTTTCCCAGCAAAACCTTTCCCCTGCATTTTCTGTTCAACATGGCAACAGGAAGCGGCAAAACGCTCATCATGGCGGGGTTGATTCTTTATCTGTACGAACAGGGCTATCGAAACTTCCTGTTCTTTGTCAATTCCACCAACATCATCGAAAAGACGAAGGACAATTTTCTCAATCCCGCTTCCATCAAATATCTTTTCAATGCGGATATCAACATCGGGAACCGCCGCGTGCGCGTTTCCCCCGTTGATAATTTTGAAGGCGTAAATCAAAACGAAATCAACATTTGCTTTACCACCATTCAAAAACTCCATTCCGACCTGACGACCGAAAAAGAAAACACCATTACTTATGAGGACTTCCGCAAACATAAGGTGGCCTTGATTGCCGATGAAGCCCATCATATAAACGTGCAGACCAAATCTGAAATCGAGATGTTCGATAGTTGGGAAAACACGGTACAGAAAATTTTCGAGCAGAACCGCGAGAATCTCCTGCTCGAATTTACCGCCACGCACGATTTTGCCCACCCTGCGATGGTGAATAAATACCGCAATAAAGTCATCTTCCGATATGACCTGCCAGAATTTCGGAATGACCGCTTCTCGAAAGATGTGACGCTGGTTTACTCCGACTTTGATTTGAATGAACGCATCCTTCAGGCATTGATTCTCAGCCAGTACAAACAGGAAGTCGCGGCGAAATATCGCATCAACCTGAAACCCGTGCTTTTATTCAAAGCCCAAAAGACCATTGCCCAATCGCAGGAGAATAAAGCCAACTTTCATCGAATTATCGAAATGTTGAGCGCAAAGGAAATTGCCAAAATCCGCAAGTCGGACATTCCCATCGTCCAGCGCGCTTTTCGATTCTTTGAAGAAAACAAGATCAACGATGAACAACTCGCCGAAAGGTTGAAAAAGGAGTTCCACGAAGATTATTGTCTGTCCGTGAACGATGAACCCGAAAAGGAAAAATATCAAATTCTCGTCAACACGTTGGAAGATCGGAATAACCGCATACGCGCCATTTTTGCCGTTCAAAAACTCAATGAGGGTTGGGACGTGCTGAACCTGTTTGATATTGTCCGCTGTTATGAGCCGCGCGATACAGGCAGGGCAAAAATCGGCACAAACACCTTGTCCGAGGCGCAATTGATCGGGCGCGGCGCGCGATATTTCCCCTTTGTGCTTCCCGAAAACCTTGCCCTGAGCGCCGTCAAAGGGTCCGACCGCTTCCGCCGCAAATTCGACGGTGACCTTGACCACGAATTGCGCGTGATCGAAGAATTGCATTATCACAGCATTAATGATTCCCGCTACATTGCCGAAATTCGCGCCGCGTTGGTTGAGCAAGGCATTATGGATGAGAACGAAATCACAAGGGAACTCAAACTCAAGGATTCGTTCAAGAAGACGCAGTTTTACAAATACGGGTTGATCTATACCAACAAGGCCATGGAAAAGGATTTTCAGCGCGTCAATTCCTTTGCCGATTTGGGCGTCAAGAAAAGAAACTTTGTATACGTCATTGCCACAGGGCACGGCGGCGAAAGCGCGGTGTTGGCAGAGAGAAGAAAAAACGGAGTTGTCTCGGAAGAAACACGAAAAGATGTGCCTGTAAAGGACATCGAGCCAAACATCATCCAATCCGCCATCGCCAGAAACCCGTTCTATCATTTCAATTCGCTCAAACATTATTTTCCGCATCTCGAATCCATGCGTGAGTTCATCGCGTCTGAAAACTATCTTAGCGGGCTGGAGATTACCTTCCAGGGAAATGTTTACCTGCTCGAAGAAAACAAAATCGAGAAACTAAACGCCATGCTGGATTTGCTCGGTGCAATTGAAGTCGAAGTTCGCCAGCAAAACACTGATTACGAAGGGTCAAGGGAATTTCATTACTCGCGCATCCATGAAATTTTCACGGACAAACTCCTTAAGTTTGCAAAAGACAATGAACGCGGGCAGAAAGACGAGCAATTCGAGTTTTTTGTTTCCGCAAAGGATTGGTTTGCCTTCAACACGATTTATGGAACAAGCGAAGAAAAAGCGTTTGTCCGTATGCTGGACAGGCACATCGAAAAACTAAAAGAACAATACGAAAGCATTTACCTCCTCCGTAACGAGGGCCATTTTGCCATTTACAACTTTACCGATGGCAGGGCCTTCCAGCCTGATTTTGTTTTGTTCCTGCGCGAGAAAAGCGGAAAGTCGCTTACCTATCAACTCTTTATCGAGCCAAAAGGCGCGCACCTGCGAGAGCATGACCAATGGAAAGCAATTTTCCTGAAAGAAATTACCGTAGAGTTTGGAAACAAGGTTTTGAAATTTGAAGATAAATCGAAATATCGTTTGATCGGCGTGCCGTTCTACAACAACGATGATGAAAATGCTTTCAGGGAAAATCTTGAATCAGTGTTGGCAGTTTAACAAAAATCGGATAGTTTAACATCACCCAGTATTTAGGAGATGAAATTCCATGAAGCCAGCGCCATTCGAATATTATGCGCCTGCAACTGTAGAAGAAGCCTTATCCCTTCTGGCGGAACACGGCTACGACGCCAAAGTTTTAGCCGGTGGGCAAAGCCTGATTCCCATGATGAATTTCCGCCTGGTGCAACCTGCCATCCTGGTGGATTTGAACAACATTCCCGACCTTGCTTACATAAATCCAGATGAGGATGGTGGTTTGCGTTTGGGGGCCATGACCCGCCATCATCAAGTGGAAACGAGTCCCTTGGTTGAAGAACGGACGCCCCTGATTCACGCGGCCATGCCCAAGATCGCCTATCCCCAAATCCGCACCCGCGGCACCTTTGGAGGAAGCGTCTCACACGCGGACCCGTCGGCGGAACTCGTATCCCTGAGCGTTGCCCTGGGCGGACGTTTCCGTCTCCGCAATCAGAGCGGCGAACGCTGGGTTCCGGCCAGCGAGTTTTTCATCGGGCTGTTTACGACCGTCCTGGAACCGGATGAATTGCTGGTGGAGGTGGCGATGCCGCCCCTGCCTGCGCGAGCGGGTTGGTCTTTGATGGAAGTTGCGCGTCGGCCTCACGACTTTGCGCTGGTGGGAGTCGCGGCTGTCGTCACCCTGGATGCGAAGGGTCTTTGCGACCAGGCCCGCATGGTATTCATCAGCGCCGGTGATGTCCCAATGGTTGCTCACAAAGCGGCGGAATTGCTCAAGGGACAGGCACCCTCCCAAAAGTCTATTGAAGCCGCGGCCGAGATCGCCGCGTCCGAAGATATTGATCCGGGCAGCGACATCCACGCCACGGCAGAATTCCGCCGCCACCTTGCAAACGTTTTAGCACGCCGCGCGCTCGAGCAGGCTTTCCAGCGCGCCGCGGATAATCAATAAGAGGGCAACCATGGAAACAACCTTGCAAAATTTATTCGATATTGCTGTAACCGTCAACGGAACGCGCTATGAACACGCGGTCGAGCCGCGCACCCTGTTGAGCGACTTCCTCCGTCACGACCTCGGCCTGACCGGCACACACGTTGGTTGCGAACATGGCGTCTGCGGAGCCTGTACGGTCTTATTGGATGGGGAACCAGTTCGTTCCTGTCTCATGTTTGCCATTCAGGCGCACGGACATGAAGTCACCACCGTCGAAGGATTGGGGACGATTGATCACCTGCACCCCATCCAGGAAGCCTTCCAGGAAGCCCACGGCCTGCAATGCGGATTTTGCACACCGGGAATCCTGACGACGGTCAAGGTCTTCCTCGAGCAGAATCCCAACCCAAGCGAGGACGAGATCCGCGAGGCGCTTTCTGGAAATCTTTGCCGCTGCACGGGTTACCAACATATCGTTGACGCCGTCAAATTGGCGGCTGAAAAAAGTAGGGCGAGATAATATCTCGCCTTACGGAGGAATAACGCTGTGATCAAAAAATTCATCGGAAAACGCGTGATGCGGAACGAAGATCCACGCCTGCTGACCGGGCAAGCCCAGTTTGTGGATGACGTGGAAATCCCCGGCCTGCTCCATGCGGCATTCCTGCGCAGTGACCATGCCCACGCCCGCCTGCTCAGTGTTGACGTCTCCGCGGCTCGCCGACGCCCGGGCGTGGTCGCCGTTTTCACGGCAGAAGACATGGGCGACGACTGGCAGCCGGGTCCCCCGCTGGTTTCTCCGCCCCCAACCGCCAAGGATGTGATCTTCCATTCGCGCCGACAAGTTCCCCTCGTCAAAGACAAGGTTCATCATGCAGGCGAGGCCATTGCAGTGGTCATCGCCGAGAGCCGCTACATTGCCGAGGACGCGGTCGAGGATATTTTGGTTGAGTTCGAACCGTTGGAGGCTGTGATTGATTTGGAAAAAGCGCTGGAGGCGAACAGTGTTTTGGTTCACGATGATCTTGAGTCGAATCTGGCCGCCCAGCTTTTTCAAAAGAAGGGTGATTATGAGGCGGCCAAAAAAGAGGCCGACCTGATCGTCAAGAGAAGAATCGTCATCGAGCGCGGCGCGGCGGCGGCCATGGAAAATCGCGGCATCGTTGCTCACTGGGATGCGAAGAGTCAACATCTCACCATCTGGGATACTACCCAGGCTCCGATCCCGATCCGCAATGGGACCGCGGCCAGGCTGGGTCTCTCGGAACATCAGGTACGGGTGATCGCGCCCTTTATCGGCGGCGGTTTCGGGCCCAAGATCATGATGTTCTACGCCGAAGAGATGGTCATCCCCTGGGCGGCGAAGAAACTAAACCGCCCGGTCAAGTGGATCGAAGATCGCCGCGAAAACTTTTACGCCACCACCCAGGAACGCGGGCAGGTGCATGATGTCGAAATTGCCCTGAGCCGCGATGGTCATATCCTGGGCCTGAAAGACAACTTCCTGCACGATACCGGTGCGTACGATCCTTACGGCTTGACCATTCCGCTCAATACGCAAAGCCATGACATGGGCGGATACGACATCAGGAATTACTCCTCGGAGTTCAAAGTGGTCTTCACGAACAAGACCATTGTTACCCCCGTGCGCGGCGCGGGGCGTCCGCAAGGCATCTTTGTCATCGAGCGCATGTTGGATGTTGCCGCCAGGGAATTAGGAATGGATCCGGTGGAAATCCGCAAGCGTAATTTGATTCCCCCGGATGCTTTTCCTTACCACCATGAGATTATTGACCAGGCCTTCGCGCCCCTTGTCCTGGATAGCGGAAACTACAAGGCGGTCGTGGAAAAAGCCCTCGAAATGATCGGCTACGACAAGTTCGTCAAAGAAGAACAGCCTCGCCTTCGCAAAGAGGGGAAATACGTCGGCATCGCCATCGCTCCCTTCATCGAGACGACCGGCGTGGGTCCCTATGAAGGCGCGCGTGTGACGGTCGAAGCCAGCGGCAAGATCAATGTGGCAACGGGCATCGGCACACAGGGACAGGGTCACTTCACCTCCTTTGCCCAAATCGTTGCGGAACAATTGGGGGTGGAGGTGAACGACGTGCGTATCGTGACCGGCGATACCACCGAATTCCACTGGGGCACCGGTACGTTTGCCAGCCGCGGCGCCGTGGTCGCAGGCAATGCCGTCCATGCCGCGTCCTGCATTGTGCGCCAAAAGATTTTGAAGTTAGCCGGCAAGGTATTGGAAGCGCCCGAGGATGAATTGGAACTCGGAGACGGACGGGTGCGGGTGGCGGATATTCCCCAAAAATCCATCAGCCTGGGCGAACTGGCTTTGTTGGCGAACCCATTGCGAGGGGCGGTCGAACCGGGCACGGAACCCGGTTTGGAGTCCACCGCTTACTTTGGTCCGCAATATGGCGCTACGGCTTTTGGAACCCATGCCATGATCCTTGAGGTTGACCCCGAAACGATGATGATTAAGATCAGGCGCTACGTCACGGTGGAAGACTGCGGTACGGTGCTCAACCCGCTGATCCTGGAGGGACAGATCCACGGCGGCGTGTCCATGGGACTTGGCAACGCCTATTACGAAAAACTCCATTTCGATGAAACGGGACAACTCCTCAACGCTTCATTCGCGGACTATCTGGTTGTCTCTGCAACTGAAATGCCGCGTATCGAAGTTGGTCATCTCGAAACACGCTCCACCTTGAATGAATTGGGCGCCAAAGGGGTTGGCGAGGCTGGGGCGATCCCGGTGCCTGCCCTTTTTGCACAAGCAGTTGAAAATGCGTTCCATGATCGGAAACTTGAAATCCTTGAAATGCCTCTCAGCCCGAATCGCCTGTTTGAATTGCTGAAAGAGGCGTAGCGCAAGATTTATCTTGCGAATGCGCGGTGCAAAATGAATT
>CAYJLS010000131.1:0-11290 GCA_964371065.1 uncultured Anaerolineaceae bacterium | reverse complement strand
GAAATCGGGAAGTTATTTTTACACAACTCCCCGCAGGTGATCTGCGGGGAGTTTAATAATCGTACGGCACAGGGGTGGCTGCGGGCGTCGGCCCCGGCGGCATGACCTGCCCCTCGCCTTCGAGAATATCCATGTCCGCCATGTAATAGGCATGTTGGTAGGCCGTCAAAACGCCGCCTTCGCCCGGGATGGGAGAAATGCGTTCGTTGCCATCCAGGTCAACGCCTTTGAGGATTTGATCGGCCAGCGCGACGGCGTTGACGATCATGCCGCGCATCTCCAGGTCGGAGGGGTTTTTCAGGATAGCCAGGCACAGGTCGCGTAACTGCGCGGACCACCCCTCCACATTGGTAACGGAGACGATGACGTGTCCGCCGTGCAGGAGCACCGAGGCGGACGCGTCGCCGCTCTGCATGGCATATTGGGCATGCGAGACCGCGCCGCCCGTGTAGCCGGGGCTGTCCCCGTTCAGCAGGAGACCGTAGCCATCGCCCGGATCGGCGACCTCTCCATCGCCATCCAAATCGCCGTATGCGCTCGAGCGCGAACCCACGATCAGGTTGAGGATCGCTTCGGCGTTCTTGCGGGCGGCGGTTTTGTCGCCCGCATCAAACGCAGCTAACATGGCATTGGCCTGCTCATCCACCAGCATTCCGTCATTCCACAAACCCTGGATCAGCCCAATTTGGTCGGGCGTGTCTGCCATGAAAACCAACAAGTGACGGACATGCAGCAATGCTTTGGAGGGAATGGCGGAAGAATAACTAATCCTGCCCGAGGAATTTGGGCTGGGATCGGGGGACGGCTCGAGGGTGATCTCCATGCGGTCATAACGCGCCAGCAGGTTGCGACTCTGATCGTCCACGAAACTGACCGTACCGCCTCCAGCCGCGTCAAGTTCCAGGATCCCGAGACTGCGCCGGTTTTCCCCTTCCGCCAGCCAAACCTCATAGTGGGTTCCCTGCGCCGGGAGAGGCAAAGCGCTGACATTCACCGTTGCACCATCGAGACGCGCGGCCACATCCTGAAAGCGCAAGACTCCCAGGACAGGCAGCGGCACGACCATGGATGGCGTGGCAGATTCATTCGTTGGAGTGTTGGCCGGGGATGGTGTGTGCGCCGCGCTGGTCGAGCTCGGCGAGGGCTGCACGCCCGAAGGGGTTTTCCCCTTCCAGGCAAAAAACGCGATCAGGACAACCGCCATCAGCGCGATCGCTCCCCACCAGGCAGGGCGGAAGCGCGCGGCAGTTTTCGCGTCAGACAGCGGCGGGGTGGACGATTTCGCGCCTGGCTTTGATACCGAGATCGGCGGTAGAGTATCTGCCTCGGCCAGGACACCCAGGGCTTGCAAGAAGGCATTGGATAACTCGCCCGCGCCCTGAAAACGCTGGCCGGGATCCTTTTGCAGGGCGCGATCCAGGACCGCCTGCAAATCCGGGGAAAGGTTTTTTATGGGATTGGGCGGCTCAAAGAGAACCTTGTTCATAATGGCGATGGGAGTGTCGCCATCGAATGGCACGCGTCCGCTCAACATTTCGTAGAGCAGGACGCCCAGCGAATACACGTCGGCGCGATGGTCCACGCGTTCGCCGCGCGCCTGCTCGGGACTCATGTAGGCCGGCGTGCCGGTGATGAGTCCGCTGGAGGTTTGATTGGCCGAGTCCAAAACGCGCACCAGCCCGAAGTCCGCGAGAAGCGGTTCCACATCCTGCGGAAGGGACTCGCCCAGTTCAATGTCGCCCTTCTTCGAATAGAGCAGTACGTTGCCCGGTTTGATGTCGCGATGCACCACGCCCTGCTGGTGGGCATAATCAAGAGCCGCCGCCAGCATGGGCAGGATACGGCGGATCATGCCCAGCGGCATCCGCCCACTGCGTTCGTGGATGCTTTTCAAATACGCGGCCAGCGACGGGCCGTTGATGTATTCCATCACGATGTAAGGCCGGTCGTCTGCCACATCATAATCATAGACCTGGATGATGTTGGGATGGCGCAAGCTGGCCACCACGCGCGCCTCGCGCTGGAAGCGCTCAAACAGATCCGTGTTTTCTTCGAAGTAGCCGTGCAAAAATTTTACCGCCACAGGGCGCTGTAAAGTTGTATGCGTGCCGAGATAGACCTCCGCCATACCCCCGCGGCCCAGCAATTTTTCGATGCGAACTTTTCCGAGTGTCTTGCCAATCCAGACTGACATGGTAGAAATTATACCTGTTTCTGAATATGGGGACAATAAAAATAATTTCCAGTTGATGACAGTATAATCGGAACATTCTTTACCCGGAGAATCACTTGGAACAACCCTTGGAAACCCTGCTTGGACAACTCCTCCGCGCCCGCGGGCTGAAACTGACCACCGCCGAATCCTGCACGGGTGGCCTGATCGCAGACAAAATCACGGATGTGCCTGGTTCGTCCGATTATTTTCTCGGCGGATTCGTCTCCTACGCGTACGAAGCCAAGGTCGCCAGTCTGGGCGTTTCGTGGGATACCCTGAAAGCCCACGGCGCGGTCAGCCGCGAGACGGTGCTGGAGATGGCGCGCGGGGCGCGGACAGCCCTCGGCGCGGACATCGCCGTCAGCGTGAGCGGCATCGCGGGACCCGGCGGCGGCCTGCCCGACAAACCGGTCGGCACCACCTGGCTCGGACTGGTCACGCCGGATGGCGAACGCACCGAAGTCTTTTATTGGAAGGGGAATCGCCGCGAGAACAAGGAACTATCCGCCCAGGCGGCATTGAAGATGGTGATCGAGTTTCTACAAAAGTCACAGTCCTGAGCGGAGGGTACTCCCGCAGTCGAAGGACGGGATTCTTGAGCAAATTTTGTGGCTCATTGGGAATCGGTGTGGTGTACCGCCAGTTCTGGCGGCAGTTGCACTGCCGCCCGCCAGCAGTGCAACTGCTGGCGCAACTACTCCGGCAATTCCCAGAGAGCAAATTTTGTTCCGTGGATTTGCCCTTCGACTGCGCTCCCTCTGCGTGCATTCGGTCGCTCCGCTCAGGGCAGCGGGTTGGCAATAGTTTTACGACAACGGCCAGGTCGGCTGGACATCCACATCCAACCCGCTGACGTGTCCTAGTGCGTAGCGGAAATATCCCGCCGCGCCGATCATGGCCGCGTTGTCGGTGCAAAGCGAGATGCGCGGGGTGTTGATGGGAAACTCGGTCTGCGATTTGAAGGCCTGGCGCAGGACGCGATTGGCGGAGACTCCGCCCGCCACCAAAATCTCCCGCGCGCCGAATTCACGCGCCGCCGCGATGGTCTTCGTAAACAATACATCCACGACCGCGGCCTGGAAACTGGCGGCCAGGTCGGGGACGGGAAGCGACCTGCCATCCTTCTCGATTTTTTTCGCCTCGTACAGAACCGAGGTCTTGACTCCGCTAAAGGAGAAGTCCCACGTCCCTTCGAGGCGGGCGCGCGGAAACTTGAAGCGGGTCGCGTCGCCCTCTTCGGCGGCCTGCTGGATGGAGGGGCCGCCGGGGTACGGGAGTCCCAGCAGGCGCGCCACCTTGTCGAAGGCCTCACCCGCCGCGTCGTCGAGGGTGGAACCGAGGCGGCGGTAGGCCAGGTGATCGGTCATCAGGTTCAGTTCGGTATGTCCGCCCGAAGCGAGCAACGCCAGCAAGGGGAATTGCGGCGCGGGAGGCGGAGTCTCGCCCGCCTCGTAGACCCAGGCCGAGTAGATGTGCCCTTCGAGGTGGTTGACACCGACGAGCGGAAGCCCCGCGCCGAGCGCGAGACCTTTGGCCGCGTTCAGCCCAACCACGAGCGACCCCGCCAGCCCCGGCCCGCGCGTGACCGCGATGGCGTCCATGTCGTCCAGGGTAAAGTGCGCCTGCGCCAGCGCCTGCTCGATGACGGGAACAATGGCAAGCACGTGCTGGCGCGAGGCCACTTCGGGATAGACGCCGCCGTAGCGCGCGTGAAGTTCCATCTGCGAGGCGACAACGGAGGAGACGAGGGCGCGTCCGTTTTCGATGACAGCCGCGGCGGTTTCGTCGCAGGAGGTTTCGATGGCAAGAATGCGGGCAGGTTTTAGGTCGGTCATCAGTTACCAGTTTTCAGTGTTCAGTCATCAGTGCCACGTAGTAACGACTTTAGTCGTTTGGGACGATTACCCAGTCCTGACGGTCTGGGTCAGGAAAATCGTCACTACATGGTTTGCGTCCTACTTCCACTTCTTCATCGGCAGGACAAAGTCATACGGATAATCGGCCAGAATTTCGATTTTGCCATCGGGACGCACCCAGAGCGTGTCTTCGATGCGGAAGCCCATGCCTTTATCGGGATAGTACAGCCCCGGCTCGGAGGTGATGATCACGCCCGGCGCGAGGCGATGCGTATCATCAACTGTCAATCCGCTGAATGGTCGCTCGTGGATGTACAGTCCCACGCCATGCCCGAGGCTGTGGACGTAGCCCTCCAGCGGATTCTCCGTGTTGAGTTGCGACTTGTGGCCCTTGGACTCGAAATACTCGCAGGCCATGCGCTGGTAATCCTTGAACGACGCGTTCAAGTCAAAGTTTTCCAACAGGCGGTTGAAGATTTCCTGCACCTGCCCGTGCAATTCCTGCGCTTCGGGAGAGGCGTAGCCGAGACTCCAGGTGCGCGTGAAATCGTAGAAATATCCACCGCCGCGCTCGGCAGGATAAATATCGTAAATGATGGTTTGGCCGAGTCGCATCAGGTCGGCGGGGTTGCCTGTGGAGTGCGGCACGCCCGCGTCGCGCCCGATGGAAAAGATGAAGCCTTCGGGCAGTTCCGCGCCGCGCTCTGCCACCCACAGGCGGATCCTGGCTTGGACATCCCCCACTGTCAACGGCGAGCCGTCTTCCTTGAGCAGGACTTCGTCGGCGCGCACCTCGCGCGAGGTCAGATACTCCGCGGTGCGGCGGACGACTTCAATGGTGAGGCGTCCCATCTGGCGGATGCGCTCCACGTCACGCGCGTCCTTCGTCTCCATGGCGCGGATGAAGACCGAGTCCATCCCGGATTCGCCGACCAGTTCCAGGTCGGGCAGGAGGCGCTGGAGATGAGTCAGCGCGGCGAAAACGCCGCTGATCTCCACATGGCCGTACATACCCATGCGCCCTTTCGTCATTCCGAGATCTCCCAGAATCCGCTGAAAGCGAAGCGCGCTGACCAACGTCAAATCGCCATCCGCCTCCTTGAGAAGTTCTTCATACGAATACGCGCCCAGGGATTTTGTCAGCAGGCCGGTTTTGGCGGCTTCGTCGCGCTCCATGTCATTATAAAAAAGAACAGGTTCCTCGCCGCGCTTCTTCACCAGCACCGCCGCGCTAATATGCCCGCCGCCTGTGAAATAATACATGGGCGGGTTGTGCTCGGCCGCGCCCAGAACGAGAAGCGCGTCGAGATTGCGTTCTTGCATGAGGGCATCAATGTCTGATTTCATTGGGACTCCGTAATGAGTAATTGGAGATTGGTAATTAGGTATTGGTCTTGCTCTGGCAATACCGTGCGCGGGTCAAGGAGGATTTTATCGGATTCGGTTCGCGCAATCACTGGCGGATTCGATTCGCGCAGACGCTTCAAAAATTTATCTGGATTTTTGACGGACAGCGATAATACAAATGTGGGCATGGACTCATCTGGGAGGCTGCCGCCGCCGACGGTGGACTCAGACGGGACGACCTCTCCGCGCCCGAGCGCCTCGCGCCACGCCTCCGCCCTGACCCTGGCCTGCTGAGGCGATATGGAGATCATCTGCCAGACGGGGATTTCGCGCGTCGCCTCATCTTTGAGGTAGTGCAGGAGGGTCGCGCTCAACGCGGCGAGACAGAGCTTATCCGCACGGACGGCGCGCGCCAGCGGATGTTTCTTGATCTTCGCCAGCAAGTCCGCCCGCCCGAGAATAATCCCCGCCTGGGGGCCTCCCAGCAATTTATCGCCTGAGAAGCAAAGCACATCCGCACCCGCGGCCAGCGACTCTTGCACGGTCGGTTCATGGCCGAGGCCGTACGGGGCGGTGTCGAGCAATGTGCCGGAGCCGAGGTCGTCCACGAAGGGTAAGCCGTGCGCGTGCGCCAGGTCAACGACCTGTTTCAGTTCGGGTTCTTCGGTGAAACCGACGATCTTGAAATTGGAGCGATGCGCGCGCATGACGAGCGCGGCGCCCCCGGAAATGGCTTCTTCGTAATCCCGCAAATGGACTTTGTTGGTCGCGCCCACTTCCGCCAGTTTCGCGCCGGACTGCTTCATCACATCCGGGACGCGGAACGAGCCGCCGATCTCCACCAGTTGCGAACGCGAGATGACGACGCGTTTGCCCTTCGCCAGCGCGGACAAGACGAGCAACACCGCGCCCGCGTTGTTGTTGACAACCAGCGCGGCTTCCGCGCCTGTCAGCCGTTGCAAAATGGATTCGGCGTGGAACGTGCGCGAGCCGCGCTTGCCGGTGGACAGGTCGAATTCGAGGTTGGAATATCCGAGCGCGGCGGAGGTCATCGCTTCGGAGGCGGCACGGCTGAGGGGCGCGCGCCCGAGATTGGTGTGCAGGATGACGCCCGTGGCGTTGATGACAGGCTGGAGCGTGGGACGCGTCCACTCGGCGAGCAGACTCGCGGCACGGGCGATGAGGGAGTCGCGCGGGGGAAGGTCAACGCCCGATTTGGCCGCGCCCCGCGCCTCGTCAAGAGAGAGGCGCAGCGCGTCCAGCGTCAGCGGGCGTCCGTAGGCAGTCGTCAAGTCCACGACGCGCGGCGTCTGCAAAAGTTGTTCCACGGAAGGGAGATCACGCAGATTGGTCATCTTCATCAACCTCCGGCACATCGGGGACGCGCCAGCGCGCCCGTTCGCGCAGTCGCAGGAGGGATTCGAGGGCGACCAACCCGAAAGCCAGCCCGAGGATGACGTAGACGTTGACGAGGCGCGCCAGTTGCAACCAGGCCAGGGTCGCGCCGAACACGCCCACCCACAGCGCGCGTCGGACGAGCACCTGCGGCTCCAATTTTTCAGAGGAGAAGCGCGTGGTCACAAAGTAGATGACGGGAAAGGCGGCGGCGGTGAGCGCCATCACCCACAGCGCGAAGAAGCCCCAGCGCGCCCAGACCAGGGGCAGGGTGTAGAGAGTCAGCGCGTACAGGCCGCCCCAGCCGATGAGCAGAAGAATGAAGGTGGGGAGAATATATGGGCGGAAGGATAGTTTGGGGGACATTGAGTGGATTATACTCTGTGGAGGTAGGTAGTAGGCAGAAAGCGGAAGGCAGATGGCAGATGGCAGAAAGCGGAAGGCAGAAGGCAGGTTTAAATAATGACGAAAGAGGAAAGAAGAAAGAGGTGCTGAGATGGATGTGAAAGAAGCAATTCGCACGAAGCGGGCGGTGAGAAAATTTTTGGACAAGCCATTGAGCGAGGAGACGATGCGCGCCATCTTGAACGCGGGACGGAGGTCGCAGTCATCGAAGAACAACCAGGATTGGCGGTTCATCGCTATCACGGACAAAGCCATCTTGAAGGAGTTGTCGCAGTGCGGCGAATCTGCGGGCCACATCGCGGGTGCGGCGCTGGCGGTTGTCATCCTGACGCCCGACCCGGACGAGAAATTCCAATACCTGTTCGACGCGGGACAGTCCGCGGCGTTCATGCAACTCGCCGCCTGGGAGATGGGAATCGGCTCGTGCCCGGCTTCGATTTACGATCCCGAAAAAGCGCGCGAGGTATTGGGATTCCCATCCGAATGGCATGTGCGGCTCGCGCTTTCGTTTGGCTATCCTGTGGACGAGGAGAAACTGTCCGCCGCGCCAAAGAAGGGAGGGAGGAGAGAATTGGAGGAAGTGGTACATTGGGAGAAGTGGTAGCAAAAATTCCCTTTTTGGGCTAAAATAGAGACATCACATAAGATGTCGTATATGATGCGGAAATCCAACTCCGAGAAAGGTAAAAAAATGACCCGCTATGCGCTTAACCTACCCGTTGACCTGAAGCGTGAAGCCGAAGAGATTGCCCAAAAACAAGGCGTATCGCTCAATCAATTCATCATGTGGTCGGTCTCCGAAAAAGTCGCGACCATGCGACCGCAACAATTGGATGACCCGAAATTTCCTGGCATCACGTACTACCGCGGCGCGTCAGATCATCCACTGCCAGTGATGCGCGGAACAAGAATCCGCGTGCAGACAGTAGCAGTAGCAGTCAACAAACTAAAAGAAAAGCCCGAAGAGTTTGCTGAAAATTACGGAATTGGAATCGCCCAAATCCGCGAGGCTTTGGGTTTCTATGACGCGCATAAAAAGGAAATTGACGAGAACATCAAATACGAAGAAGACCTGGAACATCAATACAAAGAACAAAGAAAAAAGGCAAATAAAAAATGACCAAGCCGCGCCTGCGCATGGATGCTGACGCATCCATGACGAATCTTCAAAAGGAATTGCTCAAACGCGGCCACGATATCACGCGCACGCCGAATGAATGGGCGGCCCTGGATACCGACGACGATACGCAATTACTGGGCGCAACAGAACGCGGGCGTTCGATATTTACATTTAACGCCAACCACTTCATGTCTCTTGCCCAAAAATATCCGAAACATGCTGACATTCTCCTATCGAAACAGAAAGGGTTGCCAAGATTGTTCAAAGCGTTGGATCGTTTCTTCAACGAAACAACCGCGGAAGAGATGGAAGACCAGGTGTGATGGCTAAGCGACTGGGAAAAGTAAACCAATCACTGATGACCGATTACTGATCACTGATGACTGATGACTGATAACTGATCACTGAACACTGATGACTGCCTCCCTGCTCCCCTTCTTCTCCCCGCGCGGCGTCGCCATCGTCGGCGCGTCCGCAGATCCGATGAAACTCGGTTACGGCATAGCGCGCAACCTGATTCAGAGTCAATACAAAGGCGCGATCCACCTCATCAACCCCAAAGGCGGGACGATCATGGGACACGCGGTCTCCGCATCGCTGGCCGAAGTCCCCGACCCGGTGGATTTGGCCGTGCTGATCGTCCCAGCCGCGGCTACCCCCGCCGCACTGGCGGATTGCGGCGCGCGCGGCATCCGCGCCGCGATCGTCATGGCGGGCGGATTCCGCGAGATCGGTCCCGCAGGCGCGGCGCTTGAAGATGAGATTCTCAAAATTGCCCGCACGAACCAGATCCGCATCCTCGGTCCGAATTGCATCGGCCTGCTGGATACGCACTACCCGCTCGACACCACCTTCCTGCCGCCGCCGCTTCCCGCCCCGGGCGACATTGGCTTTCTCTCGCATTCGGGCGCGTTCTGCGCGGCGGTCATTGACTGGTCGCGCCAGCAGGGATTCTCCTTCTCGCGGCTGGTCAGCCTCGGCAACCAGAGCGACATCACCGAAACCGACCTGCTGGCGTTGATGGCCGCGGACGAGCATACGCGCGTGCTCACCATGTACATCGAGTCCCTGCCCGACGGCAACCGCTTCATCGAAGAGGCGCGCAAAGTCAGCGCGCAAAAACCCATCGTGGCGCTCAAAGTCGGTCGCTCCGCCAGCGGACGACGCGCGGCCGCCTCCCACACAGGCGCGCTGGCAGGCGCGGACGCGGCCTACGAATCCGCCTTCGAGAAAGCGGGCATCCTGCGCGCGGACACCGCCGAGGAACTCTTCGAATGGTCGCGCGCCCTGGCCTGGCTCCCGCTCCCCACCGGCCGCCGCATGGCCGTATTAACCGACGCGGGCGGGCCGGGCGTCATGGCCGCCGATTTCATCGAAACCCACGGCATGACCCTGGCCGAATTCTCCGAGTCCACTCGCGAAAAACTGCGCGCCCTGCTCCCGCCCGCCGCCAGCCTGGTCAACCCCGTGGACATGCTCTCCAGCGCCTCGCCGCATCACTACGCCACCAGCCTGCAAATCCTGCTCGACGATCCCAGCGTGGACGGCGTCCTGCTCGTACTTCCGCCGCCGCCCATGTATTCCACCGAGTCCGTGGCCGACTCGCTCATCCCGCTCATCCAAAATTCCAAAAAACCTGTCACCATTGCGCTGATGGGGAGCAATCTCGTGCGCGAGGCTTTCCGCCGTTTCACCGCCGCGCGCATCCCCACCTACGATTTCCCCGAGCGCGCCGCCTCGGCGCTGTCCTGCCTGGCGCGCCGCGCGGACTACCTGCGGGACCTCCAGACCGAATCCGCGCCCGCGCCGACTCTCGACCACGCCGCGATTTCCGAAATATTGCACCGCCCTGCGAAGTCCTCGAAGGGGGAGCGGAGCGACGAGAGTACGCCGAGGGGCGCAGTCGAAGGGCCCGCCTCCTGGCTGGACCCCGAAGCGGCTGACCGTTTACTGGCCGCCGCGCGCATCCCGACCGCGCCCGTCAAACTGGCGCACAGCGCGGACGAGGCCGCCTCCCTCGCGCGCGACCTGGGTTTTCCCCTCGTCCTCAAAATCGCCAGCCCCGACATCCTCCACAAATCCGATGTGGGCGGGATCTTCCTGAATTTAAAGTCAGTGGACAAAGTTACGTCCGCTTTTGAATCCGCCCTCCAAAACGCGAAACAGGCCAAACCCGAAGCGCGCATCGAAGGCTGTCACCTCCAGCGGATGATCCCCTCTGGGCAGGAAGTCATCCTGGGATCCGCGCGCGATCCGCAGTTCGGTCCGCTGATCATGTTCGGGTCGGGCGGGATTGACGTGGAGGGGCTGAAAGATGTCGCGTTCAGCCTCGCCCCGCTCACCGTCCGCGAAGCCGACCGCCTGATTGACCGCACCTGGGCGGGACGCAAACTGGCAGGCTGGCGCTCCATCCCGCCCGCCGATCGCGACGCCGTCCGCGAGGCGCTGTTGCGGCTCGCGGAACTCGTCCACGCGCATCCCGAAATTGCCGAGATCGAGATCAACCCCCTGCGCGTTTTGGACAAGGGCGCGGTGGCGGTGGATGTGCGAATCAGAATCGAGAACGCGGTAAAATGAGCCTGGAAGGTAAACATGGCGACAAAATATAAACAAACTGCTGTGAAGAAAGGCAAGCGCATAAAAGACGCAGTTGGGGCGTATGTTGCAACCTCGCGCCTACACATTGTGGATGCAATTTTCGACGGTAAAGTTCTGTTACCCAGTACTCCCCTTTCTCTAAAACCGAACACGCATGTTCGAATCACAATCGAAACCGTGAAGAAGAAACGCGGAAAAACGAAATCGTTCCTGGATGTACTTGAATCAGCAAAACTTAAAGGTCCGAAAGATTTTTCCGAAAACCTGGATGATTACCTCTACCGGGGAAAGCCTTTCGATGAAGAATAATGTTTTTCTCGACACCGCATTTGTGATCGCGTCTGCAATTGAATC
>CAYJLS010000130.1:3157-11313 GCA_964371065.1 uncultured Anaerolineaceae bacterium | reverse complement strand
GGGTCGGGTTTGTTCGTTGTTCATAAGGTTTACCTGGGATTTCCAAATTTCTATTGGGTGCGTTTCATTTTAGGACTTGTGTAAAAATAATTTCCGTGTTTCCGTCAGCAGTTGGACTGCTGACGGCTCGCAGTGCAACTGCTCGCGAACTTTGAAATCGGGAAGTTATTTTTACACGGCTACTTAGTTGAAACCTTGCAGTGTGTTGCGTGTTGCGTAAACCGTTCAAAACGGAACACGAAACACGCAACACGGCTTTCTCTCAACTCATTTGCCTGCACTGTGCCGAAGGCACGCATGCGCACGTGAAACGCGCCCAAACTATTTTATCATCCTCACGCGTTGTTGGATGGCGGCGCGCAGTCCCAGCCAGAGCAGGCGGCGGCCGGCGCGCCGTGCGGACGGGAGGTTTCCGCCGCGCGGCGAATATTGCGAAGCGTGGTATTCCTTTAAAAGGATTTCGATTTCCCCCGCCGCCTCGGGCAAGCGCGCGGACAGGGATTCGGCGCGCTCGGCGGGCGTCAAGTGCGCGGCGGGGGACTCTCCCAGCCAGCGCAGGCCCAGGTTGACGGGGTGGAAGGCGCGCTCGAACGGATTCGCCAAAACGTACAGCGCAACATTCTTGACCCAGGCCGGGCCGCGCTCCCCGCGCCGCTCGGCAGCAACCAGGATGTACTCGGCGGCGCGGGTCGTCAGCGCGTATCTGCGGTTGGCGAAAACCAGCGCGGCCGCGCCGAGGAGCAGGGAGGCTGTCCACAGCAGGGGCGTCAGCCAGCGGCGCAGGGCGGCGAGCGTGCCGGTGGTTTTGTCGCCGGTTTCCTCGGGTTCGAGGTCGGGGAGATGCAGCTGGGGGGGCTGCCCCGCCTCGGGCGGCGCGGCCGGCTGGAGGTCCGCGCGAGGCGCGGCAGGTCGGATCAGCGCAGGCTGGTTGCCGGTCGGCTCGAATTCCACCCAGCCGATGCCGGGGAAGTAAATCTCCGGCCAGGCGTGCATGTTTTTGCGGTAGACGCTGAATTCCTGTGAGGTGGCTTCGGTTTCGCCGGGACGCTGCGCGCCTTCGGTGGCTTCGCCCTGCGCGAAGCCCACTGCCAGGCGGGCCGGGACTCCCAGCGAGCGGAGCATGAGCACTTCGGCGGTGGCGTAGTAGTTGCAGTATCCTTTGCGGCCCTCGAAGAGAAACCATTCCATGATGTCTGTGCCTGGAGGCGGCAGGGTGATGTTGGGCTGGTATTCGATCTGGGAACGCAGGACGCCGGTGATGGCCTGGGCTTGTTCGTAGGGTGTGTTCAGCCCAAAGGTGACTTGGGAGGCGTAATTCCGCACTTTGGGGGAGAAGTCATCGGGGAGTTGCAGGTAGCGTTCCTTGACCCAATCCGGGTAATCCTGGCCGGCGGCGCGCAGTTCCTGGATGGAGGGGCTTGCCATGGCGGCGCGCACGCGGTAGGTTTCGCCGGGTTCGAGGAACGGAAAGGTTTGCAGGAAGATCACATCCTGGGTTCCATCCGGGAGAGGAAATGAAGTCACGTCCGCGGGACGGCTGACCCACACTGGCTGGGCGGGCAGGTTCAGCACGGCCTGTCCCTGGCTGTAGGATGTGATGGCGAATTCGTATTCCTGGCGTCCCGCCATGTCCGGGATGGAGAGGCCGTCCTCCGCGGGGGAGAGTTTGCCTTTCACAGCCTGTGACTCGCTCCAGCCCCCGTTTTCGTAATGGTCATAGACGCGGGCGCGCCAGTACAGGCGCGGCAGTTCCAGCGCTTCGGGCGGCGCGCTGACTTTGAACACCAGCGAACTGCCCTGCGCGGCCCGGCTTCCCAACGGCATGGCGCTTCGGAAATATTCCACGCGCTCGGCGGCGGTATGGCCTTCGAGCGCGTCGAAGGCGCGTCCCAGGCGGTCGCGCGTGGCGCGCCAGGGACGGGTGATCTCCTGCCATTGGGACTCCAGCGCGTGCACGCCGGCGAGGTTTAGCGGCAGGTTCCAGGCCAGCAGGATCAGCGCGGCCGCGCCGATCAACGCGCCCATGCCCAGGTCCGAACCTGTTTCGGGCGCGAGATGCACGCCGCGTTGCACCCACCCGGCGCGGTCGCGCAGGTATTTGCCGCGCCCGATCAGGGTCAACGCCGCGAAGAAATACAGGCCGATCATCCAGATACGCCCGGTTGGGCCAGAGTCGAAATGATGGATGACCAGCATCGCCAGCCCGGCCGGCAGGACGGCCGCCAGCGTGTTGTTGTGGCGCGTCAATTGGCAGGCCGATACCAGCGCGATGAACCAGTACAGCGCGCCCATCAGGGCGATGAAGAAGATCGGATCTTTCACCGGCTGGTTCGCCGCAAATTCGCTGAGGGAAAACAGCAGTCGTCCGCCCACGCCCGCCAGCCGCTCGCCCAGGTACACGTCGCTTTCGTAGTACGCCGCCAACTGGCGCGGGATGAGTACGAGCGTGTATCCCAGCGCCAGCCAGCACACGCCGCGTTTGCCAAAGCGGCTGGCGCCCAGCGCCAGCCCCAGGATGGCGGCGGCCGCGGCCAGGTTGAGAACGTAACCGAGATTATCTGTCCAATCGGTGACGGCCAAGCGCCAGACTGAGACCAAAATGGCCAGCATGAACAACGCGGCGGAGGGCGGGTCCCACCAGCGGGAAGGTGACGTTTTCATGCTCTGAGTGTACAATGGAGGAACGTACTCGTCAATTCCCAAAGGAGTGATTCATGGACTCTCTGATCTCTTTCGGCGTTGCATTCACCATCGCGTTCCAGTCGCTCGGGGGCTGGCTGGAAGCCCCAATGAAATTCTTCTCTTTCCTCGGCTCGGAGGATTTTTTCCTGATCGCCCTGCCGTTGGTCTACTGGTGCCTCGACGCCGCGCTCGGTTTGCAGATTGGCGTCATGTTGCTTGCCAGCAGCGGCATGAACAATCTCTTCAAAATGGCCTTGCATGGACCGCGTCCGTACTGGGTCAGTGCAGACGTGAGGGGACTGGCCTTCGAGACCGGATTTGGCGCGCCATCCGGACATTCGCAGACCGCGGCCGGGGTCTGGGGCGTCGCGGCCGCCCGCTTGGCGCGGACCTGGGCGTGGGTCGCGGCTGTGACGGTTGTCCTGCTGATCGGCCTCTCGCGCATTTATCTCGGCGTGCATTTTCTGCACGATGTTTTGTTTGGCTGGCTGTTGGGCGGACTCACGCTTTGGGCTTTCCTTAGATTCTGGGATCCGATTGCGGCGCGCCTCAAAAAGATGAGCATGGGCGGACAAATCCTGCTGGCCTTCGCGGTCTCGCTGGGCATGATCCTGCTGGCCGCGTTGATCGTCTTCCTCGCGCGCGGCTTTGTCATGCCCACAGAGTGGATCGCCAACGCCACGCTCAACGGCGGCGAAGCGCCCAACCCGTTGTCGCTGGCAGGCATCGTCACCAGCATGGGTACGCTGTTCGGGCTGTTGGCCGGGGTGGCCTGGCTCGCGCCTCGAGGCGGATTCCAGGTCTCAGGTCCCGCGTGGAAGCGGGCGTTGCGGTTCGCCGTTGGGCTGGTGGGGATCGCTGTCTTCTACGCCGGCCTCAAAACTATTTTCCCGGACGGGGAGGATATCGTCGCACTCGTCTTCCGTTACACCCGCTACACGCTGGTGGGCGCGTGGGTATCCGCCGGTGCGCCGTGGGTGTTTTCCAAATTCAATCTTGTCAAATAACCCCAACGGGTAGGGGTTGGTCTGATATAATCGCCACGCTTAGGGTTCGTAAATTATTAACTTCCCTCACCAACTACAGCGCCCCGTCATTGCGAGGAGGGCGTACTTCCCGACGAAGCAATCTCCTCGTCGAACAGGGGATTGCTTCCCGAAGGTCGCAATGACGGAACTGCGGGAAGTTATTTACAGACCCTTAGGAAATATGCTTCATGACACTTGAACGCGGCACACTGTTGCATAAACGCTATCGCATTGTCGAGATCCTCGGCCAGGGCGGCATGGGATCGGTTTATCGCGCCGTGGATGAGAACCTGGGCGTGGAAGTTGCGCTCAAGGAAAACCTCTTCACCACCGATGAGTACTCGCGCCAGTTCCGCCTCGAGGCGGTCATCCTGGCGAACCTGCGGCATCCCAACCTGACGCGCGTCTCCGACCATTTCGTCGTCGGCGACCAGGGCCAGTACCTGGTGATGGACTACATCGAAGGCGAAGACCTGCGCCAGCGCATGGAGCGCATCGGCACGATCGGCGAGGACGAGGCGGTCTTGATCGGCGCGGCCATGTGCGACGCGCTCGACTACCTGCACACGCGCAAGCCTCCCATCCTGCATCGCGACCTGAAACCCGGCAACGTCAAGATCGCCCCCGACGGCCACATCTTCCTGGTGGATTTCGGTCTCGCCAAGGTGGTGCAGGGCAGCCAGGCCACCACCACCGGGGCGCGCGCCATGACGCCCGGCTATTCCCCTCCCGAACAATACGGCACGGCGCGCACCGATCCGCGCACCGACATTTACTCGCTCGGCGCGACCCTGTACGCCTCGCTGTGCGGCATCATTCCCGAAGACGGGTTGGCGCGGGCGATGGACAACGCGCAGTTGACCCCGCTCCGCAAGCGCAACCCGAAAATTTCCAAGCGGCTGGCCACGGTCATCGAAAGGGCCATGGCGATTGATCCCGCGGAACGCTACCAAACCGCCGATGATTTCCAAAAAGCCCTGCTCGGCGCCAAATCCAAGACCCAGCAACTGACCGGCAATTACGTGGTCACGCCCCCGCCTCCCGAAGAGGAAGGCGCGCCCGTCCGGAAGAAGCCCGCCTCCCGCCCGCCGTCTGCAGGCGGTCCGCCCTATCCCCCCGACGATAACGGCGAAGACAAGCCCTTCAAGCCGCCCCGAAAAAAACGCAAAGGCGGATGTTTCACGCGCTTCGTTCTTCTCCTGCTGATCATCCTGGCCGGCGCGCTGGTCTGGAACTATATGCCGGGCGCGCGCGAACAGATCAATGCCTGGATGTCCAGCCTGCGCGGCATGACCGCCACTGCCACCGCCGCCACGCAAGCGCCGACCATAAGCCCGCCTGCGACCGACGCGCCGACCGACGCTTTGGCGTCCACGCCTACGCCCATGCCGACCTTCACGTCCACCGTGACCGCCATTCCGCTGGCTATTTTTACTTCCACGCCCGAGGCCACCTTCACGCCTTCCCCCACCCCGCAGGGCGGCGGGTACGGACAGTTCGCCTTTGCCTCCGACCGTTCGGGCGTCCCGCAGGTTTATCTCGCCAATGGCGATGGCAGTCATCCAACGGTCATCACAAATATAACGGATGGCGCCTGCCAGCCATCCTGGTCGCCGGATGGGAGTCAACTGGTCTTCACTTCGCCGTGTAGCGGACCGGAGGACGGCTTCGCGAATTCCAGCCTATACATCATCAACGCGGATGGCACGGGCCAGTCGCCTTTGCTTGCCGAACCCGGCGGTGACTACGATCCCGCCTGGTCGCCGGATGGAACGCGGATTGCCTTCACCTCGCGTCGCACGGGTCGTCCCTCCATCTTCGTGCTGGAACTTGCCACCAACACAGTCACGTTGTTGTTTGAATCCACGGGCAATTTCAGCGAAGCCCGCAGCCCGGCCTGGTCGCCGTTCAACAATCAGATCCTCTTTGTCGCTAGCCGGGGCATCTCCGAGATCTGGGCCATGACCGACACCGGTAGAAGTCCCATCCAGTTGGTATTCAGCGGCTTGGAGTATGTGAACTTCGATCCCGTCTGGTCGCCCGATGGACAGTTCGTCCGGTTCAGCCAGCGGCTCGTGGCTCCCTCCGCCGTCTGGCTCTCGCAACTCGTATATGAAGAACGGGAGTTGATGACTGCCAAGCGCCTGCCATTCTTCCCGTCATGGATCGAAAATGTCGAATACTCGCCAGATGGGCTTTGGCTCCTCTTTGAAAGTTTGGGAGAGAACAACAACCGCGACATCAACTTAATGACCGCAGATGGCGAAGGCGTCACCCGCCTCACCGCGGATCCCGGCACAGACTTCGATCCCGCCTGGCGGCCGATCCAATCTCCATAAACATGCGGAGTCCAAAGTCCCTGACTTTAACGTTTCGCAATTCATAAGCATGGGGAGTCCAAAGTCTCCGACTTTGGCGTTTCGCAATTCCCGATGCTCCAGTGGCAGTGATCCGCGCGATGACTGCCACTTTTTTATTCTCTTACGCTCCTCTTATTGACGCCTCTTCCTCGCGCATGTTATCATTGCCCCCGCTTGGTTGGCACTCTCCGGCTTTGACTGCTAACAAGCGCAAGCCCATGTCCAACCTCACCGATCGCCAGCAACGACTCCTGATCCTCGTCATCCGCGACTACATCGAGACCGCGCAACCCGTCGGCTCGAAGCGGCTTGTGGAGCGCTACCACCTCGACCTCAGTTCGGCCACCATCCGCAACGAGATGTCCGCCCTCACCGAGATGGGTTACCTGCGCCAGCCGCACACCTCTGCCGGCCGCGTCCCCACCGAGGAAGGTTACCGTGTCTTCGTCGCCCAGATGATGAACCAGGCCGAACTGCCCAGGACCGTCCAGCAGACCATCTCGCACCAGTTCCACCAGTCCCGCGCCGACGTGGATCAGTGGATGACCCTCGCGGCCTCCGTGCTGGCGTACCAGTCCCAGGGCGTCTCGCTCGTCAGCGCGCCGCACCCCGAACGGGCGCACTTCAAGCACGTTGAACTCATCTCGACCCAGGGACGACAAGTCCTCATGGTGATGGTGATGACGGGCGGCGAAGTCTCGCAACAGATCCTGACGCTAGCCGAACCCGTGACGCAGGAGCGACTCAGCCAGACCGCCTCGCGTCTTTCCCCACTTTTGGCGGGCCGCGCCCTCGACGAGATTTCTGCCACCCCGAGCCGCTCCGATCCGCTCGACCAGGATATCCTGACCCTGATCATCGCCGACCTGCGCCGCGCCGAAGCGCACGTCAGCGGGCAGATCTACACCGACGGCCGAACCAACCTGCTGGCGGAACCTGAATTTGCCGAGTCGGACGACGCCCGCCGCGCCCTGAAACTTTTCGAGGAGCACAGCACGCTGTCCGATTTGCTGGCGCGCACTTCCATCGGCTCCAGTGTGGGCGGACTGCAAGTGCTGATCGGCGGCGAGGGCGGCTGGGAGGAGTTACGTCAATGCTCGATGGTTCTCGCCCGTTACGGCGTGCCTGGACTGGCAACCGGCATGTTGGGCGTGTTAGGTCCGATGCGCATGTCTTATGCCAAAACAATTCCCACCGTGCGATTCGTCGCGGGGTTGTTGAGCGACTTGGTGACGGAAAATATTGCTGGAGAGGAATAGGAGAGAATCCCACGTAGTAACGACTTTAGTCGTTCGGACGATTGAAATCGTCACTACATGGATGGAATTGAATCTCTCACAACGGAAACTGTATGACCGACAAAAAACATAAACATCCCAAACCCGAAGAAGTACCCGAGACTCCTGCCGAAGCGACTGAGTCGCCCGAACGCGGCGACCAGCCCCAGGTCGAGATTGAAGCGCTGATTCAGCGACTCGAACAGGCGGAGGCCAAAGTCGCAGAGCATCTCGATGACTTGCAACGCGAACGGGCGGAATTCGTCAACTATAAGAATCGCCTGGCGCGTAATCAGGAAGATGACCGCGTCAGAATGAAGGGCGACATCCTCAAGAAGATCCTGCCCGTGCTCGACGACCTGGCGCGCGCCCTGCAAAACCGTCCCGCAGACGATGCCTGGGCGGGCGGCATCGAGTTGATCGGGCGCAAGTTTCAGACCATTTTGGAATCGGAGGGCGTGACGCGCATTGATGCGGAAGGCCAGCCCTTCGACCCGAATTTCCACGAAGCCATCTCGCACGAAGCGAGTGAGACCGTGGAAAGCGGCCGCGTCATCGCGGTCGCGCAGAATGGGTATATGTTGGGTGAAAGAGTCATTCGGCCTGCATTGGTCAGGGTGGCGCAATAACGTTGAACGTTTAACGTTCAACGTTAATTCAAAGGAGAAATTTTTTCATGTCTAAAATTATCGGAATTGATCTCGGCACAACCAACTCGGTCGCGGCCTTCATGCAAGGCGGCGAGCCGGTTGTGATCCCGTCCGCGGAGGGGGAACGGCTCGTGCCCTCGGTCGTGGCGATCAACAAAA
>CAYJLS010000130.1:0-3057 GCA_964371065.1 uncultured Anaerolineaceae bacterium | reverse complement strand
ATCCCGTCCGCGGAGGGGGAACGGCTCGTGCCCTCGGTCGTGGCGATCAACAAAAACGGCGAGCGTCTGGTGGGACGCGTGGCGCGCAACCAGGCCATCACCAATCCCACCAACACCGTCTTCTCGATCAAGCGTTTTATGGGACGCAAGGCCGACGACGCCGAAGTGCGCCGCGCCAAGACGCTCGTGCCGTACGCGGTGGAAGCCGCCGCAAACGGCGACGTGCGCGTGAAGATGGGCGAGCGCGATTACAGCGCGCCCGAAGTCTCGGCGATGATCCTGGCCAAGATCAAAGCGGACGCGGAAGCCTACATCGGCGAACCGATCACGCAGGCGGTCATCACCGTCCCCGCGTATTTCAACGACGCACAACGCAACGCAACCAAAGACGCGGGCAAGATCGCGGGACTGGAAGTTTTGCGAATCATCAACGAGCCGACCGCTTCGTCCCTGGCGTACGGCCTCGACAAAAAGAAGAACGAGACCATCATTGTCTACGACCTGGGCGGCGGCACGTTCGATGTGTCAGTGCTGGAGGTGGGCGACGGCGTGTTCGAAGTCAAATCCACCAGCGGCGATACCTTCCTGGGCGGCGACGACTTCGACGTGCGCATCATGGATCATCTCGCCGACACGTTCAAAAAAGACAACGGCATTGATCTGCGTAACGACCGCCAGGCTTTGCAACGCTTGAAGGAAGCCTCGGAGAAGGCCAAGATCGAACTCTCGACCACGATGCAGACCGAGATCAACCTGCCGTACATCACCGCGGACGCGACCGGGCCGAAGCATTTGGTGACGACTCTCACCCGCGCCAAACTCGAACAACTGACGGGCGATCTTGTCGAACGGACGGTGGCTCCCATGAAACAGGCCTTGTCCGACGCCAACATGACCGCGGGCGACATCCACGAGGTGGTGCTGGTCGGCGGCATGACGCGCATGCCCGCCGTTCAGGAAGTCGTCCGCAAGTTCTTCGGCAAGGAACCGCACAAAGGCGTCAACCCCGATGAGGTGGTCGCGATCGGCGCGGCCATCCAGGCGGGCGTGCTGGGCGGCGAAGTCAAGGATATCCTCCTGCTCGACGTGACCCCGCTCACATTATCCATCGAGACACTCGGCTCGGTCGCCACTCCGCAGATCGAACGCAACACCACCATCCCGACGCGCAAGAGCCAGGTCTTCTCGACCGCGTCGGATAGCCAGACACAGGTTGAGATCCACATCTTGCAGGGCGAGCGCCCGATGGCCGCGGACAACAAGTCGCTGGGCAAGTTCACCCTGGACGGCATCCCGCCCGCGCCGCGCGGCGTCCCGCAGATCGAAGTGACCTTCGATGTGGACGCGAACGGGATTCTCAAAGTCAGCGCGAAGGATAAGGCCACGGGGCGCACACAGCACATCACCATCACGGCCTCGTCCGGTCTCAGTGAGAGTGAAGTGGAGAAGATGCGCAAGGACGCGGAGGCGCACGCCGATGATGACCGCAAGCGCAAAGACCTCATCGAAGCGCGCAACCAGGCGGATAACGCCGTCTACACCGCGGAGAAGGCTTTGCGTGAGTTCGGCGACAAGGTCCCGCCCGAGGTGAAAAGCGAAGTCGAGGCCAAGTCCGCTGAGGTCAAGAAAGCCGCGGAGTCCGATAACGTGGAAACCATCAAAGCCGCGACCGAGTCGCTCGGGCAGGTCATCCAGAAGATCGGCGCGTCCGTCTACCAACAGCCCAACGCCGGCGGGACGGATGCGAATCCGAATCCCGATCCCAACGCGGGACCGGATGTGGTGGACGGAGAAGTGAAGGAGTAGTCTACCGTCATTGCGAGGGTGTTCTGTGCCCGAAGCAATCTCCTCGCTATGTTGGGGATTGCTTCGTCGGGAAGTGCGCCCTCCTCGCAATGACGAGGCATAGTTATGACCAACCGCGATTACTACGAAGTCCTCGGCATTAATCGGAACGCGTCGGAAGACGAGATCAAGGGCGCGTTCCGTAAGTTGGCGCGCCAGTTGCATCCGGACGTGAACAGGGAACCCGACGCCGAGGAAAAATTTAAAGAGATCAACGAGGCCTACGGCGTTTTGTCGGACGCGGACAAGCGCGCTCGCTATGACCGCTTTGGCAAGGAAGGCCTCGGCAACATGGGCGGCGGATTCCACGATTACAGCGCGGACTTCGGCGACCTGTTCGAGGAAATCTTCGGCCAGTTCGGGTTCTCCACGGGACGGCGCGCCTCGCGTCGGACACCGCGGCGCGGGCGCGACTTTCAGATGGAAGTCGCGCTGAAATTCGAGGAGGCCGTCTTCGGCGTCGAAAGGGAGATCGAGTTTTCGCGCGACGAAACCTGCTCGACCTGCGGCGGGTCGGGCGCGGAGCCTGGGACAACTCCCACCAAATGTTCCACCTGCCAGGGACAAGGCGAGGTGCGCCAGGTGCGCCAGACCTTCCTCGGGCAGATGATGCAGACGGCGGTCTGTCCCGCGTGCCAGGGACGCGGCGAGGTGAATATCTCGCCGTGCCACACCTGTCGCGGCGGGGGGCTGGAACACAAGCAGGTTAAAAAGAAAGTGCAGATTCCTGCGGGTGTGGATCACGGCACGCAGATCCGTTTGTCGGGCGAGGGCGGGCCGGGAGTCTTCGGGGGACCGAGCGGAAGTTTGTTCCTCGTGTTGAATGTCCAGCCGCACAAATATTTCAAACGCCGCGAGAACGATATCCTACTCAACCTGGATATCAACGTGGCACAGGCCGCCCTGGGCGCGGACATCAAAGTCCCGACTATTGACGGCGACGAGAGTCTCAAAATCCCCGCAGGGACCCAGCCGGGCAAGGTTTTCCACATGCGCGGCAAGGGAGTCCCGCACCTGCGGCGCAGCGGGCGCGGCGACCAGTTGGTGATCGTCAACATCGAAGTGCCGACGAAGTTATCGAAGGAACAGCGTGAGTTGTTCGCAAAACTTGCGGAGACGCTCGGCACGACGGTCAAGCCGAAGGAGAAGGGGATTTTGGATTGGTTGGGAGAGACGTTTGGGGGATGATTCGGAAGGCAGAAGGCAGAAAGC
>CAYJLS010000129.1:0-11317 GCA_964371065.1 uncultured Anaerolineaceae bacterium | reverse complement strand
AATTCAAATTGACGCTCAACTCGACCAAACGCGTAAGCCGCCGATTGCGCCGTTCGATTTCTTCGAGAGGGTTTGCCACGCTTTCAGTGTACCCAATTTGGGGAGGATTTACAACCTGCAAAATAGTTTTCCTTTCCGCGCCAACTTCACCCTTGTTGCCAAACTTTCGACGCGTCACCGTATCAGGCTTGGCGGGGACTGGCCGTGGGTAAGCGCAGGTTTTAGGCGACATCGAACTTTCGGCGCTGATCGAAAGCCTGCGGAAGAAAGGCGTGAAGGAGGAGATTATCACGTCCGCGATGGCAGAGGCGCAAAGTTCGGGATAACAGTAAGGCGAGATAATATCTCGCCTTACGAAATCTGCTAACGCACGGACTCCAAAGTCTGAGACTTTGGAGTCCGTTTCACATCCGCTTACACCGCACCTGCGGTCGGTGCAGGTGTCCGCTTCCCATCCGTTGCCCACTACGGTTTCACCACAAACACCGTCCCATCTCCCCTCCCATACACATCCGGGAAGTAGAATTCGGAGGCGGTGGTTGGGATGACGTTGAACGAGCCAGCCGTGCCTGCGCGGGCAAGGTAGGTGAAGACATACGTTCCCGCGGGGAGATAGCCGTATTGACAAAGCATATACAACTCGCTATACTCTGCTTTGATGAATGTCAAATACACGCTTCACAATGTTGCCTTCGAATGGGACAGCCAGAAAGCGGCAGCCAATCTCCGCAAGCATGGTGTTTCGTTTGAACTGGCTTGCGAATCGTTCTTTGACCCGTTCCTGCAACGTCTCGACGATGAGGTGATTGACGAAGAACTTCGAGAAACCATCGTCGGATTGAGCGCCAACTGGCAAATGCTTTACGTAGTTTACGTGATGCGTGATGACATTATCCGTATCGTTTCCGCCCGTTTATCGACAAACACAGAAAGAGAAACCTATGAACATCAATAAACTTACCCAGCGTTTACAAAAAGACCGCCCGCTGACGATGGTCAGCATCCGCATGCCTGACGATGTGATTGACGACCTCAAGCGCGTTGCGCCCATGCTCGGCTTTTCGGGGTATCAGGCATTGATCAAAGCCTATATCGGCCAGGGCTTGCGGACAGACTTGGAGCGTCTCGAAGGAGGCGTCGAACTTTCGGCGCTGATCGAAAGCCTGCGGAAGAAAGGCGTGAAGGAGGAGATTATCACGTCCGCGATGGCAGAGGCGCAAAGTTCGGGATAACAGTAAGGCGAGATAATATCTCGCCTTACGAAATCTGCTAACGCACGGACTCCAAAGTCTGAGACTTTGGAGTCCGTTTCACATCCGCTTACACCGCACCTGCGGTCGGTGCAGGTGTCCGCTTCCCATCCGTTGCCCACTACGGTTTCACCACAAACACCGTCCCATCTCCCCTCCCATACACATCCGGGAAGTAGAATTCGGAGGCGGTGGTTGGGATGACGTTGAACGAGCCAGCCGTGCCTGCGCGGGCAAGGTAGGTGAAGACGTACGTCCCGGCGGGGAGATAATCAGCCGAGAGGACTACTTTTTCGTCGCGCAATTCTGTGTGGGTGAAATACCACCAACCCCAGCCGCGGCGGGCGAAATCAAGCACGCTGTATTTCGAGGGGACTTGCGCGTCGGTGAGCAGGGATGAGTCCACGGCCTCCAGGCCGGCAGGCAGGGGATCGTCCACCACCACGTAGTACAGCGCGCTGGGCGCGACAATGGTCACGCGCACGCGCACGAGGTCGCCGCGCTGGATCTGGGTGATGGGATTCTTCGCGTCATCCAGCGTAAAGTATTGCCGCGAGACGATGATGCCGCGCTCGAGCGCCTTGACCGACTCGACAGGCAAGTCCGCGTCGAGATAGGTTGTGTAGTACAGGTTGCCCGTCCCTGCGCCGCGCGCGATGACCAGATAGTTCACCTGTTCGCTTAACTGCGCGTTCGTGATCGGCACGTTGACGGACTCGGTGAGATTCGCAGGCGTGACCCGCCCCTGCTGGAGCGATTCGCCGTTCAGCCCGACCGCGTAGGAGTAGTCCGATTCAAATTCCTGCGAGACGGCCAGCCAGTCGGTCAGGGCGAGCAGGGTCCAGGCGGTCTCCTGGGTGGAGCCCCAGCCGTCCGAGTTGCGATGCGCCATCAGCCAGCGCACCGCGTCGGCGGTCAGGGTCGATTCGGGGGTGATGCGAATGAACGTGTCCAGCACGATGGCGGTCGTCCGCAGGTCGGTATTCCAGTTCCAGGTATCGGCCTCCTGCTCCTCCCAGTGCGCGCCCGCCGCGGAAAGCACGGCCGCGCTGGTCAGGTCGGACATCAGCGTTTTGACACGCGTGGATTTGGGGTTGTCGAGGAAGAATGCCTGGGCGAGGTAGGCCTTGCCGTAGTTGCCGAGGTGGGCGCGGTTATCGTACAGGTTTTGCGCGGTGGACGAGGGGAATTCATCCGCGCGCGCCAGCACGTAGGCGATGAAGGCCTGGCGGTTGTACCGCCACTCGGCATCGTTCGGGCTGAGTTCGGGCAGGTTCGCATTGAGATATTCCAAGCCATTCTCAAAAGTATTTTCGTGAATCGAGTAGCCTGCGGTACGCGCTTCGATCAGGCCAAGCAAAACGTAGGCGGTCATTTGCGGGTCGCTGGCCTGATCGTCCCACCAGTCCCAGCCGCCGTCGTAGTGTTGCTTGGCGTAAATGCGTTGGAGCGCCGCGCTGACCTGCTTGTCGAGGTTGGCGCGCAATCCGCTCGCGGGCTGACCCGCCAGTTCGAGGGCGCGCACCGCCGCGACGTTGGGCAGGAAGCGGGAAATCGTCTGCTCCATGCACAGGTATCCGAAATCTTCGAGATAGTTCAAGCCGCCGACCATCGAAGCCGCCAGCGAGGGCGAAATTTCGACGTTGACGGTCGCGGATTTATAGGACATGGATGTGGGAAGTTGGATCGCCTCGGTGACGGAGTTCGCGCCTCGCAACACGCCCGACGTTCCGACGGTCTCCGTGACATGGAAGGTATACACGGGGATGCCTTGTCCGGCCAACGTGCCGATGGCGGGCTTGCTGGAATCCTGATAGTTGCCACTGGAGGCCGTGACCGTGAAGTCCACGCGTGCGACGCCGGTCTTGACCTGCGCGTCCCAGGTGACATAAGCCTGCCGGCCCGCGCCCACGCTGACGGTCTGCTCGGCGGGCGAGTTGAGTTCCACGCCCACGGCTTCGAGTGTGACCTTGACCGTGAGCGACTCTTTGGTGTTGTTGTGGACGGTCGCGCCGACGATGGCGGTGTCTTCCACGATAAAGAAGCGCGGCGCCTGCATCTCGACCTGGAGCGGCTTCGTGCTGACCAGCTCGTGCGTCGTCTCGCCGACCAGCGAATCCGCGGTGACGGCGCGGGCTTTCATCTGCCAGGTGGTCAGGTTTTCGGGCAGAGTCACGGTGACGGTGGCCTGCCCGCTTCGATCGGTTTCCACCTGCGCTTCGTAGAAGGCCGTGTCGCGGAAGTCCTGCCGCACGCTCACCACGCCTTCATCACCCTCGCCTTTTCCACCGCCGCCACTGCCCGAGGCTTCGCCGTTCGCGACAGATTTGCGATAGTTGGCGTTGAAGTCGTCCGCGCTCAAGACGATGCCAAGCGCGGTCCACACACTGAGGGCGCGCTCAGGATAGAACGTGTCCAGCATGGGCGGCGAGTTGGGCGGCGCGAGGGCAAGCACGGCCTTATCCACCAGCGCCAGCGAGACTTCCGCCTGCACAGGCTTGCCCGCGTAATCTTTGACCGTCACCGTGTACGTGACCTTTTCGTTTGGCCCCGCGGACTCTTTATCCGCTTTGATACTCACGTCCAGTTGCTGTTGCGCCAAATCCACGTTCAGGCGCGCCATGCCGACCTTGAAATCGGGCCCAGAGGAAACATCTGCCCCCTTGATGACGACAACCGAGACATAGGCAACGGGAGCCATATCCTTTGTAATTGGTAATTCGTAAATCGTGCTGTTGCCATCGAGTTTGATAACTTCCTGCTTGTAGATGTGTCCGCGCTCGTAAGTGACCAGCGCGTAATGCTCGCCCTCGAACGGCTGGGCGATCAGCAGTTTGGCGGTATCGCCCACCGAGTAAGAATCCTGATCGGCCACCAGTTTGAAACTGCGGTCGTTGGTCTGTTGCCAGGGGATGTACTCTTTACCAGAAACCCAGATGAACTGCGAGGACTGCTGTTTGTTGCCCTTCTCATCCACCACTTTGACGATGGCCTTGAACACGCCGCCCGTCGTCGGGACGAACGAGACGCTCGCCAGGCCGTCCGCGCCGGTGACGGCTTTCAGCCCCGTCTCGACGGGAATATCCTTGACGGTCGTGACCCAGCGCAGGGTGCCCTGGTCGTCCTTCTCCTGCGCGCTGTACCACTCGCGGCGAACGATGTCCACCGTCAAATCCTGATTCGCGATGGGATGGGACTCCCAGTCCAGCACGACCAGGTCGAAGACGGAGGGCAGACCCTCGATCCCAACGTAACTCTGCGAGCGGATGCCCGCGTAGATGAGGCTGGGGTGCACGTGCAGGCTGGCGCTCCCGCTGACGAGATTGCCCGCCACGTCAGTCACGTTGGCGGAGAACGTCACCTGACTGCCGTTTTTGTATTTGCCCAGTGTCGCCGTCTGCGCGAGTTCGAGGTGGCCGTTCGCGTCGAGGGGGGATTGGCCTTCGTCGAGGGTCCCGCCCGAGGAACCGGAATTCGCTCCGTAGGAGTCGTAGTCGTAATCGGTGAAGGAAAAATTCGAGTACGGCGCGGCCGCCCCAAAGTCCGCGGGCGAGGCGGAGAGGAACCAACTCACGTCCGCGTCGCCGACGAATCCGCCCGAGTAGTAGGTCGCGTCCACGGTCAGGTTGTATTCGTCGCCCGCGAGAATGTCGGTCACGCTGGGGGCCGCCGTCACCTGGAATTCGGGTTTGCGATATTCGGCCACACGGAAGGAGTGCCAGGCGAACGGGACTTCATCGCCCTGCGCGAATTTGACGCTGATGCCGTATGTGCCAAGCGAGACATCCTCGCCGAGGTGGAAGGCGTCTGCAAACGTGCCTGTCGCGTTGAGGGACAATTCCTTTTCGTAGACGGTCTCGCCCTCGAAGTCAATCGTGACGTAGACCGAATCCTGCTTCGGCAGGCTGTAGTGCAGGTCGTCGTTCTGGCGGACGATGCCCTTGAAGAACACATCCTGATTGGGACGGTAGATCGAGCGCTCGGTATAGACGAACGCAAAGGGCGCGTTGACGGTCGTCCAGTAATCCTGCTGGATGCCGAAATCGCCCACCGAGACGCCACTGCCCCAGAACTGCGCGGCGAAGGCGAGATGGTTTTTGTCGTCGGTGCGCGCGAAGTAGGGATGCGCCAGTCCGTCGGCGTAGGCCAGGCCGTCTTTGTCGGTGGAGGCGTTGCCGATTTTCTTCCCGTCCGCATCGTAGAAAAGCACATCCACGTTTTTGACGGGCTTGCCCGTTTCGAGGTCGGTCAGCCAGACGAGGGATTCGCTCTCGGTGGACTTGAAGGTCAGGTTATCGCTGGCGACGACGATGGGCGCGGCTTGCAGGAAGTTAGCCGCTGAAGAGCCGCGAGAAAACGGCTGCGCCTTCAAGCCGAGGAAATAATAGCCGATCGGGAGCGGATCGCCGCCTTCATCCTTCAAACTGAATTCGACGCGCTGGGGCTGATCCAGTTCCACGTCGAGGTCCGGCTTCCAGGTGCGGATCGGCTGGCCTTTCGGGGCGAAGTCCTGGGAGGAGATGTCGCCGCGCTGGAGGCGCAGGAACTCGTCCGCGGTCAGGGCATACAGGGCGATCTCGGCGGATTTGAGATTGGTATATTCGAAGAAGAAACTCTGGTCGCCCTTGAGTCGGTAGATCAGCGTCTGCGGAATAACAAGATTGGCGTTCGGATACAGCGCGCCTGTCTTGAAATCCCACGAATAGTCGGACTGGATTTTGTTGCCGTAGATATCGGCCATGCCAGGCGAAATCCGCACATTATATTCAGTGGACGGCTCCAGCCCGACGATGTTCAACTTCCAATCATATTCGTTGTAATAAAATCTCAGTCCGCCCTTCGGTTCCGGCGAAACCTTGACGCGGTTCTTCAGCGTATCGAAATCCATCGGCGAACTAAACTTGATCGTGATCCACGCGTCGAAATTCGTTTCTTTGGAGTTCGGTGCGGGTGTCACGCCCACAATCTTCGGCAGGGGCAACGTGGAGAAGCGGAAGGTCAGCCCCTTCTGGAGCGGACTGCCATCCTGCGCGAGCGCGGTCGCGGCAAGGTCGAGTTGGTAAAAACCGGAAGTGCGATAACGACCAACGGGCGCGATGGTCAGCGCGGTGAAATCGTCGTTCCATTTCAAATTTGTGGAAAAGGCCTTGCCCGTCTCGCGGTCTTTCAACGTCACCGCGGCGTTCGTGGATTTTTCTTCCATCGGTTGCAGGAAGGTAATCACAAACGCCTGATCCAACAGGACGTTTTCGATGTCCATCTTCGGGTTGGTCTCGCCGTTCTTGAGCGAAAGCGTGTCAATGCGCGGGGCGCGTGTGGCGAACTTCCAGACGTAGGACTCGCCGAGCGGCATCCCGCGCGTATCGGCGATGCCCGCGTCCACGCTGACCAGGTAGCTGACGCCGCTATCGAGGCGTTTCTCCGGCTGGAAGACGTACACCGACGAACTGACCCACTCGCCCGCCCCCGCGACCTCGGGCTGGATGGTCAACGGCTGGGGCAGGGCGGCCTGCTCCTCGGCAATCGTCAGCGGGACGACGGGCTGGTTGAAGATGACGGTGATGGCAGAATCGAGGTCCACTTCCTCGGTGTCGGGCGCGGGGAAGACCTGCCCGACCGCGAGCGACTCCGCTGTCCGAAATTCGACGCGGACGGCCTCGGTCAATGCCACGCCGCCGGCGCTGGCGGCAGAGGTCGAAAGGGAGGCAACGTAAGTTGAAGCAGGAACCAGCTCAAGGTCAGGGACGAAGCGCAGGGTGCGCGCGTCGGGCCAGGAAACCGTCCCCGCGACTTTGTCGCCGTTGGAGTCGGTCAATGCGAAGGCGGATTCGGTCGCGGACGGGTTCATGTCGCGGTCGAAGATCAGGTCAATGGTCGGATCGAGCAGGAGCCGCTCCCCCTCCATTGGCGATTGCCCCACGAGGCGCGGCGCGTCTGATTGGACAGGCAGGACGGGCAACGGCTCGGACGTGGGGGTGGGAAGCGAGGTCGGCGTTCCGCAGGCGGACAGCAGGAACGAGAGGATCAGGATCGAGGCGAAGATTTTTTTCATGGCGCACCTTTTGCAGTCAGTATGCCCCCAGTTGGGAGACATGTCAAGTTGGTAATTGGGGATTGGTAATTGGGGATTGGTAATTGGTAATTGGGGATTGATTATTCAACGAGGGAGAGGCGAAAAGTGTTCCGCGATTTTTGGGGCGTGGAAAATTCCGTGTTAATCCGCGTCCTCCGTGTTCTCCGCGTCCCAATTAAGTTTTGGCCTTGCTACCGTACATTTTAGATTCTGCCCAACATCTTTCAACGCGAATTGCGCGAATGCTAAAGCACGATGTACTAAAGTACGATGTGAGCGAATTCCGCGAAGGAAAATGGAGAGAATTCGTGACATTCGCCTATTCGCGGTATTCGCGTTAAGAATTTGTACGGTAGAGAAGTTTTGGCAAGAAAAAGCCCGTTCTACGAGAGAACGGACTTGGGAGTTCAAGAGACCTCGGCTTCCACTTTCGGAGCCTTTTTCTTGCGGCGCGCTTTCCACCATTCGATGCCAATCGGCACAACCGAGATGAGGATGATGGCGACGATGACAAATTCGAAATTGTCCCTCACGAAGGGAATGTTGCCGAAGAAGTAGCCCGCGAAGGTGAAAAGCGCCACCCAAAGGATGCCGCCGAAAAAGTTGTAGGAAATGAAGTAGCCGTAGGACATGCGCCCGATGCCCGCCACAAACGGCGCGAAGGTGCGGACAATGGGGACGAAGCGCGCCAGCAGGATGGTCTTGCCGCCGTGCTTCTCGAAGAAGGCGTGGGTCTTGTCGAGGTATTCCTTCTTGATCCACTTGATGTTGTAGGCGCGGTCACCGAGGTAGTGGCCGATCCAGTAGTTGACGGTGTCGCCGAGGATGGCGGCCAGCATGAGCAGACCAACCAGCAGCCAGAGGTTGAGCGAGCCGAGGGCGGCAAAGGTACCTGCCGCGAACAGGAGCGAGTCACCGGGCAGGAAGGGGGTGACAACGAAGCCCGTCTCCATGAAGATGACGAAGAACAGAATGGCGTACGTCCATACGCCGTATTGGCTGATGATGTCGGCCAGATAGGTGTCGAGGTGCAGGAAGAGGTCAATCAGGAATTTGATGGTGTCCATTGGTTTCTCTCAGGTTGGGATGCAGGCGGGCATTATAATCAGTTTTCAGTGATCAGTGTTCAGTAATCAGTGTAAAACCAGGTAAAGGGACAACCAAGATGCCAATCACCCTTTATGCTTTGCCCAGTTTGGCTTCCTTGAGTTGGACTCCAAATATCAGGCAGACGACCATCAAACCGATCAGGGCGAGCAAAGACGCGGTCATGGAGCCGGTCGCGGGGGATTTGAAGGAGTCCATGGCGAGGATAAAGGCTATCCCCGAAACCTGTCCCATCAGCAGGAGCAGACCGTTGGAGGTGCCTTCCGGCGCGGGGTAGGTGATCTCCGCTCCATACTGGAAGCCGACCGGACCCGCACTCAACAGGAAGAATCCGAAAATGAACGAGAAGATGAGCAGGAGCGGGTAAATCGTCACGTAGGTGACGCCCGCCAGTCCGATGGCCGCGCCGAATACCGCCAGCAGGAGGAACGGCGCGCGCTTGCGGTATTTGTCCGAGAGCAGAGGGATGATGACCGCGCCGAGAATCCCGCCGAAGATCATCATGCCGCCCGCGTCGCCCGCCTGCGTGGCGGAAAAATGTCGCGGGGACAGAATCTGCTCGATCCAGGTGGTGACCGCGTTGAAGGCGCCCAGCCCCACAAAGAAGATAATCATCAGGAAGATGAAATCGCGCTGGCGGATCATTTTGTTCAGGCCGTCCAGAACCAGCGAGCGGGACTCCTGGTCGGGCGGACACGGCGGGGTAGGCGGACGTTCGCGGCTGAACAGGAGGAAGACCAGCATCGCAACCATGGAGGCTGCGCCGTAGATCATCAACATGCCGGGGATGCCCGCACGGAGCGCCAGGTAAGGTGTGAGTGCGACGCCGAGCAGGATGCCGAGATACATTGCCAGCGAGCCAATCCCACTGGCGGTGGCGCGCTCTCCCGCGGGGAACCAGCGCGCGGCGATGGTGGTGATGGCGTTCATGATGAATGGCTGACCGACGGCAATGCCGATTTGCGCGACCAGCACCCAGGTGTAATTCGACGCTCCCAGTCCGCGGACCAGGCCAAAAAGTCCGGTGAGAATCGCCCCGATCCCGACCCCGACGCGAATCCCGTAGGTGTCAATCACCCACGAAGCGGGGAACGAGACGAAAATATAAACAACCATGAAGATCAAAGAAAGCAGGCCGATGCTGAGATCGGAGACCGCGTAGAATTGCATGGCGTCGGTGGTGATGGCCGCGAACGTGATCCACAAAAGCTGGTTGAGGGCGATGATGCCCATGAATGCCAGCAGGACAACCCAACGATACCCATAGACTTTGAAGCCGCTTTGTTCCATGTTTGTCGCCTCCGGGATTGATTTATAAAAGGAAACCCCCTGGAGGGGAAAGTGGTTCGGTGGGGAAAAGTGCAAAGTGGGAAGTGGGAAGTGCGAAGTGGGAAGTGGGAAATTGGGAGTTGAACGTTGAAGGTTGAAAGTCACTGCTAAAGTAGTTCTCACTTCACTTCAGCCAGAATTAAAATCTGGCATATAATCATTTTGAAATCTTGTTTTCACCTACCAAAAGGAGAGACCTATGAAAGGCAACGAAAAAGTCATAGCACAGTTGAACGGGTTCCTGGCGGATGAATTGACCGCCATCAACCAGTATATTGTCCATTCGGAGATGTGCGCGAATTGGGGATACGGCAAACTACACGGAAAGGTCGAGAAACGCGCCATCGAGGAGATGAAGCACGCAGAAAAAATCATCGCACGCATCCTCTTCCTGGAGGGTATTCCCGTTGTCAGCAACCTGAAAAAGATAAACATTGGCGCGACCGTGGAAGCCCAGATCAAAAACGACCTGGCCGCGGAAGCGGGAGCCATCCAAGCCTACAACGACGGCATCCGTCTCTGCCTTGAACTGGGTGATAACGGCACGCGCGAACTGATAGACGCCAACCTGCACGACGAGGAAGAACACCTCGATTGGCTGGAAGCGCAACTGGACCAGGTCGCCCAGATGGGATTGCAGAACTATCTGCTTGGACAGGCCGAGTAAACCGCACAACCCAACCTGGGCAAAAATAGCGGTCGCTTTTGCGAACCTTTTACACCAACTTCTGTTAATTATGAAAAGGAGAAATCAAATGGGACTCTTTGGCTTTGGCAAGAAACCCGATAAAAACATGCCCGTACTTTCCGCGGACGAAGTCCGCCAGCGTTTGCTCACGCTGAACCGTGAAACCGCCCCCTACCAGATCATTGACGGCGCGTCCCAAAAGGTGGACTTGATCGCCGAGTGGAAGATCGTGGATGCAAAATGGTACGAGATCTTTGCGAAGGCGAATCTCACGAAGGTCTTCCGCATTTACATGAAATTCGATGCGGCAAAACACGAGGTGCGCGGCAAGGACGAGGAATTTACCGTTGCCTGGCGCGCGGGAGTGCCGTCGCTTTCGATCTCGGCTACAAAATTCCAGGGACAGATGACCTCGGTCGAGTTTGGCGCGGCGTATGCCTTTACGGAAGAGCTGAAGCCTGGCGTGGTCTACAATTATCGTTTCAGCACCAACGAGATCAAAAAGCCCATCCAGGAGGCGGTGGCCGCCTGCGGATGGGGTTACAAAGGCGTGGCTTTCGGGAAACTCTAAGAAAGAACATCCACGTGACAGTCGCCTTTGCGTAGCGCTCTGTGGGTAGAGGTGACTGTCACGTGGGTTTCTAATTTTCAATCGCGAACTTGGGGGGAGACCTCAACCAGGCTTCGGAGTCGTTCGCTTTGCCAGTTTGGACGATTTTTCTTTCCCTGTTGCCAGGCTTACATGGTTTACTGCTTCTTTAAAAAGCTAAACTTTTGGCTCATCTGCAACGAGTTTGCAAAGTGACAGCCACTTCGGAAGATACTGTTGGCGAACTATACTGAACGCGGGCATAAATTGCGGGTTTTTAC
>CAYJLS010000128.1:0-11319 GCA_964371065.1 uncultured Anaerolineaceae bacterium | reverse complement strand
CTTTCCAGGCGGCTGGCGCTGGCGCAGGGAATTGGAGGCTGCACGAACAAACCCACTTGTTCGCAATTAGCAAATTCGGCGAGTTGAACCTGGATGAAAAGGAAACTGCATTGAACTGGACGAAGCGACTTGAGGATGTGTACGAGGATTCCGACCTGCCCAGCAAGGAAACGCTTGAAACCGGAAGAATCATGGAGACAAAAATCAGCCACCCCTTGCGAATCGGGCCTGGTCAATTCCCAAATTTCAAGGGCGTGTTCGGTCGCGTGGCGATGTCCCTCCTATTTGGAAGCCATAATCACGATTGGGAAATCATTCAAAAGGAATTGACCCATATCAGTTCGCATGAATATGTCATCTATAAAAAACTTCAACAGCAAGAGAGTAAATACTTGAAAAACATCAGGATTGGATCATTGGGTATTGTCGCGCTCCCAGTACTAAAAATTTTGACCGGTGTAATCCCAGGAAAATTGACCAGCACAGTCTACATTACGGCATTCTTTGCCTGCGCAATCTATACGATCAAATTATACAGAGTTGATCTGGCAGGCATCTGGAAAAGCGAGACTCAACGCCAATTGATCTGGAGTTCTGTAAATTCAAGAATCATGGAGGAGATTAAATGACGCGACTTTTGCGCCTTGAAAACTGAAAGCCCAAACGAAATAAAACGGGATTGCTTTAATTGGGGGGTAAGCGACAAATACAGAACCCACCTGAAAAGAATTCAGGTAAGGCAACGCCCGTCAAGTCGCAGAGTGTGTTGCTTCAGGAATAAGCGATGGCGTGAATGAGAGGCGCGAGCAGGTAGGATAGGTTTTGTTTTTGTGATAGCCCGGCGCCTGGTGATTACCCACAAGTTCAGGCGGCAGTTGCGCGAAGCGTGCCGCCTGCGGCTGCGCCAGTGCAATCGCGGAGCATCCCTGTGGGACTGCGGGCCCGACGGCGGCGACTTGTGGGTAATCACCGAACCGGATCACTTGCGACTATGCGGCTACGCAACTAACCGACTACGCGACTAATTTTAGGCAGGGAAAAATCGAGGGATTCCCCGACAGGACTGAAGCCCAACCGCTCGGGTGCGCTGTAGAGGTGCATCCGTTGGCCGCGCACGTAGCCGCAGAGAGTGATGCCCCATTCGCGCGCCAGGCGCACGGCCAGATGAGTCGGGGAATTGCGCGAGGCCACCAGCGGCACGCCGAGGCTGGCGGCCTTGGTCAGCATCTCGGTTGAAACGCGGCCGGTGGTGAGCAGAAAGCGTCCCGATGTGGCAACGCCTTGCAACAGGCTCAACCCGGCAATCTTGTCAAGCGTGTTGTGGCGGCCGACATCGTACGCCATCAACAGCAACTTCCGCCCATCGCTGAGGGCCGAGATATGAAAGCCGCCCATTGCGCGGTACAGGTCAGCGGTCTGCGCCAGCATACGCGCCATCTGGTCGTACACTTGCGCCGGGGCCAGGCGCAGGCCGGTGTTCAACCGATAGTGGGCGGCGGCCAGGTCGTAGAACGTGACGCCGCCCGCGCAGCCGGAGGTCAGCCGGGGCCGCGACGGAAGAGACACATCTTCGCGTTTGAGGCGAACCTCCACGCCCACCTCCCCCTGCTGGCGCACGGAAAAACCCGCCACGTCGTTCAGGGAGGCGATCAACCCCTCGGTGCGCAAAAAGCCCAGCGCCAGCGCGTCGAGGTTGGTGGGGGAGCAGAGCAGCGTCACCCACTTTTGGCCGTTGACGTACAGGGTGCAGGCCGATTCGGAAATGACCGGTTTGCGGCCCGCGCTCGGCGCGTCGCCGTTCAATTCGAGGTAGTCCAGCTCGTTTTCAGGGATGGAGTTCATCATAGGTTTCGATAGTCAGCGCCCAGGGCGGCCAGGTCCATATCCAGCGTGAGCAGGCGTTCCACCGGCAGCGGGGCGGGGTTTTGCATCTCGCGGAAATCGGCCGTCTTGAGATAGCGCTTGCAGGCGTCGCACACGTAGAGGCGGTAACGGTTGTCGGGCGCGGGGTAGTAGCCCAGCCGGGCCGGGTCGGTTTCCTCGCAGTACGGACAGCCGACACGCCGATAACTCCATTCAGTATCGCAACGCGAACACAGCAAGCGCCGCGCGCCGGAGTCGGCTGCCAGGCTGGCGAAGTCCGGCGCGCCGCCGCACAACGGGCAGCGCGGGCGATACCAGAGGTCTTCGTGAGCGCAGAGGAGCGGGCCGAGGGACTCGGCGCAGGCGCGTAAAGTTGGATGGAAGGCGTGGATAAAGGCGAAGACGAGCAGCGTTGGGTCAAGGCCGTCAACGGCATCCACTTGACCGTCGCGCAGGTAGCGGGCGGCCGCCCCGCGCAGGAGGGGGGCGCGGCCGCGCAGGCCGGAGAAGGCCGCCGCGAGGTCGGGGCAGTGCGCCGCGGCCAGTTCGCAGACGCGCTCGAAGAGAGTCGTCCAGGCATCCCAATCCACGCTGGGAGGTTTGAGGCGCAACAAGGGCGTTCCTGCTTCGAGCGCGGCGCGAACTTCAGCGGGTGAGAAATCCGGCGGCGGCAACGGCGGGAGCGCCGCGTGCGCTTCGATCAGCGCCATGCGCAGGTCAATGCTGGGCGCCAGGCGCGGAAACTCTTCCCGCGCCTGGCGCAAATGCTCGATCCATGTAGTCATGGGGGAGGCTACTCTCCGGCGCTTTTCTTTGGAGGCAACACCCGCTCCAGCCACAGGCTGTGATGCTCTTTGGCATAAGCCTCAGTTACGGAACCTTCGACCATGGCCGTGATGGATTCGCGTGTGAGCGGGTGGATGCCCACCAGGTACAGGTGCAGGACGAACATGCTGGTTGTGGCGATGACGGCCAGATCGTGCAGGATGACCACCCAGCGGAAAACGTCCACCGATACAAGACCCTTGCCGAACCACATCAGCAGGCCGGTGACGACGAACACCCCGAAAGCGATAAATTGGGTGAGGGCGTTGAGTTTCTGGCCGGCGTTGTACTTGTCCTGCGGGGGCAGTTGCGCCTTGCGGCCATAGGTGTAATACGCCCAGGCGCCGCGCAGCCAGGCAAAATCGTCCGCGCCCCATTTGAACAGGGCGCGCAGGCTCTCGAAAAATTCGGCCGGGCTAAAGACCAGGTAGATCAGCGGCGAGAGCATGAAGACCAGCGCGGCGATACGGTGGGACAGCCGGGCGGCGATGCCTGCGTCCCCGATGGTAAACGCGCGCAGGCCGGGAACGTAGAGGAACAAACCGGTTCCCAGCAGGACGGTAAAGGCCATGAAGTGCAGCCAGTGCGCCAGCCGCTCAGGCGCCTTGAAGCGGACAACGGTTTTCATGATTCGTTCTCCTTCTTCGCAGAACTGTCTTGCATAGCCGCCATGCGCCGGCCGAAGAGCCAGCTCAGGCCCAGCCCAACGGCCGTCAGGGCAACCGCTCCGTAGCCAATCGGCTGAACGCCTTTCTGCCACACGTTGACAGAGTCGGGGTACTGCGGGTTCTCCGGCAGTCCGTAGGCCGAGGGCGGCGCGGTCAGCACGTACAGGCGGCCCAACCCGCCCATTTCGGTCTCGCCATACAGGGCGGCTTGCGAGTAGCCGCGCGCTTTGAGCGCGCCTACGCGGGCTTTGGCCTTGTCGAGCATGGCCCCGCGCTCACCCCAGTCCAGCGCGCCGGTCGGACAGGTCTTGGCGCAGGCCGGTTTTAGCCCCTCGGCCACGCGATCCTGGCAGAAGTTACACTTGGTCGCCCTGGCTTCGCCGGTGAAGAGGTCGAGCGTCTCCAGGCGCGGGATGCCGAAGGGACAGAACTGGGCGCAGTAGCCGCAGCCGTTGCACAGGTCGCGCTCGAGGGTGACAGCCCACGAGTCGCTGTGTTTGAGAGCGGAAGTCGGGCAGACATCAACACAGGCGGCCTGTGCGCAGTGCAGGCAACCCTGTTTGAGGAAGAGCCACTGGAAACGCCCATTGCTCTCGTATTCGTGGAAGGTGATGCGCGTCCAGGTCTGGGGAGAGAGGTCGGTCGGGTTCTCGTAACTGCCGGTTTGCTGCGTTTGCGTTTCGGGCAGGTCCCACCACTGCTTGCAGGCCACCTGGCAACCGCGGCAGGCGGTGCATTTGGACGTATCAATCAACATAGCCATGCGTGTCATGGGTCGCCTCCTATGCCTTCTGCAGGTCTACAAGGAAAGCCTTGTATTCGGGGATATTGGTGTTGCCGTCGCCGACGTGCGGGGTGAGATCGTTGGCGCTGTCGCCGGTGGCAATGCCCTGCCAGGAGAAATGCCAGGGCATGCCGATGTGGTGGACGGTCTTGCCGTCAATGGTGTACGGCTTCCAGCGGGCGGTCACCATGGCGGTGGCCTGGATCTGGCCGCGGGCGCTGGAGACGAGCACCGTCCCGCCGTTCTGGATGCCCTTCTCAGCGGCCAGTTCCTGGCTGATTTCAACGAACATGCCCGGCTGGGCTTCCGAAAGCCAGCCGAGATAGCGGCTCATGGCGCCCGACTGCCAGTGCTCGGTCAGGCGGTAGGTGGTGCAGACGATGGGGTACTTGTCGGGCGTGCCGATGCTGTCGCCGATGTCTTTGCCCGCGTCGGTGTCGAACACTTTGACGACCGGGTTGATTTGCGTTTTGGAGAGCAGGTTGGCCACGGGCGATTCGACCGGTTCGTAATGTTCGGGCAGGGGGCCTTCGTTGAGCGAGCCGAACAGCGCGCCCTTGCCGTCGGCGCGCATGATGAACGGGTCTTTGCCGCCGGCGGCGCCGGGGGCTTTGGTAGGGACGAAGTCTGGCACGTCGTAGCCCACCCACTTGCCGAGGATGGGCTTGCCCTCGGCATCCTTTGTGCCAGAGTCCGCGCTCGCGTCCCACCAGATCAGTTTCTTGTCGTCGGCCCAGGGGTTGCCCTCCGGGTCGGCGGAGGCGCGGTTGTAGATGATGCGGCGGTTGGCCGGCCAGGCAAAACCCCAGAATGGGTAACTACCCATCCCGCCGGGGTCTTTCTGGCCGCGCCGTTTGGCGGCGGGCATACTCACGCCCGTGCCGTCGTCGGTGGGAGCGTAATAGCCGGTGTAGATCCAGCACCCGGCGGCGGTGTTCCCGTCGGCGGTGAGTTTGGCGAAGGTCGAGAGGATGTCACCCGCTTTGGCGACCAGGTTGCCCTTATCGTCGGTGAGGGTGGCGGCGTAGTAGCCGTTGATCTCACGCGCCACTTTCCCCGCTTCGGGCGGGTCGCCGTAATCCCAGGTCAGGTCGAGGATCGGGCGGTCTTTGACCGCCGCGCTTCCGGCGTAAGCCGCCTGGATGGCCTTCATCATGCGGTCAATGATCCAGATGTCTTCCTGGGCCTCGCCGGGCGAAGCGGCGACCTTATTGCGCCACTGGATCAGCCTTCCGCTGGTGACGATGGAGCCGGCCTTCTCGACCGCGTCGGCGGCCGGAAGCAGGAAGACTTCGGTCTTCACGCCGGCCGGGTTGATGCCCGGGGCCTGCCAGAAGGAACTGGTCTCGGTGTCGAACAGTTCCATCACCACCATCCAGTCCAGGTTCTCGAAGCCTTTGCGTTCCAGCCGGGCGTTCGGGCCGCAGACGTAGGGGTTCTGCCCCATCACGAACAGGCCCTTGATCGTCCCGGCGTACATGGCCTCGAACAGCGGGATCCACGAGTGGTCGCCGGCCGACTTGGGCTGGTAGTCGAAGGCGAAATCGTTTTCAGGTATGGCGGCGTCACCCCACCAGGCTTTTTGCAGGCTGACGAAGAATTTGGGGTAGTTAGCCCAATAGGAGGTCTTGGGCGTCTGCTTCTCCAGGTAGGTTTTGAAATCGGGGTGGGCCGCGGCGGAGGGGGCGGCCAGGTAACCCGGCAACAAGTTGTAGAGTACCGCCAGGTCGGTGGAGCCTTGCACGTTGGATTCGCCGCGCAACGCGTTCACCCCGCCGCCGGGGACGCCAATGTTGCCCAGCAACAGTTGCACGATGGCCATGATCCGCACGTTCTCTGAGCCGACGGTGTGCTGGGTCTGGCCCATGGCGTACAGGATGGTGCCGGATTTGCCCGGCTGGCCGGTGGCGGCGAAGGCACCGTACACTTCCTTCAGTTTATCCAGCGGCGCGCCGGTGATGCGGGAGACGGTGTCCATATCGTAACGGGAGTAGTGGCGCTTGAGGATCTGGAAGACCGTCTGCGGGTCTTTCAGGGTGGGGTCGCTGAGGGTGGTGGTTTTCTCGGTTTCCGCGCCGGTGGCCGGGTCGGTGACCTTTTCGGTCTTGGTTTGATAGCCCCAGGTGGCGCGGTTGTAGGTTTTCTTTTCGGGGTCGAAGCCGGAGAACAGGCCGTCGAGGTCGGCCGGGCCTTTGTAATCGGCGTTGATCAGGAAGGCGGCGTTGGTGTAGTTGGCGACGTAGTCGGCGTGATGGAGGTCCTTCTCCAGGATGTAGTTGATCAGGCCGCCCAGGAAAGCGATGTCAGTGCCCGAGCGCAGCGGGGCGTAGATATCGGCCTTGGCGGCGGTGCGGGTGAAGCGCGGGTCAACGACGATCAATTTCGCGCCGCGATCGTCCATGGCGCGGTTGACCCACAGCATCGAGGCGGGGTGATTCTCGGCCGGGTTGGCGCCGATAATAAAAATGGCGTCGCTGTTTTTCAGGTCCACCCAGTGATTGGTCATGGCCCCGCGGCCAAAGGTGTTGCCGAGACCGGCAACTGTGGAAGAGTGTCATATCCGCGCCTGATGTTCGAGGAACACCAGGCCGAGGGCGCGCGAGAACTTGGCCGCCACGTAGCAATCTTCGTTGTTGTTGGCCGCGCCGCCCAGCCAGGCGATGCCCTGGGTGCGGTTGACGGTGACGCCCGCGGCGTCTTTCTCCTCGAAGGTGGCGTCACGGGTGGTCTTCACCCGCTGGGCGATCTGCTCCATGGCCCAGTCCCAGTTTTTCTGCTCCCATTTGTCACTGCCCGGCGCGCGGTACAGCACGTTCTTCAATCGCCTGGGGCTGTTGGAGAGTTGGGTGATGGAGACCGATTTGGGGTCAAGCGCGCCGCGGTTGTGGATGTTGTCCGGGTCACCCTCGCAGTTGGTCACGTGCCCCTGGGCGTCGGTGGCGAGCAACAGCCCACAACCGACGGAGCAGTAAGGGCAGACGCTGGCCGCCTCCCCCACCCGCTTGTGGAGCGGGAAGCGCGACCCACCGGCGGCCGCGGCTACATCCAGCGGCAACAACAGACCGGCGGCGGCCGCGCCGCCCAATTTGAGAAAATCTCTACGACTGATGGTCATGACGATTTACTCCTTTTTGTTTTTATGCTGAGAATGGATGAACTGGCATGCTTACGCAGAATCCAAGGAAAAAAATTGAGAAAGCATACAACGCAGCCCTTAAGTTGCTTCCTTTTATTCTATATCAAGAGGGATGTGAAGTAATCAGGGAAAACCCCTATCTCCAGGGGGTGGCATCAGGGAATTCCCTGATTTTCTGGTTACCGGAGCGGCCTGCCTCTACTTGATGGTCAGCCAGCCTTGTTCCCGCACATACCGCAACCATTTAACACGGCTCTTCGCGCCGAGTTTGTTAGTGATGTGCGCCTTGTGGGTTTCCACCGTCTTGACGCTGATGACCAGTTTTTCGGCCACTTCCCGGTTGGTGTAGCCTGCCGCCACCAGTTGGAGCACCTCGACCTCGCGAGCGGTCAGGCTTTCCGCCTCGAGCCCGGCCGCGGCTGGACCAGGCGGGGGGCCCAGGTACCCTTCGATCATCACTTTCGTCATGCCTGGATCCACAAAGGCTTCGCCGCGCGCCGCGGCGCGGATGGCGGTCAGCAGTTCGGACTCGGCGGATTTTTTCAATACATATCCAGACGCCCCCACCTGCAAGGCCTGTCGCAGGATGGCTTCTTCCTCGTGCATGGTCAGGAGCAGGACGCGGCAGGCAGGGACAGCGGCGCGAATAGCGCGCAGGGCCTGCAATCCGTCCATGCCGGGCATGCTCACGTCCAGCAAAAGGATGTCGGGCGAAAGTTCCTGGGTCAGGCGCAACGCGGTGGTGCCGTCTTCCGCCTCGCCGATGACGGTCAGATCGGGCTGATTTTCCAGCAACATCTTCAGCCCGGCGCGCAGGACGGCGTGATCGTCGGCCAGGAGGACTGTGATTTTGGGTTGTTCGGACATAGGGTTTGAATCCTGCGGAATGAATTCCGCGTTACGAAAGGGAAAGCGGGATTTTTACAAACACCGTCGTTCCCTGACCCTGCGCCGATTCGACGCTCAAGGAACCGCCCAGCATGGCGGCGCGTTCCTGCATTCCAAACAGTCCCAATCGTCCGTTATTCTGCGCCTGCGCCAAGTCGAACCCCTGGCCATCGTCTTCCACGGTGGCCACAATTTGTCCGTCGCGCGCCTGCAGCAAAACGGAGACGGAGCGGGCCTGCGCGTGGCGGGCAACGTTGGTCAGGGTTTCCTGAATGATGCGGTAAAGGGTGGTCTCGATTTCAGGGGACAGAGTGATTTGATTCAGATTGTCGCTTTCAAACTGGACCTCCAGCGCATAACGTTGTTTGAATTCGTGCGTATACTGCTCCAGCGCGCCAACCAAGCCCACGCGGTCGAGCGCGCTGGGGCGCAACTCCACCGCCAGCCGATGCAGTTCGGATGCCAGCACGGTGGTTTGCGTTTTGAGATCCTGCGCTAATTTTCTTTGCGGGAGGGGCAGGTTTTGGTCGTCTTGCAATCTTCGCAACCCCAGCGAGAGGGCGGTCAATGTTTGAGCGGCTTCATCGTGCAACTCGCGCGCCAGGCGCTGGCGCTCGGCTTCCTGCGCGGCAATCACTTTTTCCAGGAATTGTCCGCGCAAGGTTTCCTTCTCTTTGACCTCTTCCCACAGGCGGGCGTTTTCCACGGCGATGCCCAACTGCCGCCCGACGGCGTTCAGCAGGGTCGTGTCGTCGGGCGTGAACTCGCGCGCGCGGGAACTGGCGACGTTCATCACGCCCAGAACGCGGTCGCCGGACATGAGCGGGACGCTGGCATGCGTGACCAGTCCCTCGGATGCAATCAGCGCCGGGCTGAGACGGGCGCATTCGGCGCAAATGTCGCGGACAATCAGGGCGCGTCTCTCTTGCAGGACGCGCAGGCAGACACACTGTCCCAGTTCGCGGATGGCTTCCTCGTCGGCGAAGGCCGCCGAAAGTCCGGAATGAGCCGCCAATCGCAGGGCAGACTGGGCGTCTCCCGCGTTCAGAAAAATCCACCCTGCCCGCAAGTCCATGATTTTCAAAATTTTATCCAGCGTGGTTTGCAACACCTCGTCCAGCCGCTGGCCGGCGCTGATGGCGGTGGCGGTGGCGTCCAGCGCGCTCAATTCACTCAGGCGGCGCAGCAACTCCGCGTGGGAACGTTCCAGGTCGGCGGTCATGGCGTTGAAGGCGACGGCCAACTCGCCGATTTCATCTTCCATCTGTCTTCGGGCTTTAACGCGCCAATCGCCTCGACTGACGGCGCGCGCCGCTTCGACCAGGGATAATACCGGACGGATGAGCAGGCGCGTCAACACATAGGCCGCGCCCAAACCGAGCGCCAGGACGAGCGCTGTGACGCCGAGAAGTTCCCAGGTGGCGCGAGCGATGGTCGCCTCCAGGCGCTGATGCGAAAGCCCCAGCCGCGCCGCGCCGGCCTTCCCGTCCAGAATAGGCACGGCAATATCGGTCATCAGCCCTTCCTCGCTTTGGAGCGTCTGCATTCGGTAAGGCGGCGCAGGGTTGGCGTTCACGCGGAGCAAATCGGACGGCAGGCTTTGATTGAACGAATGCGCCGCCGCCTCCCCGTTGGCGTCCAGGATGAAGGCGTAGCGCACATCGGGATTGTTTTCCAGCGTATCGCGGATCAACTGGTGGAGCGCGAAATCGTTGCCAGTCAGGAGCAGGTCGGTCGAGCGGGCGGCCAAAGAACGGGCGATGGCGACCCCGCGCGTTTCCAGGTCGGCGCGCAGTTCGCGCTCCAGGCGGGCGCGCACTTGCAGGGTGACTACCGTCCCCAAGATCAAACCCACACCCGCAACCATGCCGAGAATCTTGGCGACGATGCTGATGGCGGTGAGGCGTCGGAGCAGGCGTTCAGGGAGCCGCATGCCAACCCCGCAAAATTGCGGCCATGTCGCGGATGGAATCGTAGAGTGAATCCTCCACGATGACGAAACGGTTTTGAATTTTTTCATTCACAAATCGGATTGTATCAGATTCGACGCGATAAGATTCGTCATAGCGCCCAACCTTCCCTTCATTCACCCCTGTTGAAAATTATGGCAGTGCGGCGCAGAAAAGGCGGTAGATCACAGTGTGGCTTCCGGCGTGGCGCGGCGATCGGCAAAGGCCGGATCAGCCTGCAATGGCGGCCGCTCAGCCAATTCCCTTTTCTGTTGCAGTAAGCCAACGGCAAATGCCAGGCAGGTTGCCTCGTCGCACTGCCCGCAATTGGCGCGCGGCAACAGTTCCCAGATATCCAGGCGACGCGGAGCACGCTTTTTTGCAGTCACGGCAGTCAATTCGGCTCGTTTCTCCCAAACCGCGTTGACGGCATCTTTGAGCGCATCGAACAATTCCAATCCTTCAGTGGTATCAATGACTTGTGTGATGTAAACCTTGTCTTCGTAAAGAGTCATAAAACCATGGGGTCGGCGAAAGGTCAGCGTGCAGGTTTCCGGGGTCCAGGCAATGATCCCAGGCAGGGTGGCAAGATAGTGTAAAACTTCGCCTAATGTTTGCGAGGGTTTACCAATGACGATAATTCTGCCCGGCTCCGCCAGACAGGGTAATGTTTTGGTGAGGGTCATGGAATCGAGATAGTTCATTTCTTGAACAAGTTACCGCTCACCCGGGTCGCGCCCGCACCGGGCGCTTCGATCATCACCTTTCAGCCGCCTTCGAGCAGGTCGCGGGCTTTACTTTTGAAATGTTCGCGCAGGAATTCCAGAGCGCCTTCGGCGTCGCTGTCCATCAGGATACGCATCAACTCGATAAGGAGTTGTGTAAAAATAACTTCCCGATTCGTGACTGTTCAACCTGGTGATTACCCACAAGTAAACTCCTGAAAAGGGAAGGGGTCTACTTGTGGGTAATCACCAGTTGATTCGCATCTCCATGCTTGAAGTATCTTGCCAATCAGGATTACATGGTTGACGTGATATATTTTCATAGTTGATTCGTGAACAAGAATCAAAAGGAGGAGGCGGAAAGCCTCCTCCTTGTCCATCTCCAGGCGGATCGCCTAGAATGGGATGGGGACGAGATCGGGGCAAACTTCGCCGCAAACGAACTCGAGGGCGGCAACCAGTGCGCTGTTCAAGCCGATGG
>CAYJLS010000127.1:0-11589 GCA_964371065.1 uncultured Anaerolineaceae bacterium | reverse complement strand
ATTTAATCTGAAGGTTCGGGAGCCCCATTCAGGGGATGATATTCAAATCCCGCCCCCTACGTGATACGCCAGCAGGGAGCGGGTAAACCTTGCGGAGCGCGCTTGCGCGGCGGTGAAGTATCCTGCCTGCGCTTCGGCGATGTGAAATAGGGCGTCGTGGTCTGGGGTTTGGGTCATGTGTGCAATTTGGTAAGTAAGGCTTTACTTTATGCGCACATTATAACTCCATACCAGCCGCCATCCCGCTCTTCGCGAAGCACGTACCCGAGTGGCGCGCCAAGTTGCTTGAGGATGTGATAGCGTCCGAGAGTTTGACCGAGGAGATTGGACATGCGTTTTCCCTTCCCGCGCGAGCCGAACTCCCCCACAATTTGCTCACAATTTTACAACCTGTTCCTGACAACGCCGTCATTTAACTTAATATACTCGCAAAGAAGGCGCGCATGACAAAAAACATCCTGGTTGTGGACGATGAAAAACGGCTGGCCTCCCTCGTGGAAAGTTACCTCACGCGGGAGGGCTACCGCGTCGTCAGCGCGCACGATGGGAAGGAGGCGCAGGCCGCAATCAGAAAAATCAAGGTCACCAGGAAAAAGGGTTTCATAGTTCGATGATGACACAACCTGTTCTGTTGTCAACCAAAAACCCGTTTCCTCATCTTCAGCGGAAAACGGGGTTTTGTGTTTTCCACTTCACTCATAGATCTTCTCGCCCTCTGCATCCGCATACGGGGCATCGGCCTCCACATCCCTGGCGGAGGGCGCGGTGACAAGCAGTTCGCGATAGTACTCGTGCTGGATGACCAGGTTCATGATCTCATTCGTCCCCGTCCAGATGGTCATCAGGCGGGCGTCACGCAGGAGGCGCTCGATGGGATAGACGCTGGTGTAACCGATGCCGCCCATGATCTGCATAGCATCGTTGACCACCGCCCAGGCGGTATCGGTGGCGAACTTTTTCGATTCTGAAACCATGCGGCGGACGTAGCCCGAATTGCCGAGACGGTCAATGATGCGCGCAGTTTCACGCACGAGAGCGCGCGCCGCGTCCAGGCGCGTCAGGCTTTCCGCGACCTTGAAATTGACTCCCTCGAACTCGCGGATCTTTTGCCCGAAGGCTTTGCGGCGGTCGGCATAGCGCGCCGCGATCTCGAGCGCGGCCCGCGCCAAACCCAGCGCGCCGCCCGCGCTGGTCATCCGTTCGGGGATCATCATCTGGTTGAAAATCTCATGGGCGCCATGTTCCTGCCCGATCAGGTTTTCGACCGGCACGCGCGCCTCGCGGAAATAGACCCGCCCCGTGCCACCGCCGCGCGTCCCCATCAAGCCGTAGACGTGCTGGACCTCCACCCCATCGCCGCGCTCGACCAACAGCGCGCTGATGGCCTTTTGACCGGGCGCGTCGGGATGGGTGCGGGCGTACACCATGAAAAAGTCCGCGCCTTCCGCGCCAACAATGAAGCGCTTCTGGCCGTTCAGGATGTAGTGGTCGCCCTCCCGCCGGGCGGTGGTGGTCGCGCCGAAGAAGTCCGAGCCGCCGCGCGGTTCGGTCAACGCCTCGGCGACGGTCAACCGGCCCTCCAGCATCGGCTTGAGATATTTCTCCTTCTGCTCGCGCGAACCAAAAACGCTGATCGCCTCGCCCACAATCGAAGGCAGCGAATACAGGCAGGCCAAGCTGGAGCCCAACACACCGATCTCCTCCAGCGCCAGCACTTCGTGCGACCAGTCCAGTCCGCGCCCGCCCCACTCCTGCGGGAAGCGCAGACCCAGCAGGTGATGTTCCGCCAGTTTCTGGATGTATTCGCGCGGGTAGCGCACCTTCTCGGCGTCCATGTCCATCAGCAATTGGCGCGGCACCTCCTGCCGCGCGAAAACGCGCGCCTCATCGCGCAGGCGGATTTGTTCAGGGGTGAGAAGAGAATCAGACATGGCTCCATCCTTTCGATTGTATTTTCGTTGAAACGTTTCAGCCGCGTGTATTCAGTTTTCTTCAATCCCGACGGGATGTGATGATTGTAGACGTGAAATACAGACGAGTTCCCAACCCCGATGGGGTGACACAGGATTGAAGATCATGCCATCCCTTCGGGATTAGTTGCCAGACGCAGGCGGCCATTAGAATCATGGCATCTCTTCGGGATTATGTGAATCGCCAGGAGTCATTATAGACCGTTTCCAACGCGATGCAAGCGCCATTCAACAAAAATCCCCGACGCGGGGCCGGGGATTTTGCGCGTAACGCGAGATATTATCTCGCGCTACTGATTCAGGCTGATGAGATACGCGATCACGTCCGCAATTTGCTGTTGTGTCAACGCGCCCAGGTCGCCCCAGGCGGGCATCGAAAAGACCGGGCTTGTCCCCGCCGGTGTGGAGCCATGCTGGAGGAACAAGTCGAGATTGAAGGCAAAGGTTTTGTAGTCCGCGTCCTTGAGCGTCGGGTTAATCGGGTTGAGCATGGGGATCGTGCCATCCGCTGAACCGGGATTGGCAAAGCCGCCCACGCCTTCCACACCGTGGCAGGAGACGCAATTAGCGGCAAAGACTTGCGCGCCCGCGGCCGCGTCGCCGTTCAGGTTGACCGCCTCGCCTGGCCCACCAGGATTGGAAGGGCGAGCAACATTGGAGATTTCGCCCGGGGTTGGGGTTCCCGTATCGGCGGTTGCGAGGGTCAATGTAGGCATCGGGATAAAGCGCGGCGGCGCGGGCAGGGTGGCGGGAATCAAGGTGGGGATCGGGGTGCCAGCCGGGGGCGGCGCGGCCTGCTTGCAGGAGAAGTCCAGCCCGCACGACCAGAGAAACGCAAAACTGACGAACCCGACAATCAACAGGATAAAGCCAACCAGCACGCCGTAAAGAATCTTCTTGAAATCGTCCATGCTTCCTCCTTACGGCGCGGGCGCGGCCAGCGTGCGCAGGAAGTTGATCACGTCCCAGCGTTCGCGCACGGTCAGGTTTTCGTTGAGCGCGGGCATGCGCCCGGCAACACCATTGCTGATGGTAAAGAACAGCGCGCCGTCGTTTTTGGTCTGGGTAATGGGCAGGGTCAGGTTGATGGGCTTGTTAGCCAGGAGCGCCGCCAATTGACCATTGCCCTCGCCCTTCACGCCGTGACACATGACACAGTGCGTGGCGAACAGTTGCGCCCCGCGCGTGACGGAGACCGCGTCCGCCGGGACGGGGTTGGTCGGCGCGCCCAGGCCGGGGATGAAGGCCGGCCCCTCGACCGGGATCGAGCGGGACGGGACAGGCAGGGGTTGTTCCATGTTGCCAAACGAGGGTTGCACTCCCATGAAGCTGACCCACTGGATTTTGATGATGTCGTACGAAAAGAGCAACAACGCGCCCGCGAGGATCGCCAGCACTGCAAATACAACCAGGAGTTGTTTGATGAGTCTCATAGGTGTTGCGCCTCCGCAGGTTGGACGGATTCGGCGCCCAGTTTTTTCAAGGCATCGGTCACTTTCTGTTCATCCGCATGAGGACATTCGATGAGGATGGCGATCTTGCCGTCGCTGACTTCGGTGACGTACTTCATCGGGCGGTAGGACGGAAAGTACGAGTCCAGGAACACGCCGAGGAAAGTGGAAAGCAACATGCCCAGCATGGTCAATTCGAACAGCACGATGATCGAGGGCGGGACCGGCGTGAAACCCTGTCCGCCTACTTTGATCTCATAGGCCGTGGGGGTAATGAAGGCGAGGAGCAAGCCGGTAAGAAAGCCGAGAATGGCGCCTCCCAACGCCAGGCGGGGGACGTTCGTCCACTGGCTGGGACGTCCCAGCATGGCCTCGGTGACGGGGATGCCGGAGATCACGTTCATGCAGTCGTCGTGAACGCCGATCAGGCGAAGTTGCTCAATCGCATCGGCGGCCGGCTCGAGGTCCGCGAAGACCGCCAAGAGGGAAATTTCCTGAGTCATTGCGGCCTCCTAGTCCAGTTCGCTGACCGTCACGACCGTCTCGCGTCCATATTTCTTGAGCGAGTGGGCCATCTGGCCTTCCTGCACTTCCCAGACCGGGACGAGCGGGATCAGGCGGGAGGCGGCCATGTATAACAAGATGAAGAACGCCAGCGTGCCGATGCCGAGCGGAATCTCGATGCCCGGCTTGTACATCCGCCACGTGAATGGCATGCGGTTAATGGTGAGTGAAATCGGGATGATGATGTAGCGTTCGAACCACATGCCCACGTTGATACCCAAACCAACGATGAAGACGAGCCAGGGCGTGGATCGCCATTTGCGGTTCCACAAAATTGCCCAGGGAATGACAACGTTGAGAACGAGCATGGTGAACCACATCCAACCCATGGGACCTTTCTCATGCCATTCGAGCAGTTGCTTGGTCCACTTGTCGCCGCCATACCACTGGACGAGATAATCATTAAAGAAGAAGTAGGCCCAGGCCATGGAGATGATGAGCATCAGTTTGGCGATGGCTTCGAAGTGCTCGGGGCGGATGAAGTATTTCATGTTTTTCATCGTGCCGCGCACCACCGCCAGCACCATGATCACCGCGCCCATGCCGGAGTGCAGAGCGCCGACGACGAAGTATGGGCCGAAGATGGTGGACGACCAGCCGGGGCGGGTGGCCATGGCAAAGTCCCACGAAACGATGGTGTGGACGGAGAACATGACCGGGATGATCGCGAAGGCGAAGATGTTCATCGCATTTCGCAGATGAACCCATTCGCCTTCGGTGCCGCGGAAGCCGAGCGCCAGGATTCTGTAGAAGGTTTTTTGCCAGCCGGTCGAGCGATCGCGCGCCATCGCCAGGTCGGGGATGAGCGGCAGGAAGAGGTACATCGTGGACGAAAGCAGGTAAGTTGTGATGGCCAGCAAGTCCCACGAAAGCGGCGAGTGGAAGTTCGGCCACAGTCCGCGCTGGTTCGGGTAAGGCATGAGCCAGTAGGAAAGCCAGACACGCCCCAGGTGCATGAAGATGCTGAAACCAGCCTGCACGAGGCCGAAGGTGGTCATCAATTCCGCGGCGCGCGTGAACGGGCGGCGGAACTCGGCCTTGAACACGCGCAGAATGGCGGAGATGAACGTGCCGGCGTGGCTGATGCCGATCCAGAACACGGTGTTGACCAGGAAGATACCCCAGTAAACCGGGCGGTTCACGCCTGCCACGCCGAGGCCGTTGAGGATCATGTAGCCCCACGAGTAGAATAATCCCACCGCCACGATCACGCTCAAGATCGCAAAGACGACCCAGAACTTCCACGAGGTGGTGTGCATCGAATCCATCACCATCTCGTTCATCTGGCCGCGCGGCAACGGGTCCAGCATCAAGTGCTCTTCGCGCAGATTCTCCTCAGTCTTGTGATGTACGGCGTGCGATGCGGCGGGTCTGTCGAGGTCTTGTTTTTGGTATGCCATCACTCTCCTCCTACCAGGTAGGTCACGCGCGGGAGCGTGCCTAACTCTTCCAGAAGTTTCACGCCATGTCCGTGACTCGCCAGTTGCGAGACAAGGCTATCGGGATCGTCCACGCGGCCAAAGGTGATGGCGTTCGCCGGGCAGGCCTGCGCGCAGGCGGTGGTGAACTCGCCGTCCGCCACTTCGCGGCTCTCGGACTTGGCCTTGTCCTGCGCCTTGTGGATGCGCTGGAGACAGAACGTGCACTTCTCCATCACACCGCGGCGGCGGACGGTCACATCCGGGTTGAATTGATTTTGCAAAGTCTGAATGGCTTCATTCCGGCGTGGGTCGTTAAAATCGCGCCAGTTGAAGGAACGCACCTGGTACGGGCAGTTGTTGGCGCAGTAACGCGTACCCACACAGCGGTTGTAAACCTGCAGGTTAATCTGCTCTGATTGCGAATGCACCGTGGCGAACGCCGGGCAGACCGGCTCGCAGGGCGCCTGTCCGCATTGCTGGCACATGACCGGCTGGTAGTGAGTCATCTTGATGTTCGGATACTCGCCCTCCCAGAAACGCTCGATGCGGATCCAGTGCATCGAACGGCCGTAGCCCGAGTCTTCTTCGCCAACGAAAGGCACGTTGTTTTCCATGGCGCACGCCACCACACAGGCCTGACAGCCGGTGCAAATGTCCTGGTCAATAGTCATGCCCCACTTGCCTTCAGCCGCCTCCACGATGGCGCCTTTCGCGCCGATTACATTTAAGTCAATCATGTGTCGCTCCTCTAATGCGATTGCAAGCCTTCGCCGTACACACCGATCTTGCTCTCGAGGCGGGACAGGGCCTGCTTGCGGCCCGTCTTTTCGATGCGGACTTTCGCGCCCGCAAAGGCCAGGTCGCCCGCTTCATTAAATGTCGGACCGAACAGGTCGGCGGGATTGACTCCGCGCCCGGACGCGTACCGCCCGTAAGCGGTGTGACCCTGCCCGAAGGGAATCCCGATCGTGTCTGGACGAATGGCGGGGTACGCGTAAACGGACGCTTCCACCGCCCCGGCCGCGCTGACAAGTCTCACCACGTCATCGTTTTCGACTCCCAGTTCGCGCGCCGTTTCGGGATTCATCTCAACCCACGTATTCCACATGACGGTGGTCGTGGGGTCGGGCGTTTCCTGCAACCAGGGTTTGTTCGCGCCCGCCTCGCCCAGCGTGGGCGAGACGAACGGGACGAGGAAGAATTCACCTTCCTCGAACTTCGCCTCGGCCACATCCAGCGCGCCGCCCGAGGCGGACGGTGTCACCAGCGCGCTGACAGTCTTCCACCAGCCGCCGTTTTGCTGGAAGTAGGCCATGAAGATATTGATCTCCGGCGCGGAGAACGATCCGTCGGGAAGCGGCAGCAACGGCTGGAGTTTGCTTTGGATGAAGGCGAACTCGTCCGCGTACGGAAGCGCGGCAGCCAGTTTGCCACCCACCGAGGCCGCAGCCGCCAGCAAAACGTCCGCAGTGGCGCGCGTATCGTGGAAGGGAGTCACCACCGGCTGCGATCCCGAAAGTACAGACTCAGCCGTGCCCGTCGCCGCGCGCTGGTAGCCGAAACTCTCCAGCCCGTGGTGATCGGGGAAAATAAAATCAGACAGGAGTGCGGTCTCATCGGGGAAGGTGGCAAACGAGATGACCGTCTCCACATTTTTGAGCGCTTCGGCAAAACCGAGCGACTTGGGCAATTCAAAGGCGGGATTCACGCCATGCACGAACAGAACCTTCACCGCGCCCGATTTGAGTTTCTTCACGAAATCGGCCATCTCCTGCGCGGAGGCGGGACGGTGATACATGTCCTGCCCCGGCGCGAGCGACGAGAGGAAGACTCCGCCCGGCTGGCCGAGGTTGTTCATGGCCGCGTTCAAAGCCAGCACGGCTTTGGCCGTTTGCAAGCCGTTGCCCTGCGCGAGCGCCGCGCCGCCCACCAGAGCCAGCGGAGCATGCGCGTTCACCAGTCGCTGTGCCAGCGCTTGCAACATCGCGAGTGTGATGCCGGCTTTGCCCGCGGCGACGGCCGCGTCCACGCCGGAGAGATAGCCGGGGAGCGCGTCGCCGCGCGCCTCAGCCACGAGTCGGCCCAGGGCCAGCGCGACCAGCCCCTCGGTCCCGGGGCGAACCGGAATCCACTCGTCAGCCACCGCGCCCGTCTGCGACATGCGCGCCTCAAATTGGACGAGATAGCCGCGCCTGCCGTCCTTCCCTTTGCGCATCTTCGAAAAGCCGCGCGTGTACGCGACGGGCGAGAGCCACGTCTCGAGGAAGTTCGCGCCGAACGAGAACACCACGTCGGCTTCCGCTAAATCGAAGAACGGGAGCGCGGCCTGGCCGTACAACTCCTCGGCGGCCTGACTGAGGGTGGCACGCGACTCGAACATGCTCAACGCGCCGTAACGGATGGGGGCGGGCGCGCCGATGGAATTCGTTAGATCGTTGACCAAATCGAAGAGGTGATCGGGGGCCATGCCCAGCAGAAAAGCAATTTCTTCAGGTTTGTGATTCTTGAAAGCGTCGGCCACGCCGGCGACCGCGTCGTCCCAGGCGAGCGCGTCCGTGCTCAACTCGGACGCGCGTCCCTGCTTGACGGGATTCGTCACGCGGTCGGGGTTGTAGAGTCCCTGCAACGTCACCTGCCCGCGCGCACAAGTCTTGCCGAGGTTGACGGGATGGCTGGCGTTGCCCTCCACTTTGATCGCCCGTCCCTGCATGGTGCGGACCACCAGTCCGCAGGCCGCCGCACATTCGCGGCAGGTGGTGGCGTAAAAGGTGCTTTCGCCGTTGTAGGTATACTCCGGCATTTTGAAATAAGGCTGGCGAGTCACGTACTTTGCCGCCGGGCCGCAACCCGTCAGCACCGCCGTGGTCGCCGCGCCCAGGCCGGCCAGTTTAAGAAAATCGCGCCGGGAAATCTTGTCTGTCATGCGTTTATCCTTTCGCCCGGTTTAATAATGGCAGGTGCCACAATCGGTAAGCTTGAGGCGTTTTTCCATCAAAGTGGCGGTGACGGCCGGATCATTAGTCGGATTGTTCTGGAAATTATCCTCCGTTTTTGCCCGATGACAATTCAAGCACCAACCCATGTTCAATACCTGCGGGTTCTGATACACGGTCATCTGGGCCACGTTCCCGTGACAATTTTCGCAGTTCAACCCCGAAGCCAGGTGCGGACGATGGTTGAATTGGACAAAATCGGGAACCTGCGCCACCGGCACCCACTGGAGCGGTGTGCCGTTCTCAATGGCTTTCACCAGCGGCGGCAAAAGCGTGCTGGTTTTTGTGATCGCCAGTTGCTGGTGACAACCCCAGCACTTCGAGGGAGTCGGCAGGCCGGACGAAGGTCCGCGAGCCGCGCCGGGATGGCAATACAAACACTGGATGCCCAGCGCCACGTGTCTTGAGTGCGGAAATTCGATCGGTTGCGCGGGCGTCTTCTGGGTCAGGTTCACTCCCCAGACCACCACGCTGAGGGCCGCCAGCGCGGCAATCAACAGCGCAACCCGACCCAGTGGTTGGATCAGCCATTTAAAAACCTTCTGGATCATAGCATCTCCTGAATTGGTGTAACTGCAAAGTCCCCGTCAACGGAGACTTTAGTAATCTCGTGTTGTACCAATAAACCAGGTTGTGAGTACGTCCGTGCCCCTCCAGAATACCGGCTAACGAAACAGGGACATCCCAAACCTCACTCATTTTGCTTAAATCGGGCAAATTATAATGTATATTATCTTAGTTGGTAGGATTAAAGTCACTTCCAAAAGGGTGATATACTCGCGCGCGGACGTATCGAATGTCATCCCCCCTCGCTTCCTTCCTGATCCTTCGACTCGCTCAGGACACCGCCTTTGGCCTGCCCGCCGTTTCGAAAAGCGGACACACGCTGGCGCGCCTGTTTCAAGAGGGCGAATCCGTCCCCGGCTCCACCGACTTCATCCTGCTGATGGGCATCCTCATTGTGCTCCTCATCGTCATCCCCATCGTGTGGACGCGGCGGCAGTGGATGCGATAAAGATTTACGATTTGCGATTTACGATTTGCGATTTGCTCATTTGCCAGCGCGATGCGTTCATTCAACGGGGGATGAGAATAAAACAGGAACACCACCCATTTTTCAGGATCCACTTCCGAAAGATTCTGATTCGCCAGGCGCGTCATGGCAGAGGCGAAGGCTTCGGGCCGGCGCGTTGCCTGCAATGAATATCCATCCGCCAGCCGCTCGCGCCAGCGCGAGAAGGCATTGTCCAGCGGCATGGTGAGCAGGCCGTAAAGCGTGAGGATCAACATCAGCGCGGGCAATGCCGAGGGATCGGCAGGTGATTTGAAACCGAAAACCCCCACAGCCCAATTCAGCGCAAGGGAGGCCAGGTACAAACTGACCAGCGTGGACAAGGTCCCAAAGGCCATCCCCAGCGGGATATCGCGGTTGACGTGATGACCGAGTTCATGCGCCAGCACTGTCTCGATTTCATCGGGTGTGAACTCGTTGATGAGCGTGTCGCCCAAAATGATGCGCCGCGTGTTGCCGATCCCCGTCAGCGCGGCATTGGCGGCCTTCGTGCGTTTCGACATGTCGAACTTGAACACACCGCGCACCTTCGTTTTGGCGCGCTCCGCCAGTTTGATGAGACGCTCCGCCAGGTCCGCGTGCTCGTCGCCGAGCGGGACGTACTTGTTGAAGATCGGCATGATCAACACCGGCGCGAGGTCCGCCAGCAGCACATCGAAGACCAGCAAAAATCCAGCCACCCATAACCACCACGTTTGAGGGAAGGCGCGCAGGAAAACATACACGACTTCGAGCACGACCAACCCGATCGGCGCGCCGATCAGCATCCCCTTGATCCTGTCCACGATCCAATCCTTCAAACTTTGATTGGATTGCCCGTACCGGTGCGGCAAAACAAAACCGGAGTAATATGCCATGGGAAACATGATGACCGCGATGACACCGCCGAACACGAACGCAAAGAGCGGAGGCAGGAGCCAGGGAGAGAAAGGGTTCAGTGACCAGTTTTCAGTGAGCAGTGTAAGCCAGTCGCGCACGGAGGTTGTCCAGCCGAGACCGAGCCAGGCCAGGGTATAGACCAGATTCAATGCCGTGTCCACCGCCCAAAGTCGGCGGCGGATGCGGGCATATTCTTTGGCCTGTTTTTGTTTTTCGGGGTCGAGGGTCGTGTCCATGCAAAAATTATAGCACCATCGCTTGCGCCACTATGAAAAATCAGCGCGCTAAGGAGCCATTATTTTGATAGCAGGCTTTCCCACGTCGCTTCCGCTTTTGTTCAAACAGGTCACTTCACCCGATAAAACCCCGCCTGCATAGGAGATCGTCCCCTGAGCAGTGAACCCCCCGTTGTTGCAAGATGTAAAACTGACGATCTCCGTCCCCGGATTGACAGAACCCGCGATGAACCAGCCTTCCAAAGAAGCGGACTGAGTGCAATTGATGTGGTCAATGAAGCCAGATCCCGTGGCCTCCAACACGGCGGACCCGTCCGCGTTGACCTTGAGGAGGAGTGTCGCGGCCGCCGAGCAGGAATAGGCTCCGCTGTAATCCGTCTTCTGGCCCGCGCCGTTGACCTGGACCGGTTGCACCGGTTCCAGGCCCGGCGTGGGGGTGCCAGACTCGGAGGCGTCCGCGCCAGTGACGGTGAAGGCCGCCTTGCCTGAAATCCCCAACTTCATCGCCGTGCAATACAGTTGATAATTGCCCGGTTCGGTCATGGTGAACACGAAGGTCAGGATACTGCTCGTGTTCGACGGCGGGACGGATTGGTTGTAAACGGACTTCGAGGGAGGAATGTAGCAGGACAACGCGTCCTCTTCCGTGTGCGCGGTCAATGCGACCGAGGCGGTGAACACGCCGCTGCCCTCTGCGGGAGCCACGTCCACCGATTCGACACGAAGCGGACCGGGGTTGGTAACCGAATTGACCGCTTCACAAGCCAGGCTTACACTGGCGAGCAATGCAAAAAACATGGAAGGAGTGAAAAGTTTTTTCACAAAGCACCTCCTGATCGTTGGCAACACTTTCAGCCAGACAAAAGAAATCACGGCTGTTCGTTCAGTGCACCTTCGTGTTTAAAGATCGCGTTCCCCTGCCAACAGCGCGATGACCTGCTCGGACGACATCACCTGACCATAAGATTTCAGCGCGGCCAAAAACGCCTTGTGGACGTATTCC
>CAYJLS010000126.1:0-11873 GCA_964371065.1 uncultured Anaerolineaceae bacterium | reverse complement strand
ATGGATAAAAAATCTTGCTCTGTTTGTAAAGAATTCAATGCTTCAAGGATTTCAGAAACTATAATTTTCCATGGACAACCGAGTGATGACGCATCACGACATTATGGTTTCGGTTGGAGGCGGCCATCAATGAATCGGGCCGGGCTGGCGGCGTTGATCGCCAGCCTGCCGGGTTGGTGCTTCGTCCCGACGCTCCTCCAAACCTGGTTACTGATGAAATTTGGGAAGAAAAAGGGGGATTGCGTAAAACTCGGTGCTATTTCTGAACCAATTGAGGATACCCATGCAGTCTGAAGCAATCAAACCATCCGCCTCCCATCTCATGTGGGCGGATTTTATTCGGGGAATCGGTATTTTTCTCGTCATCCTCGGCCACGTCTCGGCTATCGCGGTCCAACGCTACCAGACGACCACACTTTCCGATTGGAACGCCGGGAACATTTACAACCTGATCGCGCGTGCGTGCGTACCGTTGCTGTTCATGTGCAGTGGGGCAATGCTGTTATCCCGCCAGGAAAGCCTCAAGGATTTTTATCGCAAGCGATTTAAGAAGGTGATCATTCCGTTTCTGTTCTGGTCGGTTTTTTATTTGCTTTGGAAGGAGGGCTGTTTTGAGTTCGGTGGTTCATTCAGCCAGTGGCGACAGGGTTGCTACGGAAACTACAGTTTCATAAATATCATCAAGGATCAGATTTTCAATATACTGACCGCCCCGGCGGAATATCATTTGTGGTTCATGTATGAACTGTTTGCCATCTACATGTTCACACCAATCTTGCGGTTTTTTGCCACCGAGGAACGTGAGAAATATCTTTGGTACCTGCTGGTGATATGGTTCATCTTTGGCCCCGTTCAACGCATCGTGGAGTTCAGCATGCAAATTGAACTGATCTCTGACCTTGGATATCTGACCGGCTACGTTGGTTATTTCATCCTCGGTTACCTGCTGACCCGCATCCGTACTTCGAAACCACTGCTGTTGATTTCTGCGCTTGTTTATCTCGCCATGGCCTACTTCACAGGTGCTGTGACCGCCTTCCTTACCACCCAAGAGGGCAAACTGGTGGATTATTTCCAATACCTGCTCGGAATAAATATTGTTTTGCTGTCAACCTCCCTTTTCATTTTGCTAAAATCGTTGGGAGAACGTATCTTTTCCAGGCCTCACCCCTGGCTGGAAAAGTGGACCGTCAAACTGTCTGCCGCCAGTTTTGGTATGTACCTGGTGCACGTCTTTATCATCGCTCAGTTAAAGAACTTCCACATTTCCCCACTGAACGGTCCTGCCATTTATATGATTCCCGTCACCACGATTGGTGTGTTCATCATCTCGTGGATCATCGTTGCAATTCTGATGAAAATTCCCATACTCCGTGCGACAGTGACTTGACGCGCTTACTGAATGGCATAAACGGGCAGCGCCACCGCCAGTCCTCATCCCACTCGGAAGGGGAGTAGCGGAGGACGGGTAAAGCCCGTGGATTGGCTAACGCGCGCCTATCCCAGATAAGCAAAAGCACTTGCCTTCAAATAGGCAAAACCGCGCTTCGGTATTCACCACGAATCTCATACAATTTGGCGAAACGATCTCCCCATAGATGAGGATTCATCTCCGAATTCAAGAGAGGTGCTATGTCAAGCCGATTGACTCAAACCCTAAAAATATTCATCATTTTACTTGTCCCCATTTTCATTATCGGTGGCGCAGTGCAGTTACTGGCCACTGACCCGTATCTGGCTTTCGAATATGGCAAGACAAGTTTTCCGCCTGACCCTTTTGGTTACACTCAACAACTGCGTTTTATCCTTGCCTCAACGAACATTCATTATGTGCGCGGTCATCTTCCCGATGATGAGCTTTCAAAACAATTCCTGAACGATGTGCCTGTTTACAGTCCGCGCGAAGTGTCACACATGGCTGATGTTCAGGCAGTATTCCAATCGGTCATGCGCGCCTGGCAGGCCGCGTCCATCCTGCTGATATTGCTGGGCTTCGTTCTTTGGCGCAAGGGAGAAAAAGCGGCGCTTACCTCCGCCATCCAATTGAGCGGACTATTGACTTCCGCGCTTCTCCTGTCCATTGCACTGCTGGCGCTGTTTGCCTGGCAATTTTGGTTTAATACCTTCCACCTGTTTTTCTTCGAGTCAGGTTCCTGGTTGTTTGATTACTCGGATACGCTCATCCGTCTTTTTCCGGTGGAGTTCTGGTTCGACGCAACCCTGACGATTTCTGTTCTCAGTCTGGCTGGAGGATTGTTGCTGGCGTTGGTCGGCTGGCGCTGGAGGCAAATACCAAGACTTCCACAAGGAGGATAGGGCGCTCAAATTTTGCGCGATCAATAAAAGCCCATTGGATGTTTACTCGAACACACTCGCAGTCACTGGCTCATTATCCTGCGGCCCTGGCTGTCCGAACCATTGACTCAAAATCGGATTGGGGCGGATAAACAGGACATTGATCACGATTGGTCCAATGACCCCGGCGAGGAACGAAATCCAATAAGAAAAGGGGAAGTTGTTTGTTAGCGTAAGAATCTTTTGGCCCCAGTAATCCTGAATTGGAACTTGAAAAATAAGGATGCTGAGCGATGCCTGGCCGATATACCTAAGCAGGGAAGACAGCCAGTCCACCCGTTCCATTTGCTTCGAAATCGCGAGGATGAACAGGATGCCCAGCAGGGCTTCAACCGTATTTATCGGCAGGGATTCGAACAGTCGCGTATTGAAGTCTATTATTGGGGGCAAATACCAGACGAGGGCAATCAAAATCATTCCAGAAAGGAATAGTGTTAGAGGATTCTCCAAAAGGGAAGCTTGCGATTTCCCATTTAACTCATATCCCAGGATAAAAAAGAATCCGCTGACGAATACGATATCCAAACTGAAGGGTAGTCCGAATACGATATAGTCCTTACCGAGCAGGTTGAATTCAAATGGCCAGAAAAGAATGATGCCCAGCACACCTATAACGTATGTAACAGCCAGGATTACCCAGCGCAGTTGAAATAGCTGGGTTCGGCGAACCACTTGAAAATAAATACAGGCAAAGAGACTGACAACAAAGAGGTGCGGCAGAAACCATAACTGTACCCAATCCAGATAGTGTCCATTCCCGTACATGGCCTTGAGGGCACGAGTGGTAGCCTCGATGATGCTCACTTTCGAAAAAGATATGCTTGTGAAGTAAATCAATAAAATGGTAAAAATAAACGGTTTGAGCACCCTGTCAAAGCGGCGGCGGGCAAACTTCCAAAAAGGCATATCGGGTTTGAAGAACATGCCGGACATAAAGAAGAACATGGGCATATGGAACGAATAGATCAATTTGTGAGCAAAGGGGGAAATGAGCGAAAAATCGTTATGCCCCATCACAACCAGCACAATACCAATCCCTTTGGCAATATCAATATACCCTATGCGCTTTGCAGCAGTATTGGGAATTGGTTTATCCAATAAATACTTTTCTTCGACCATAGACAATCCTATGATTGGCTGATATTGGTTTGGTTATCAAGAAGCTGAGATTTGAGGTGGCGTTCAAAACCGGCGGGCAGGCTTCGGAACATTCGAGACCGCGTCGACTGGACCAATACCATTGAGTTTTGACTCCGCCAGTAAAGGGAAGTAGCGCTCCTTCAAATCCAAAATGGGTTTTTCAAAATAACGATAACTCATGGAGGCGATGAAATAAACCAGCACCGCCGAGATGACCAGCGTAAGCGGTTTAGCAACGAATTCGTTAATGCCAAAGTCGCGGATACGACGCACAAACCAGATAAGGCCAAAATGGTACACATATATCCCGTAGGATATTTTTCCCAGATAACGAATGAATTTATTTTCGAGCAAGCGTAGGAACATTTTTTCACGGACAACGATATAGACGAGCAGGGCAAAGATGTATCCCAGGTATGAGTATCCCCAGACTTGTTTGAGATCCCTCGCCAGCGGATACGAAAAACCAAGTGCGGTGGAGGGACCGAAGTCACCGTTTGAGTAATAGTACGTCACCAGGCCGATAATCGGCAGGAGCGCCATCAGGATAAAGAATTGGAGCCGGGCTTTGGGGAAATCAAAGCGCGTGATGTACGCACCCAGCGAGAAGGCATCTATCTGAGAGAACGGAAGAACATAGATGACCAGCGCCATGTCCGACGAAAAAAAAGTAACGTCGGTGTATTTATACAGCGCGGTCATCGCCAGTCGGAAAAGTGGACCGATCAAGATCCCTGCCAGGAACAATTTTTTGAGATGTTTCTTCGGCGTCAGGAAAATGATCAGCGGCCAAACGATGTAGAACTGCTCCTCCGCCGAAAGCGACCACAAATGCCCGATCAGCCACGAATCACCGCTGAAGGTGGGGCTGGCATTATAGAAGTTGTAACCATACATCAAGGCGTACGGCAATTGTTCCTGAAAGCGCTGCATGTACGTCACGCGATACCCGTAATAGATCAGCGCCATCGTAAGAATGAACATGATCAGAAGATAGAAATAATAAAGGGGGAAGATACGCAGGAAGCGGCGGCCATAGAATTTTTTGAAAAAGTTCCGCCCCGTTTCCGACTCTTTCATCCGCAAGAGGATATCGGTGATGAGATAACCGGAGATCACAAAGAACAATTGCACGCCCACCCAGCCGATATAAATGTAATCGGCGTGGTTCGAAAAAACAAGCAGGATCGCGATGGCGCGAAGGCCGTCGAGGCCGGGAATCAAAGGGGTGCCTCCGTGGGCAAAAGATGGTTGCATTATCCGGTGTTGAATTCCCGGATGCCAAGCAGGCGGGTGCGGCTGAACAACGGTCCGCGCGCGATCAGCGCGAGTTGATCGTAATACGCAGATCTAATTCGTGCCCGTGCGTGCCCCCTCACAACAAGCAAAACACCGATCCCTTTCGCAATGTCAATCTATCCAATGCGCTTTGCTGGGACAGCGATATGGGAATCGGTTTATCCAATTTTATTGAATAAATTTCATCAACCATGAGCTATCTACCATTCAGGTGATGACGACTGATTGTTACACAGAGATGATTTTCAAGTATATAGGTTAGATTAATTCAGCCCTAGCGCAATTCTGCGTGTGAGGATATAGGCAATCTTGCTGACATAGGAGTCTCAAGAAAAACTGACGATGGAGGAGGCGCTTAAAACCGCATTGATCTCGCGATACAAAGACCCTACCAGGTTAGCGTGTTGCGCGGTGCAGTTTAATACTGACTCTCGGCGGACTGATCGTTTTTGAGCAGGCGGTTTTGCCTGCCTTTCATTAGCCAATCGGCGCTTGTTCCATAGGTTCCTCGATGCTATCCTAGACGCAAGAAAGGAGCTGAAATATGAATAATCCCACACACATCGCTCGAATCAAAAGGGCAGAACTTTTATCTTCCGTTGGGGCTGGGGTATTGGGCGCGGGAATTGCCCTTCTGCTGGTAAATCTACTTGCGCCTTATGCAGTTCCAATCCTTCTGCTCGGTCTCATTTCCCATGCCGCGGGCATGTTCCAGAAACATAGACTTGAGCAACAGGGCGAAGTCGTTCGCGTCTGGTGGGTAGAGACTTTGTATTGGTTCTGCTGGCTGGGATTGGCCGCGTTATTGCTCATCATCATCGTCCGCCAATTTTGAAGCCGTATAAATAATATCAAGTATATAAAAGCGAGAACCAAAAAAGAGATGATGCCATGACGCAAAATACGACTCAACACACGCACGCTCTGAGGGGGTTAGTCGGCGGTATCGTTGGGGCAATCGTAACGGTTGTGATCGCCTCGATCCTTCCAAAACCGATGGCATTGGAACTTCTTTCCATCGTGTTGGGAGGTATCGCATTCGTTTACTTTGGTTTCGTATTGATGGACGGGCGCAAGCGGGAGATGTTTGTCGAGTTCGGAAACATCGGTTTGACCATCGCGCTGGACCTGCTTGGCCTTTGGGTCGCGCCCTATTGGCTTGCCGCTGGCTATCTTGCGCACGGCCTGTGGGACGCCCTTCATCACCCGCGCGGGGTTCAAACGAACATACCGCGCTGGTATATCCCATTCTGTTTAACCTATGATTGGGTTGTCGCAGGATTCATAATTTTGTGGTGGTGGTGATCGTCACTCCCGGCCAAAGGAGAATATTCCATGTCAACAAAACAAAACAAGATTATCGCTCGCCGTTTCGTGGAGGATGGGCTCAACAGGGAATCACGAGGAACATCACCCACGACTTCTGATCCGCTACTCGATCCAAGGAGGATGAACATGATGCAAAGACCCTGGGCCAGAGGAACAATCGTTGCGATTGTCGGAGCCATCGCGTCGGCCTTCATTCTCACCCTGTTGCCGAAACCGTTCGCCCGCGACATCCTGGTTGTGCTGGTTGGATATTTTGGCGGCGTCTACATGGGTCTCGGCTTGTCAACTGACAGCGCGAACAAGGCCGCCCTCGAGTATGCCGTTTCCGGGGTTTTCTTCGGCCTCAGTCTGGCAGGTCTGTGGGTAAGCCCGTGGTTTCTGGCCCTGGCGTGTTTCGCACACGCAGTGTGGGACGCCGCTCATCATCCCAAGGCCCTCGACATCTTCGTGCGGCCCTGGTATGTCCCTACTTGCGTCGTCTACGATATTCTCATGGGAGCTTTCGTGCTTCTATGGTGGCGATAAGCCATTTCGCCTCGCAACGAGGCATATCACCCAGGTTAGCAACTTGCTAAGCAATCACATGCAAGGAAAGAACAATGGAAACCAAGAACATACATGATCAAATGCAGAAGGTCGAAGTCACCATCCAGATAGACGCCCCGCGCGAGGCGGTGTGGGCTTACATGGTCGACCTGCCATTCGTGCGCGCCTTGCCGTTCACGACCATGGATGTGATCGGCGAACCGGTCAACGTCGGTACAGTTAACCGCTTGACGTTCGCCTTGCCATTCGGCGTGACCTTTCGCTTCGATGAGGTAGTGACGGAGTGGGTGGAAAACGAGCGCATCGCCTATCGCGCCATCTCCGGCTGGGCAATGGAGGCCGAGGCGGTGCTCAAGCCCGAGGACGGCGGCACATGCTTCCGCTTCACCCTGCACTACCGGTTCCCAGGCCTGTGGAAATTGACTCCTCACTGGTTGATGGAACTGGGCTGCCGGCAGGGATTGGCGAACCTGAAGAGGATGATCGAGACGAAGCCAACAGGCTCGACTACCAAGGTATAAGTCGCGACAAACAGGAGACTCAAGATGGACGATATCCTTATCACCCACGCCACCGTCGTCACGGTGGATTCATCCAATCGCATCCTGCGCGATGCGGCGATAGCCATTCGCGGGCGCGAGATCGTCGCCATCGGCCCGACCGAGGTCGTCAGCGTCGAACACCCGGCGCGCGAAGTGATTGACGCGCACGGCATGGTCGCCTTGCCCGGTCTCGTCAACGGCCACATTCATACGCTCACGGCGCTGTACAAGGGTACGATGTGCGGGTTCGGTTTTGAAAGGACTGCCGGCGAAGACATGGTCTTGTGTGGCAGAGCCTCCGCCGACATGATGTTGGCGGCCTCGCGGTTGTCGGCTGCCGAGATGCTGCGTTCCGGCATCACGCTCGCCAACGTTGCCGGGGATTCAATCGCCTTTGAGGTTGCCCGCCAACCGGCCGAGGCCCTGGGCCAGGCCGGGATGAAAGCGTTTGTGCAGACGATGGTGGCCGACATGTTCGGCATGACCAACCTGAGCGCCGACGTGCAACTGGCCGAGACAGAAATGCTCCTGCGCGAGTATCGCGGCAAATTCGAGGGGCGCGTCCGTGTTGTGCCTAGTCCGGGGGAGGCGCTGGCTACTTCACTGAAGACAATGCGGCGGCTGGCGGCGCTGGCGGAGCGCGAAAACGTGATCGAGCATATCCACGTCTTTCCCCGCTGGCCGATGGGCGCGTTCAGTTGGCCGGTGCGCGGCCGCTCGCTGCTTGGCCTTTTGAAAGCAGGCGGCCTGCTCAACGAGCGATTGGTGGCTGTGCACTTTCTCGCGGCCACACGCTCTGACATCGCGGCGGTCGCCAGGGCGGGCGCGAGCGTAGTTCATTGCCCATCGGTGTGGATGAACGTGGGCATTGGCCCGCATCACTGGCTGCCCGTGAAGGCCCTCCACCGCGCCGGAGTCAATATCGTGCTGGGGGCCGATAGTTACGGCGGCTGGATCGAGGGCGCGGATATGTTTACCGAGATGCGCAACTGCATTTTGATGAGCAACTTTCTGTACGGTGCAGACTCGTTGAAACCAATGGACGTGCTGCGCATGGCGACGATCAACGGCGCGCGGGCGTTGGGGCTGGAGAAGGAAACCGGCTCGCTGGAGGTTGGCAAACGCGCCGACATCGTACTGCTGAAGTTCAACCGCCCGCCAGTACAGCCATCTTCCGATGTCCCTTACATGCTTGTGTATGGCGCATCGGGTCGTGACGTGGATACGGTGCTGATTGACGGGCGCGTCGTTGTGCGCGAGGGGCGGGTGCTGACGCTTGACGAATCTGAGGTGGTGACAGCAGCCGCCGAAGCGCGCGTCGAGTTGTATCGCCGCGCGGGCTGGGAACTGCATCCCGACGAGGTGACACCTCCGCAGACTTCCTGGCTCGAACGCTATCCTGATAAACGGCTCGCCAGGTGGGGTGCGAGATTCGCGCGGCTTCAGGCAATCTGGAATCGTAAAGGAGGACATCAATGAAACTATCAACTACATTCAACGCAATCGCCAGCCCTGAAACCGTCTTCACGGCACTCCACCATTACAAGATCAACCGCGACCCGGCCAGTTTTTTTCCTTCCCGTCTGGTTAAATGGCGCTTTCAAGTGTTGAGCGAAAATACCCTGGGCGTGGGTGCAACCTACGATTGGAAGATCTGGCTGCTGGGAATTCCAATGCTGGCTTTTCAGGAGCAGGTGGTCGAATGGCAGGAAGGGAAATCTGTCGCCTACCGTGCTATCCAGGGTTGGGAGATGGACTTTCGAGTCGATCTGGTACCTGTTGGTGAAGGAACGCGAGTTGATGTGAACACGGACTTATCCCTGCCAGGGCCTGAATTTCTGAACCGCCTGCTGCGCCCTGCTTACGAGTGGGGTTTTCAAATGGTGTGCCGAAGAGGATTACGCAAAGAAGGTATACGAACATCATGAATGAACGGATGGTCACTGCTCAAGGACTTATTAAAATCTGCGGCCGCAGCGCGCGAAAGCCGTTGAAGCCGGACGGAGCCACGCTCCCGATTACATTCTGGCTCGAACGCTATCCCAACGAGCAACTCGCGAAGTGGAGCGTGAGGCTCGCGCGGTTGCAGGCAATTTGGAATCGTAAAGGAGGACATCAATGAACACAAAACCTTTGAGTCAAACGTGGGCATGGTTCGGCTGGCTGCCGCTCTTTCTTCTTACCGGGTTGATTGCCATTCCGCCGGGATTTATTTTCGGACCTTACTTCAGTCAAACCGCCGGGCCGATTGCCAGCCTCCCCGACCTGACGTGGTACAAGACCTTCCTCTGGACCCTCGACATTCTCACGCCGCTCGTCACACTCGCATTACTGTGGACCTTTGAACGCGTGCGCGGCCCGTTACCGCTGGAGACGAAAGCCTATTGGCTGGGGATGGTCGCGGCGGCGGTGATCGTCGGGTGCGGCGCGGCCTGCTACTTCGTGTGGCAACGCCCCGCCGTGCCCACGTTGACTGAGCCAGATTTTGCGCTGACCTGCTGGCTGTTCTGCGGCACGCTGAAATCGGGTTTTGCGGTGCTGGCGCTTATCTCTGGTTTGGCAATGTCTGGCGTTGCTATCGCGCTCAAGCGCGGATTGAAACCGACACGATGGGTCACGATGTCGCTTGGCATCGCTACACTGCCCATCGGCCTGCTGCTCATTGTGGCAGGACAGAAAATGGACTACATAGAGGAGCCAAGATAAATTCGCGTATTGTCGCTGTCCTCCGCAAAGAAATGCGTGAAATCCTGCGTGATCCATACGCACTGGGCATTATACCGATCCCATTTTCGCTCGAAGACCTGTCCGTCACCTTCATTGAGATGGAAGAGAGCAGGAAGAACATCACCAGTAAGATTTGGGATGATAAAGAAGGAGTAATGTCATGAGAAATCGGAATTATTGGAAAACCCACTACGTTCTTGAAACAGATGCCGGCGAGATCGAAAGAAATTTAAGACAGGCGAATTTTGTGTCAGACGGCAGGAGGTTTGAACTGCCCTATTTTGCAAAGGATAAGCATGCCCCCAATATCCTGATTTCTGAAGGGTCGGGTGGTCATTCGTATGTCTTCGCCGAACTTGCTTATCAAATGCACTTGAGGGGCTACAACGTTTTTATCATGCCCAAACACGGCGGATACACCGTGAATCAGCTTCTGGCCCGGCATGTTGATGCCCTCAAATGCATTTCGAATGACTTCAATGACCGCATTGGAATATTTAGCGAAGGACTTGGCGGGTATGTGGTCTTTTATCTGGCATTAGCGCAGGGAGCGATGAAAAGTATCGTCTGTCAGAATTCTCCGGCAATCATGAGCGAGAAAGAATATCAGCAGGTGCTTGTGACAGAAGGCGGGCAGTGGGCAGGCATGGCTCGAAGAAGGAAAGTACTTTTACCTTTGGCGAGACTTTTGGTTCGAATACTCCCCAACCTGAAACTGCCTGTGTCGTCCTACCTGGATTGGAAAGTAATCATTGATACGCAAGGCAAGAATCGGGATATGGAAAGGCGTTTGGTGGAGGAAGGATACTTGAAGGATCCAGATTTCGACAAGTGGTACCCGCTGTCTGCAATCATGTCCCTGATTTCAACACCTCCGCCGAACCCAATCACTGAACTTAAGACTCCAACCATGTTTATCCTTGATTTGCAGGGCCCCACTCCAGCCTACATAAAGGATTTGTATGACCGGCTCCCACCGATCAAGAAAAGACTGGTCGAGATTGATGGCAGCGTTTATTGGATGCTTGCTCACCCGCAGGAGGAAGCGAAAACGGTGTGTGACTGGTTCGATGAAATTCTATAAGCCGGATGGTCAGCATGTTTAGCAAAACCTTTTCCGTCCTCCACAAAGAGATACGCGAAATCCTGCGTGACCCGTACACGCTGGGCATTGCTCTCGTGTTTTCGCAGGTTCGGTGCTATCTTGGAAGCATGGATAAATCCGTTACTCTGAAAGGAAATTGACCGTGTCTCTTGCGCGCCGTAATCTATTTCAAGACAAGACTCGCCTGGCGCTGAGCATTTCCGGTGTGGCATTGGCCGTCATGCTGATCCTGATCATGGACGGGTTTCTGGCTGGAATGAATCGACAGATCACCTCGTATCTGGATCATTCGGACGGCTCGATCATCGTCGCCCAGAAGGGGATCAGCAACCTGCTCGGCGCGACCTCGCTCCTACCCCCACGCATCGAATCGGACGCCGAGGCGGTGGAAGGCGTCAGCCAGGCGATCCCCATCCTCTCGCAATTCATCATCCTCGACCTGCACGAAAAGAAGCAGCCCGTCTATTTGATCGGTTACGACACGGAGCAGGGCGGCGGGCCGTGGGAAATCGCGGAGGGACGCGCGCCAGGGACTGATGATGAAATCATCCTTGACCGCATTTTGGCGCAGCGACATGATCTGGTAATTGATGACCACATCGAAGTGATGGGCAGGGAGTTCACCATCGTTGGCCTGTCCGAAGGGACGACCTCCTGGATGACCAGTTTCCTGTTCATGCGCAAGAGCGCGGCGGAGAGTCTCCTGCGCGCTCCGGGGGCGGTCAGCTTCCTTTTGGTGAATCCGGCTGAGGGTCAGGAAAGAAGCGATGTCGTCAATCGCTTGAACAATCTCGAGGGAGTCAATGTCCTCACCAAAGAGGAAATGAAAT
>CAYJLS010000125.1:0-11901 GCA_964371065.1 uncultured Anaerolineaceae bacterium | reverse complement strand
ATGGCGACGGGTTTGCGGTGGCCTTTGGCGGTGGCCATGGCGGTAAAGAAATCCGTTTCGCCGGCTTCTCCGCCCGCGGCAAGCGCATCGCTGTAGCCGCAGTTTTCACATGACAGCGAATGTCCATCCGGCGCGAAGACGCGGCGCGCCCCGCATTGGGGACAGGTAAACCGGTCGGCGCGCGCCTGTTCCGCGGACTGGGCGGGCAGGTTGTCGGCGTTCACGATGTCTTCGGGTTTGAGTTTGCCGTTCAGGATGGCGAGGGCGCGGCGCGCTTCGGCGTGTGCGTGGTCGTAGGCAAGCACGGTTTCGAGCAGGTCCCGTTTTTCTTTGGGATCATCGGTGGTCTGGCTGAGGATGAAACTGGCTTTGACGCGCGTCTCGACATCGTCCACGTTGAGCAGGGCGCGCTCGGCGTAACGGCGCGCCGCGGCGCGGTCGCCCGTCTTCAGGTTGATGTAGGCTTCGTGGACGAGTTCGTTATCGCGTTGCATTTGTTTCACAGTTGGGTAGTTTGATGGTTGCGCGGGGACCTATTTACGTGCGCGCGTTTCTTTCCTTCACACATGACGATGTTGCTTTTGAGGAGGTCTTTGGCGTAGCCTTCGAGCATGGTTTATATTTTCCCTGGCCCAGGAAACAACGCCGAAAAACCGCGATTGCATACTATGTCTCTTGTCAGTCAAATAAAATCGCAACAAGTATATATGCGATTCTCATAAGCACGAGTGTTATCACTACCAGCAAGAAAATAATTAGGCTTATTGGGAATCGCCGTGATTAAAACCTTTTGTACACGGATCCTTCGGCGGACAGATACAGGTTTTCACGGATTTTTTAAAGGCTTTTCCGTGCCAATCCGTCAAATCCGTGAAATCCGTGTACAGAATCACGGCAACTCCCAGAGAGCCAATAATTATGCTAAGCAGAAAATTGGTGAGAGAAAAAGTCGCCATTACTCCTACTCGGTCAAAGAGAATTTGGAGAATGGAAATGGCAATGAATCCGAGAAATGTTGTACCCCTAAGAGAGACAACCCATTCTTAATTTCCTTCTTTGCGAAGTCTTGAATATCTCTAGCAATGCGCTCATTTCGGGCGTGCCTACTTTGGTCTTGGCCCTCATTCTGGGGTTGATCGGTATTTCGAAACATGGTTTATTCCTTTCGAATCGCTTGACACCAAACTTTCGCAGTAGGCACTACGTTTTCTTACCAACGCGCCTGCGCTATGCTATAATCCTCGACGGAGCAACACCATGCAGATCGAAGACTATTTCAACTTCCTCGCGCCAAACGATGTTCGGATCAAAGGGACGCGCGTTGGGATCGAAACAATCCTTTATGATTATATCTATAGAAGCCTTTCCCCGGAAGACATCGCCGCGCAATATCCGTCCTTGACCCTTGAACAAGTCCACGCGACGATCACTTACTATTTGCACAACAAGGCGAAGGTCACGGCTTATCTTGCCAACTGGCTTGAGGGTGTAAATCGCAAGTGGAATGAGCAGAATCGCAACCCTTCGCCTGCGATACTAAAGTTGCGTCAGATTGCCGCCGAGCGCCAGATTGCTTCCATAAAGACGTGAGAAAATATCTTCTCGACGAGAACGTGGGTGATGGTCTGCGGAAGGGATTGCGAGCGCGCTATCCCGACATCGTTGTATGGCGCATTGGCGATCCGACTGCCCCGCCGATTGGCACACTCGATCCCGATTTACTTTTATGGTGTGAGGCGAATGATTTTACGCTGGTCACGAACAATCGCGGCTCGATGCCCGATCATTTACATGACCATCTTGCGGCAGGACATCATTTCCCTGGCATGTTCACGTTGAACCCGAAAATGTCTATCAGCGAAACGATAGTAGAACTGGCTTTGATTTGGGGCGCGTCGAATCCCGACGAATATGCCGATCAGATCGTTTACCTTCCACTTCGTTAGAAACTACATTTGTATTCTTACCAACGCATCCGTCATCCGCACAACACGGCTAATGGGTTCGACATCGTGCACGCGGACGATGTCCGCGCCTCTTGTGATTCCCACCGCGACCGCGGCGGCTGTCCCCTCCACGCGCTGGTCCGCTGGCAGTTCGAGCGTGTAACCGATGAAGGATTTCCGCGACGGCCCCAGCAGGACGGGGAAGCCGAGGGCGCGGATCTCGTCGAGGCGGCGGATCAGCTCGAGGTTATGATCCACCGTTTTGCCGAACCCAATCCCGGGGTCCAGGATGATGCGCTCGTCGGGGATGCCGGCGCGGCGCGCGATGTCCACCGAGTCCATCAGTTCGCGCTTCACTTCCTCGATCAGGTTTTTGTATTCCGATCCCGTGTAAGCGTTGCCGAGACGTTCTTTCACTTCTACGCTGGCGGGATTACTGCGGTTGTGCATGAGGATGACGGGCGCATTATGTTTCGCCGCGACGCCCGCGAGGTCGGGGTCGCCGCGCAACCCCCACACATCGTTGACGAGGCGCGCACCCGCCTGAAGCGCGGCTTCGGCCACTTCGGCTTTGTAGGTATCTATGGAAATGAGCGCATCGGGGAATTCGCGCGCCAGCGACTCGATGACCGGGATGACGCGCTGTTTCTCCGCGGCCGCGTCCACGGGCTGGGAGCCGGGACGGGTGGACTCTCCACCCACGTCGAGGATGTCACAGCCCGCGGCGAGGAAGCGGCGGGCTTGGTCAACAGAAACTTGAACGGCTTCGCCCTGCGCGATAATCCCATCGCCCGAAAACGAATCGGGCGTGACGTTGAGGATGCCCATCACGTAGGTGCGCGCGCCCCAGTCAAAAGTGTGGTTGGCGATTCGTAATGGGTTCATGGTTGGATTGCTTTACACTACCCTGCCACGGGCGAGACTTGATACTCGATCTTGCTGGGGAGGTTGACCCGTCGGGAAGCATCCAAAATTTCAAGCGAAACGAGATTGCCGTTTTTATCATAATCCAGGATCACGCCGGGTTTGTCTTCGTCGCTCTCTGCAACAGCAGTGTCGGCGAATATGATTGTTAAAGTATCAAGGTCACGGTCGTATACGACTTTCATGGTTCATCTCCAATACTTCTCAACCTTACTGGTCCAGTAAGCGGTCACCACTTCCGGCGGGTGGTGGTCAATATCAACAAAAACGCGCAACAGATATAACTTTGGCGGTGCGCCTCGATTGAATCTGGCCTGCGCCACGACTCTTCCAGCCCGAACCGTTTCCGATTGCCCTGGCTTCGCCAGAACCTGCGCGACTTCCGATTCGCTGATGCCGCGCCGCGCCATTTCAAAAAGCGCGTGGTCAGCGAAAATGAAATCGTCAATGGCGCCGGGCGTTGGCATGATTACGGAATCTGATCCAGCGGGCGGCCCAGCCAGGCCTCGGCCTCGTTGATATCCGTAAAGATCTTCATGGCCGCGGCAGTTTCGGGCAGGGCCAGCGCGGCCACCTTGCGGATGGCGTCTGCGATCTTCGCGTCTGCCACCACCACCGCCAGGCGGATGTTGCGCGCCGAGGGGTCGCTGTTCACTTCCACGGCGGCGCGCACGGTCTTCTCGTTGATCTCCTTCACGGCGCGCAGGTCGTACAGGTTGCGCGTACGGCGGTCGGAGCCGAGCAGGTGTTCGAGCGCAAAATCGTGCCAGGCTTTGAGGGTGGCTTCCGAAATGTCGGTAAACGTGAGCGTCATGCCCCCATCTCCGCGGCGGACGACACTCAGGCCGACGCCGGGCGCAGGAGTCCAGTTAAGTGGTTTGGGTTCGTTCATGTCGCCTCCAGTGATTTGCGCGAATTATAACCCAGGCGGTTCGTGAATATCGAGCAACAGTCCCATCTCGGCCAGCGCGGCCGCAATCTTTGGGACGGCTTCGCTTTTGACGACGACCGCCGTCGGACCGAGCGGCTCGCCCAGGAATCTTCCCGCCTTCGAGGCTCGTAACTCTTCCAGGACCTCGGGCCGGCTGACCCTTAAAATGGTTTGACTCTCGGCCCGCGCCTCGGTCCCGTTAACCTCCCAGCGTTTGAGCGCCTTCACCAGCGCGGGCGGGACGTTGCCCTGCGTGTGTTTCACCAGCAGGGACAGCAACTGCTCTGCCTTCAGTCCCTGCTCTGTGGCGCGCTTGAGCGATTGCGCCGTGACGCGGTACGGATAACCTTCGGGCTTCTCCTCGTCCCATTCGCAGAAGCGCGCGATCTGGTAGCGTACTGCCCTCGAGAAAAAACGCGAGATGCTGATTTTGCCGTTGGAGGAGATGGCGATTTTTCCATTCTCGTTTAATGTTGAACGTTGAACGTTAAACTTTAAACGGAAGGCTGTAAACTCTTTTCCATCTTCCGGCGCGGCAAGGTCGGCGAGGCCAAGCCAGTGCATGATCTGGACCATGAAACGGACGAGCGCGCCGTCCACCGCGTCCCAGTAGGCGAAGCCGCGCAGGTACTCTCCATCGGCGGCGCGTTTGATGAACCAAGAGTCGTAGTCGCCTGCGGGGCGTTGGAAGTCGGGATGCTTCAGTTTGAGGTCGCGCAGAAAGGCGGGGAACGACCACCATTGGTTGTTGGGAATGGCGTGGAGGAAATTCAGCAGGGTGTTGCGTGTTGCGCGCGGGTCGTTCTTCCATTCGCCTTCGCAGATGATGGACGGGAGCAGGCGCAACTCGTCAAATGTTGTGGATGTTTTCCACGCTTCCACCAGCAGGGACAGCGCCTCCGCGCGCGCGGCTTCGAGAAATTTTTTCACCGCCTCGGCCTGCGGGACGTTTTTCTTGAGCAATTTGGCGGCGTGGAGCAGGGCAGGCAGTTGTTGCGCAAATTGGCAATTTGCGCTACCGATTCGCAACGCAGGCTGTTGTTGGTCAAATTGCCAATTTGACCTACCCATTCGCAACGCGGCCAGTAACGTGGTCGCATCGTCCAGCACGCGATCAGTGGATAACATCTCAAATGTTTTTTCAACAGGCGTCGCAGGGCGGCCTAGCACTTCCCCCGAATTTCCTTCGTGTGCTTTGTGTTTAATGATTTCCAAAAGATCGTCGGGAACGTAGGCGAATTCCTGCGCGCCCTTATCGGTGTCGAAGAAGGCCTTGGCCAGAAAGCCGCGGTAGAAGAGCATTTCCGCGGCGGAGACGGGGTTGCGGTGCGGACGTTCGCGGTCACGTTTGCCCGCGCCCATCGGACGGATCTCGCCGAAGCGCCGCGCGAACTCGGCCCAGGGGATGCGTCCGCCCGCGGCGAGGAGCGACTCCAACGCGGCGCGCGCCTCAGCGGGGAGGACCTCCATCGTCTCGCGCGCCAACTGCGGGTCCAGGAGAGAAGCGGACAATTCGTCCGCGGCGGAGTCGCGCTCGTGCGCGTCGAGTTCGAGTCCCCAAAGTTCGGCGAGGATGCGGAGATGTCCGAGGTCGTGCGGAAGGAGGGAGGCGAGCAGGTCGGGCATGGGGGGAAGTATACATGTAAACAGGCACACAGGTAAACAGGTTCTACCTGCCCACGTGTCTACTTGTGTACTATTTACCCGCGGACAACTTTTAGCGCGCCCGGCAACACCTCGAATGTTATCCCCCGCACGTCCGAACCAAAGGAGGTGAAGATCTCCCCGTCGGCGTGGATGTAGAGCGGACGGTCGGAGTTCATGCTAAGTTTTTTGAAACCGCCGAGTTGGGTGGCGGGGAAGCGCAGGTGCGTGCCTTTCATGAATTCGGGCACGAGGCGGAACATCATGCCGCGCGAAACTTTTTTGACGTTGAGGAATTGGAGCAGGCCATCGTCAATTTTGGATTCGGGCGAGATGAGGAAGCCGCCGCCCTCGCGCCCGCCGTTGCAGACGGTGGTCATCAGCACGGTGTCTTCCCACGATTCGGTCTCGCTTTGGAATTGGATTTTGGCGGGATTGTGATTGAGGATGATGGTCTGGATGACGGCGGTGAGATACATGAGGAAGCCCTTGACGATAGGCAGTTTGTGCGAGCGGATGGTGACCACCGCGTCGAAACCCGCGCCGACGGTGTTGTCGAAATATTCCCGGCGGCCGCTGTGTTCGTCGGTGAGCAGGCCGATGTCTATTTTGGAGGTCTGTCCGTTGAGCGCGTGGACGAGGGCGTGGTCGGGTTTTTTCGGGACGCCGAGCGCGTGGGCGAAGTCGTTGCCCGAACCGATAGGGACGACTCCCAGCGTGGGGCGTTTGTCTTCGGGAACCTGCATCAGCCCGTTGACGACTTCGTGCGCGGTGCCGTCGCCGCCCAGGGCGATGACCAGGTCACAGCCTTCCGCGGCGGCCTGCTTCGCCAGTTCCGTTGCGTGAGTCGGGTAGACGGTTCCGCTCCACGAGATTTCCCCCTGCTTGAATTCCTGCACGATCGGGCGCAGGTCGTTGGCGGCTTTCCAGGCGCGGCCCATGTCGGCCATGGGGTTGAGGATGAGTTTGATTTTGCGGGGCATGGGTTTTCTCCGAGAGACAGATTGTTAATTTCAGTAAATCACGAATTCTATTCAAACCTTTGTCATTGCCCGTCATTGCGAGCGTTCTTCCCTGGCACCGCCCGCCAGGGCAGGTGTGCGAAGCAATCTCCTCGTCTGAGCAGGGATTGCTTCGTCGGGAAGAACACCCTTCTCGCAATGACGGCTAAACCTGTGATTTACTGAATTTGCCTTACCAATGGGAATTTGAAGGTTATAACCCCGCTGGCCGGTAAAGTGACAGCCTGGATTTTACCGGTAGCGGAAGCCGCTCTTTTTATCCGCAGATTGCGCTGATTCTCGCAGAATCTTCTTTTGAAAAATTCCAATCTGCGCAATCTGCAAAATCAGCGGATTAATTCCGATAACAGCTATTCGTTGGTTTGTGGGAAGTGGGGAAAGGTCAGCGGCGCGGTCAGCGATTTGGCCGCCAGGAACTTGCCGCGGTCGTTGCGTTTTGCACGGTAGAGCGCTTCATCGGCGGCGCGCAAAAGTTCGGTGGCGGTGTTTCCGTGGTTCGGGTAAACAGCGATCCCGCCCGAGATTCCGAGGGTGATGAGTCTATCGTCCGGGGCATTGAAGGTGAATTTTTTCATCTTCTCGGTGATCTTTTCCGCCACCAAAACAGCGGACGGGAGCGCGGTCTGGCCCATGATGAGGGTCAATTCGTCGCCGCCGTAGCGCGCCAGGAAATCGGAGGAGCGCATTCCCTGCGCCATGTAACTGAAAAAGGCGCGCAGCACCTGGTCGCCCAGCGCGTGGCCGTAGGTGTCGTTCACGGCCTTGAAGCCGTCCAGGTCCATCATGACGATGGCAAAATTTTGTCCGGTGCGCCGCGCCGTCATAACTTCCTGCTCCAGCCGTTCATCCAAAGCGCGGCGGTTTGGCAGGCCGGTGACCAGGTCGCTATAGGCCTTGCGGCTGATCAACTGGTGCAGGCTGGCATTCGAGATGGCCACCGCCGCCTGGTCTGCCAGCAGGCTCATCAGGCGTAGTTCCGCGGACGCGAACCCGCCCGTGGTGGAGCGCGAGAGGTTCATCACGCCCACCACCGTCTGTTCCATTTTGAGCGGGATGCCGATGATCGAGCCGTTCCAGTCCGCGGGCGCGTCCTTGTAAATAGAGTGGTTTTGGATATCTTCCACCAGGACTATCTGACCGCTACGCGCCACGGTGTAGGTCAGTCCATTTTGCCGCGGCACGGAAAACAACGAGGTGCTCCCATCCGATTTGAGCGCCGCCCCAAATTCCAGCGCTTCATTCTTGTAAAGAAAAATATGCACCGCGCGCGTGTTGCTGATCAGCCGCATGGACTCGTGTACGATGGCGTCCAGCACGGTGGGCATGTCCAGGCTGGAGGTCAGGTTCAGGCTCAGTTTGCGGAGCACGTCCAGTTCCGTCGTCTGTTGTTTCAAAAGGGAAAGCAGGGCCTGGCTGGAAACCAGGCTGGTAGCCAGCGAAAGCGACAATTCGTTCTTGTCCTCGGGGATGTCCACTCTCTCGATGGCTGAAACGAGAATCTCCAGCAACGCGATCAACTCTCCGCGGTCGTCGGCATTCGTCCCGCTTTTTTCCAACGAGCGGCGCGCTTCGTTCAAAATATCAAGACGAGAATCCATCATGGTTTTTTCGCCTGGTCAGGCTCCAGACAATCACTTTTTGTATAGGAAAACACAATCACCCAAACGCTGTTTCAATTATAAGACTTTTCTGCATGATTTTGGACTATGTTAGAATGACCCTTACTTCACAGAATTGGAGGGCAGACGACATGCCTTCGTCCCTTTCACCGGCCACACCACTCCAGCCGCGCAAACGCGCCGTCATTGTAGGCGCTTCCAGCGGACTGGGCGCGGCGCTGGCCCGTAAACTGTCCCGCGAGGGATACACGCTTGCGCTTCTTTCCCGACGGGGGGGCCTGCTCGCCGACCTATGCGCGGAACTCAACGCTGACGGCGCGACGCGCGCCCTGGCTTACCAGCATAACGTGAGCGACTACGCCGAGGTTCCGTCCCTGCTCCGAAAAATCATCGCGGACCTGGGCGGACTGGACCTGTTCATCTTCAACGCGGGGGTGAACTATCCGCCTGGCGCCGAGCGCATGAACGCCGAAGACGACATCAAGATGATCGAGATCAATCTGTCTGGCGCGATTGCCTGGCTGGCACCCATCGGCGACCTGCTCAAAGAGTCCCACAGCGGACAGATCGTGGGCATCTCGTCCGTTGCGGGAGACCGCGGCCGCATTGCCAACCCCGGCTACAATACTTCCAAAGCGGGACTCACCACCTATCTCGAGGCCCTGCGAAACCGGCTGACGCGTCACGGCGTGCATGTGCTCACCGTCAAGCCGGGCTTTCTCTCCACTGAAATGCTGCGCGCCAGCGTGGGTCCCAAGCCGTTCACCGTCTCCCCCGAGCGCGCCGCTGATGACATTTACAAAGCCATCCGCAAACGCAATCAGGTTATCTACACCCATTCCATCTGGAAATGGATTATGCTGGCGATTCAACATGTCCCTTCGGTGATTTTTAGGCGGCTGAGTTTTTAGTTGGGCTGAAATACTAGAAGCAGGTTACTCTGAATGATGACGCAATAATCCCAATAGAAAGCATCAATTTATTATTGGATCTTCAGCAACTCCAAGTTCCCCACAAACAGAACAATAATCTTCATCAACAGAACCATCGTAGTTTTCGTAAAACAAATCAAGTTCCATTATCGTCATTCCAGAAACTGTATTGATTGTTTTGCCAAAGTTTTGACAATAATTGTTTTCGCAGATTATTGGAATTTTTACTTCTGTAGCCTGTGCCATAAACGATTCTCCTCATTGTAAAGTATCAAACCTGCTCTCTTTAAGTATGCCTGTGCGTTTCTAACTTGGTGCTTCCATAATTTTCCGAAATGTCTGCCGTCAATAACTCTGTCAAAACTATCATCACATAAGTCTGGGTGAATTTCTTTTACATACAAATGTAATTCTTCAGTTGGCATAGGTCTTTGTGACAGCAAATAAAGCAACGTGTCCGAAAATATGGAGTTTGTACTCTTGTGTCTTACCCTTAATCGTATCAGATTATCTTCTACATTCCTTTCCTGTATCTTGGACTCCAGACGTATTTTTTGTGAAATGGTTTTTTGCTCAACTTGAATTGCCTTTCTAACATTCTCGACTTGTGTTTGAATATCTTCAAGTTGAGTTTCTGAGACACTCGCTCCTAATTTTCTGTATTCATTTAAATCCTTTTGGATTTTTTGAACTGCCGTCTTGTCATGTATTTTTACACCATACTCAAAGTTTCTTGTTTCGCCTCCATCGGTAAAATTCGCAGATGTTACAATTGCGCTTGCGCCATCGGAAATGTAAACCTTTGCATGGATTCTTGGTAAATATGTGATATTAACATTCGGATGATTTCCAAATAGGTACAACAGAGCATGTATTTCAGTTGCCCCCTGAACCAATGTCCGTAACGAAATATCGGTTAAGACATTAATCTGAACATCCTTGGCCACTTTCTTTTCGGCAATTACTTTAGTCAGCATCTTAATTGGGCCAAATGTTATATAAGGAGAGCAAATCAAGCAATCAGACGTAATGCTTTTGGCAAACTCTTCAAAAGTAGATTTAAACGGAGAGTGAATTAAATCCAGCATTCTAGTCGCCTCTTCAAGTGATTTAGGCTTCGATTCTAACACCAGATCAAATAAAATTGCTCATCATCAAGGACGCAACAGCAATGGAAAGCCACGTCCTCCGAAATATATGCTTGATTACGATACTATCAAGAAATTCTTGGTTGACAAAATTGTATTTGAAAAACAAGAGCAGGTCTAATAAAACCTACGCGAACGATTGGAATTGACCATGAGGTGTGGGTGTTTTCCACGCCCAAGGAAATCTCAAACAATACAAATTGCAGTTCAAACATTGATCGCTTTTCTCCTCCATGAACCCCTCTTTCACCACCCTCGAAAATTTCGGACACTCTCTCAAGACCCAGTCCTACCTCATCCAACCGCAATCTTCGGATGAAATCCACGAAACCTTCCAACTCGCCAAGAAGGACGGGCTCACCGTCACCGCGCGCGGGGCGGGGCGCAGTTACAACGACGCGGCCATGAACGGCGGCGGCCTCGTGCTGGACCTGTCCGCGATGAACCAGATTCTCGAATGGGACCCGGCTACCGGTCAAGTGAGATGCGAGCCGGGAGTCACGCTCAGTCAACTGTGGCAACACATCCTGCCGGATGGCTGGTGGCCGCCCGTTGTCTCCGGGACGATGACCACCACGCTGGGCGGTTGTCTCGCCGCGAACATCCACGGCAAGAACAATTTCCGCATGGGGCCCATCGGTGAGCACGTCACCGAGTTCAGCGCGATTTTGCCAACGGGCGCGGAGATCACTTGCACGCCGAAGAAAAACGCCGACCTGTTTTACGCCATGATCAGCGGATTGGGGATGTTGGGCATTTTTACTTCGATCAGCTTGCAAATGAAAAAGATGCACTCCGGCCTGCTCGAAGTGCATGCGTTGCCGACGCGCACGCTGGCCGAGCACCTGCAAATTCTCGAAGCCGACGCGCCGAAGTATGATTACATCGTCGGCTGGCTGGACTGCATCACGGTTGGTCACGGACAGATCCACGCCACGAATTATCTGCACGAGGGCGAAGACCCCCAACCGCAGAAGACCATGCAGTTGGCGTACCAAACCCTGCCGAGCCGCCTCTTCGGCGTGATGCCCAAAGGCCTGCTCCATTATTTCATGTCGCCCTTCATGAACAACTTCGGGGCGTGGGGCGTCAACACCGCCAAGTACATCGCCAGCCTGCGCCACCACACGTTTCGACAGAGCCACGCCGCCTTCCATTTTCTGCTGGACTATGTCCCGAACTGGGAACTCTCCTACAGGCGCGGTGGACTGATCCAACACCAGTCGTTCCTGCCGAAGGAGACCGCGCTCGCCGCCTGGACCGAGATGCTGGCCCTCGCCAAACAGCGTGGACTCCCCTCCTACCTCGGCGTGACCAAACGTCACCGCCCCGACAATTTTCTCCTCACCCACGCCGTGGACGGTTTTTCGCTGGCGATGGATTTCAAAGTCACCGACGCGAACCGCGCCCGCCTCTTCCAACTGACGCAGGACTTCGACCGCATCATCCTTGCCGCGGGCGGACGATTCTACTTTGCCAAGAACAGCGAAACCACCGCCGAAACCGCGCGTCAATTTTATGGCGAGGAGACGGTTGCGAAATTCAGGAAACTGAAAAAACGCTGTGACCCGAATGGCTTACTGGAATCGGATTTGTATCGAAGAATATTCGAAGTTACGTAGTTACATGGTTGCGTAGTTCGTAGTTCATCCCCACGTAGTGACGACTTGAGTCGTCTGGGACGATTGAAATCGTCACTACATGGCTTGCAAATCACCAATTACCATTTACTATT
>CAYJLS010000124.1:0-11912 GCA_964371065.1 uncultured Anaerolineaceae bacterium | reverse complement strand
ACAGCCGCCATGTTTAACTCCGAACGCTTCACCTCCACACTGAACAAAGTTTTGCAGGGCATCGTCTTCGCCTATCAGGGCGCGGCCGTTCTGGCATTTGCGGTCGCGCTCATTTTCGCGAACCAGTGGCTGAAACTGCCGTTCCTGGGAGCCATCTTCGAGCAGACCATGGCCTACAACGGAAGCGGGCCGACCGGCTCCGACGAAGGCTGGGACCTGTACAAGCAGGGCATCCAACTTGGCGAACAATTGGTCACCGTGGCGGGCCGGGATATCCATAACGCGTGGGATCTGCGCAACGCGCTCGCCCCGTTTTCTCCAGGCGAAAATATTCCCGTGGTCACGCGGACCGTCGAGGGCCTGTCCAAAACCTACACGGTCACACTGCGCACCTTCCCAAGCGCCGATCGCAATGCCTACCTGGTCTTCCCCGCCGGCATCGCCGCCTTCTTCCTCGGCATCAGTGTGTGGATCTTCGGCCTGCGCCGCACCGAATCCACCGGCCGCGCGTTCTCCATCTTCGCCACATCCCTGGCCCTGCTCACCGGCTTGCTCTTCGATATTTACAGCACCCACATCTTCCCGTATTTATGGACCTTGGGGCTTTCCCTGGTTGGCGGCGCGTTCGTGGACATGGCGCTGGTCTTCCCGCAGGAATTCAAGCCTGCAATTACGCGTCCCTATCTGCGCTGGATCGGTTACGCCATCGGCCTGGCGCTGGCAGTGAACTGTTTCCTGGTTTTGTATGACTTTGAGCATCCCACCGCCTATTACGCCGCCTGGCGACTTCTGTATGTTTTTACCGCAATGTGCGGAGTATTCTTCCTCTCCATCATGATCTATCACAGCCTCGCGGCGCGCTCGCCGGTGGTTAAATCGCAAGCGCGCTTCATTATCGGCGGGACTCTGTTGGGACTTGGCCCGATCATCCTTTGGTTATTGATCAATCCCCTGGCGATATTTTTATTCCATCTTCCATTCGCGCCGCCGTTCACCCCCCTGCTCTTTCTTCCTGTGGTTTTCTTCCCACTCAGCCTCGGCTACACCATCCTGCGCTTCCGCCTCCTGAAAACCGAAACCTGGGTGCGCCAGAGCCTGATTTACGCCATGCTGACAGTTTTTGTGGTCGGTGCATTCGGCCTGATGGTGACCGGCGTCAGCCTGGTCTTCCGAGACGCCATGCCCGCCAACAACCCCTGGCTGATCGGCGGACTGGCCTTCCTGCTGGCGATCCTGCTCAACCCCCTGCACAACCGCCTGCGAAGCGCGGTGGACAACTCCTTCTTCCGCGGCCAGCGCGCCTACCTTAATAACCAGCAGGAATTTACGCACAAACTCGCCAGTTTAGTGAACCAGGCGGGCATCAGCCAGGCCTTGCGCGAAAGCATGATGAGCACCCTGGCGCCTGACCGCACCCACATCTATGTCTATGAAAACCTGAACGATCAGTACGCGGCCAGCCTCGGCGCGGACAACCGTCCCACCAGCGATATCCGCTTCGCGTCCGCCAGCCCGCTGGCGCAGTACTTCCAGCAGGAGCGCCTGCCCCTTTACCTGGACGGTGCAAACCTGCCGCCCGCGTTGAAGAACGAAGAATCCCGCCTGGCGTTGTTGGGAGCGCGGCTCTTCATCCGCCTGCCGGGCAAGGAACGTCCGCTCGGCTGGGTGGCGCTGGGGGCGCGCCTCTCCGGTCAGCCCTACATCCCGCAGGACCTGGCCTTCATCGAAAACATGTGCGAGCAGGCGGCCCTGTCCATCGAGCGCGCCCAGACCATTTCCGACCTCGAACGCCGCGTACAGGAGATGAACGCCCTGTCGCGCGTCTCGCAGGGCGTGAACATCACGCTGACCTTCGACGATGTGCTGGAACTCATCTACGCCCAAACCGCGCAGATCATCCCGGCCTCGGACTTCCACATCACGCTCTACAACAAAGCCGCGGAGTATTTCTATTATGGCTTCTGCGTGGAGAACCGCGATCGCATCGAAGTAAAGGAAAACAAGCCCCTGCCGCAAAACTCGGGACTGGCGCAGGACGTCATCCTCAAAGCCCGCCCGCTCATTACGCAAGATTACGCCCGCGAATGCCAGTCGCGCAATGTTTTGCCCGCCGAACAGGGCGTCTTTGCCTGGATGGGCGTCCCGCTCAATGCCGGGGCGGAGACCATCGGCGCGCTCAGCATCGCCAGCCGGGACGCCATCGTCAACTATACGCGCGGGCAGTTGGAACTCCTGCAAAACATCTCCGACCACACCGCCGGCGCCATCGTCAAATCGCGCCTCCTGCAAGACTCCGAGCGCCGCGCCCGTCAACTGACCACGCTGAACGAGATTACGCGGCAGTTAACCTCCACGCTCGAATCCGAACCCCTGCTCAACAACATCCTCGAGAACGCGGTCACCATTTTGAACTGCGAGGCTGGAAGCCTGTTCCTCGTGGACGAACAGACCGACGAACTGGTCTTCCGCGTCACGGTCGGACCTGTGGCAGGTGACCTGCTCGGACGGCGGCTCCCTCCCGGAAGCGGGATCGTCGGACGCGCCGTGCAGACGCGCGCCCCGGTCATTGACAATGACGCCCAGCGCTCCGGGGGCCGCCACGCCGCCACCGACGAACAGACCGGCTTCGTCAGCCGCACCCTGCTGGCCGTCCCTTTGCAGGTGAAGGACCGCGTCACCGGCGTCATCGAAGTCATCAACCGCCGCGACCGGCTGCCCTTCGGCGAGGACGACCAGAACCTGTTGACAGCCTTTGCCGGGCAGGCCGCGGTCGCCATCGAGAACGCCCGCCTGTACACATTGACCGACAAGGAACTGGCCGCCCGCGTGGAGGAGCTCTCGGTGATGCAACGCATTGACCGCGAACTTAACACCAGCCTCGAAATGGATCGCGCCATGCGTATCACCCTCGAATGGGCCATGCGCCAGTCACGCGCGCAGGCCGGGCTGATCGGCATGTTGGCGGGCAACAACCTGCGTATCATGGCGCACCAGGGCTACGGCGAACACCTGGCCGGATACGCTGAAACGCCCATGCCGCTCGACTTGCCCGTGCTACAGCAGGCGGTTGTCAGCGGACAACCCCAGCGGCAGACCCTCGACCCGGCCATGGGCGGCAGTCTCCTGCCCGAAGCGCGCGACCAGATCGTCATCCCGATTCGGCGCGAGGCGCAGGTCATCGGCCTGTTGATGCTCGAAAGCGTCGCCAGCGTCGAGGAGGACATCTCGTTCCTGAACCGCCTGAGCGACCATGCCGCCATTGCCATCGCCAACGCGCAACTGTACAACGAAGTCCAGGCCGCCAACGAGGCCAAGAGCGAGTTCGTCTCCTTTGTGGCGCACGAGCTCAAAAACCCGATGACATCCATCAAGGGTTATTCCGAATTGCTGGCGGGCGGAAAAGTGGGCGTCATTAACGAGATGCAGGCCAACTTCCTGCAAACGATCCGTTCGAACGTGGAGCGCATGTCCACGCTCGTCTCGGACCTGAACGACAACTCGAAGATCGAGGCCGGGCGCCTGCGCCTGGACTTTAAACCTGTGGACGCGCGCGAAGTGGTGGATGAAATCATCCGCTCCACCCGCCGCCAACTCGAAGACAAGAAGCAGGTTGTGGAAGTCAAGCTGCCCGCCAAATTGCCCGACGTTTGGGCGGACCGCACGCGCCTGGGACAGGTGCTCACCAATCTCGTCAGCAACGCGCACAAATATACGCCCGAAGAGGGAAACATCATCGTGGGCGCGGAACTTACCGCCAACCAATGGGACCCCGAAGGCGCGGCGCGCGTCGTCCACCTGTGGGTGCGCGACAGCGGCATCGGCATCAGCGCCGAAGACCAGTCCAAGATCTTCCAGAAATTTTTCCGCTCCGAAGACCAGAAGGCGCGCGAAGCGCCCGGCACCGGCCTGGGCTTGAACATCACCAAAAGTTTGGTGGAAATGCAGGGTGGGCGCATCTGGTTCGAGAGCGAATTCCGCAAGGGAACCACCTTCCACATCACCATCCCGGTGGCGGAAGGATAGCGAGAAAAAAGGAGTGCGGACTTTAGTCCGCCTACACAGACTAAGGACTTGTGTAAAAATAAGTTCCGTGTTTCCGTCAGCAGTTGGACTGCTGACGGCTCGCAGTGCAATCGCGAAGCATCCCCGTGGGACTGCTCGCGAACTTTGAAATCGGGAAGTAATTTTTACACGGCTACTAAAGTCTGCATTTCCACTAACGAGAAACCACCATGACCCTTACAGCCGCAGTTGGACACGCGCAAGCCCTGGATGGCCGCGAAGCCGGTTTGCAAGCCGCGCATCAGGCGCTTAACCGCCTGGGCGCGTCCGCGCCGACCTTCGGGATCGTAATCGCCTCGCACCAGTACCAGCCGCGCGAAGTGGCCGCAGGCGTCGCCAGCCTCACCGGCGATATGCCGCTGATCGGTTTTAGCGCGCCCGCCGGGCTGACGCACGAAGGCATGCACCCTCATTCGGTTGTCGTCGCCCTGCTCAGCGGCGACCTGCGCGCCGAAGTCCACTGGCTGCCTGGCTACTCCCAAAGCGGCCGCGAGACCGCCAACCGCCTCGCCCAGTTGACCTCCAGCGAGGCGGCGCGCCAATCCCTGCTCTTTTTCGCGGACGGCTTCAATGGCGACGCCGAACAGTTATGTGACAGCCTGCCTGGCAAATCCGTACCCATCATGGGCGGACTTTCGAGCGGCGACCTGCAAACCGGGAGCAACTACCAAATCGCCGGAACGCAGGCCGGGACGGGCGGGCTGGCCGCCGCGATCCTGCGCGGCGCGGCGCGGGTGGGAATCGGCTTCGCGCACGGCTGGGACCCGGTCGGGAGTCAACTGCGAGTGACGCGTTCGCGCGGCTTCTGGTTGCGCGCGCTGGACGGGCGTCCCGCCTCCGAAACGTACGCGCAAATCTTCGGCTATCCCGCGCGTGATTGGGCCTTTCCTCCCCTAAATTACCTGGCGCGGCTATATCCCCTCGGCGTGGAGCAGGGCGAGCAGTTGATCGTGCGCGCACCCCTGCGCGTCGAAGCGGACGGCAGTTTCCGCATGAACGCCCCCATCCGCGACGGGCTGGACGCCTACCTGCTGGTAGGAAGCCGCGCCTCCTGCCAGGCCGCCGCGCAGAAAGCCACGCAACAAGCCATGCTGCAACTGGGCGAGGCCAAACCCGTCTTTGCTCTCGTGCTGGTGGACCTTGCCTGGCAGATGCTGTTGAAGTCCACGCCCGGCGCGGAGATCGCGGCCGTGCAAGACATCCTCGGCCCGGACGTGCCCATCGCGGGCGGCTACACCCTCGGACAGATCGCGCCGGGCAAAGACGCGCCGCAGTTTTTGAACCAGCATATACTGGTGATTGTGTTTGGGGAAGAGCCAAATTAAATTCTCTACTGTACAAATCTCCAAGATTTACTGAAATTCGTAAACACGAAGGAACACAAAGGTAAACGAAAGACGCGCGGGTGGGCGCGTCTTTTTGTTGTGTGGAAAGATGGCAGGTAATTAGCCCTCACGGTGGAAGAAGCCGAGGATCACCGCGCCGAATCCAACCAGGCTGGCATACGGCAGGAGCAGGAACCAGCCCGCAACCGGGACGGCGCAAGCGAAGGCAAGAATAACGGTTCCCCACACCGTCTTTTTCCAGGCGGACAGTTCCTCCTGCGGGGGCTGCGCGGGAAAAATGCGCTCGCTCAAGGTGTTGACCATGCCCGCCAGGCCAATGCCCAGGATGAAGGTCAGCATACCGGTGATGAGCAGGGCTGGAATCATCAGGATGGCTCTCAGGCCGCCCCCTGCTCTTTCGGCGATGGAATACAAGACCAGCGCGATGACCCCGAAGAAAAGGAGGTTCACCAACCCGATCCAGAAGGACCGTCCACGCATTTGAGCGATGACACGCTGGGTCTTCGTCACGCGGTTGGCGAAGAGCGCGCCAACGACGAGGAAGTAGGCGGCAAGGCCAACGGTGAGAACAACGATGGTGAAGAAGATGTGAAAGATGTTGGACATGGAAAGTCTCCTTGTAATTGCCCTTTGGCTGCGGTCTCGGTACCCTCGATGAACACGGACTACTCGACCTCCGCTCACGTGTGCCTCTGGCACAGCGCAGGCAGGGCGACGGATTATTTGATTTGATTCCTCAACAACAGTCCATTCCCAACCAGCCAGAGCATCGAGACGCCTGCCAGCGTGAGCATGATCACCAGACTGGAAAATTCAACGACCGGGATTTCAGGCAGGGTCGGGAGTTGGATTTGCGAAAGCGCATCGAGCCAGGTTATCCATTGTGTTTGGATTTGAATCAATACCTCCGTGAACGATAGGAGTTGTAGCGTGGCAAGAACCGGGGCAACGAATTCCGTCACGAAGGGCACGGCGAAGGCAAGCGCGACGACTGCGGCGACGGCTTGCAGAGTCACTGTCAGGCGCAGGGAACGCGGAAGAACGGCGAGCAGGCTCGAGGTCCGCGTGAAGCGTGCGGCGAAGGAGTGGGTCAAAGCCAGTTCGGGCAGGGATTCCAATTCGGCAAACAATGTCTGGAGCGCGGCCAGGCGCGCCGCACAGTCTGCGCACGCGGCCAGGTGATTTTCAACGGGTGCGCGGTCGGCGAGTTCATGGTCGAGATATTCGTTGAGAAATTCATCGGTGAGATGGGTCATTTGAGTCTCTCTGCCAGAAGTTTGCGGGCGCGGAAGAGGTGGCTTTTCACGTCGCTCAACGGGAGATTTAGTTCGGCCGCGATTTCCTGATAGGACAGTTCCTGGTAATGACGGAGTTCGATGACGGCGCGATATTGCGCGGGCAGGGAGGCGAGCGCGGCGCGGATCTGCTCGCATCTTTCGCGGACCTCGAGCGCGGCCTCGGGACTTTGAGATTGGTCGGCATCCCGTTCCTCGTTCAGTTCGCCGGTGGGACGCTGTGCTTCGAGGTGGTTGAGGCACAGGTTGGCCGCCACGCGCCGGATCCAGGGGCCGAACTCGCGCTGGATGTCGAAGGTGTCGAGGCGGGAATGCGCGCGCAAAAAGGTTTCCTGCGCGAGGTCTTCGGCTTCGCGGCGCTCATGCGTCATGCGATAACAGACGTTGAACACGCTCCCCTGGTAGCGCGTGATGAGTTCGCCAAACGCCTCGGCGTCACCGCGACGGGCGCGTAGGATCAGGTCACGGTCAGTGGGCGCATCCATGCTTATAGTTTATTACAGATTTGAGGTGGAAATTGTTGCAGGAATTTCGCCCCTGAGGAAATATTTGTCCCTCAGGGACGAGGTGGTTTTTGCCTGCCCTGGTTTATGCCAAAGAAACCAAAGGGGAGAATCGGCGTACATATTCGTGACGAATAGCACAGGAACTTTCTGTCTTTCCCGACTAACCTATCTTGAGGAATGAACGTGTCAAACAATCCAGAATCGAATCAACAGTTGGCGGCCGCGATCACCCGCTCCGCGAGCCGACAGACCTATTACACCATCCGCTTTCTTGTGGATCGTGACCTGATGGCAGATGCCTATCGGGCATACGGTTATTTCCGCTGGGTGGACGATCAACTCGACCAGAGCGGGATGGAAAAGCGCGAACGTCTCGTTTTTGTGGAACGCCAAAAGTCGCTGATGGATCAGTGTTATCGCGGCGAGCCACCGCGCCATCCGTCGGAGGAAGAATCCATGTTGGTGGATCTGATCCGCTCCGAGCGCGGAAAAAGAAGCGGCCTCCAGTCCTACATCCGCAACATGATGGCGGTCATGTCGTTCGATGCCGGACGCCGCGGACGGTTGATATCGCAGAACGAATTGAACGAATATACGCGCGCACTGGCGATTGCGGTGACGGAAGCCATGCACTATTTCGTCGGCCACGGAAGCCGGTCGCCGCAGGGACAAACGCGCTATCAGGCCGTCACTGCCGCGCACATCACACACATGCTGCGCGATACTTTGGATGACGCCGAGGCCGGTTACTTCAACATTCCGCGCGAGGTCGTGGAATCCCAGCGCATTGACCCGCGCGACGCACACAGCGAACCGTATCGAAACTGGGTCAAGAGCCGCGTCGGACTCGCCCGCGCCTGTTTCAAATCTGGACGGGGTTACCTGGCCCAGGTCGAGAACGCGCGTTGCCGCGCGGCAGGCTTTGCCTACGCGGCGCGCTTCGAGACGGTGCTATCTGCCATCGAGCAGGATGAATATCGTTTGCGTTCCGCCTATCCCGAATGCAAAAATCTGGCGTCCGCCGCATGGATGGGCTGGTCGGCAATCTCGCAGGCGTTCAATTCGCATCGCCCCGGCAATCTGCTCCCCGTTCAACCAACCAGATAAAAAATGGCTCTCCCGTTTCTCCCGAAAAGGCGTCGGGACGATGTGGCGGGAAAAGCCTAAACACAAAGTACACCAAGTACACAAAGGGGGGAAAGAGCTTTGATTTAATGGGCTTTTCCTTCGTGACCTTTGTGTTTGAAAAAATTATCCTGTTAAAAACTATAGAGCCTAAAAAATGAAAACACCTTCGATCATTGTCATTGGCGCCGGTATCGGCGGGATCGCCGCGGCGGCGCGCCTCGCGCAACGCGGACTGCACGTCACCGTGTTGGAAAAGAATTCACGCCCGGGCGGACGTTGCGATCGCATCAGCCGCGACGGACACCACTTCGACACCGGGCCGACCCTGCTGGTCATGCCCTTGCTGTACGACGCGGAATTCGCCGCGCTGGGAGCCTCGGCCCGCGACATGCTGGACCTTCAGCGAGTTGACCCAACCTATCGCCTGGTCTTCGATGACGGCAGTGGACTGGCGCTCACGTCCGATCTCAATTCGATGCGAGAGCAGTTGGAGGCCATTGAGCCGGACGGTTATCTGGGCTTCCTGCGTTACCTGGAGGAAGGCCATCGCCACTATCATCTGGGCATTGACCGTTTGGTCAACCGTGACTTTCGCAAGGCCTCCGATTTCTTCACCTTCGCCAACCTTCCGCTTTTGTGGCAGTTGAAACCCTTCGTGGGACATTATCGCAACATGTCCGCGTATTTTGACAACCCGCGTTTGAAGGCGGCCTTCACATTCCAGGATGTGTACATGGGACTCAGTCCCTACGAGGCCCCGGCGACTTTCTCGATGATGCCCTACACAGAACTGGCTCACGGCGTCTGGTATCCCAAAGGCGGGATGGTTCGCGTGGTCGAGGCGCTCATGGAAATCGCGCGGGCGGCAGGCGTGGAATTCATCTTCGACACAACGGTGGAACGGATCGAGGTCAACGGGACGCGGGCGCGCGGCGTGATCCTCGACGACGGCCAGCGCCTCGAAGCGGACGCCGTCCTTGCGAATGCCGACCTGCCTTACGTCTATCGCGATCTGCTGCCACAGGATGGCATGGCCGAGAAGTTGGAAAACAAACGCTTCTCATGCTCGGTCATCAGTTTCTTCTGGGGCGTGGACAAGACTTATCAAACGCTGGGACCGCATACACTTTTTCTGGCGGATGATTACCGCGAGAATTTCAAGAGTATTATTGATGACCTGGACCTGCCCAAAAATCCCAGCCTGTACATTCATGCGCCCGCGCGGCTGGATGCGTCCATGGCTCCGGCCGGTGAAGACACATTGACCGCCATCGTCCCTGTCGGACATCTGAGCAAGAATGGCGAACAGGATTGGGCATCCATTCGGGATCAGGCGCGGCAGGAAGTATTCCGCCGTTTGAGAACGCTCGGCATCACGGATCTTGAATCGCATATCAAGTTCGAGATGACCTTCACTCCGCTCTCGTGGCGCAAACGCTACAACCTGATGAAAGGCTCCACGCACGGACTCTGCCACAACCTGACCCAGCTCGGCTACTTCCGCCCCTCGAACCGACACGCCCGCTATCACAATCTATACTTCACCGGCGCAAGCACACGTCCCGGCACGGGAGTCCCAACTGCGCTGGTCTCTGGACGACTCGCGGCAGAACGAATTCTGGATGAACTGGGGATGAGTCCAAATTCAAATTAAAAGTTAGCGCGCCAAAGTGCTGGGATAACAATCCAGTTTGGGTAGCAGTTGAACTGCCACCCCATCGGTTTGGCGTGCTAACAATTAAAACACTTCGCCCCCGAGCGAACATCACTCCTCAGGGGCGAGGGATATTATGTGCCGGGTTTTTCTATCACACGTTATGCGCTGGCTATCATCCGATCGCGCAGTTTTTGAGAAAAATTAGGGTTGACCCTGCAAATTATCGGAGATTAAGCAGGGTGAATAAGGAAAAGGAACTCGCCCCCGAGCGGACACTTGTCCCTCAGGGGCGGGTTGATTTTTTAGCGAATGCCAACCTCCCCACGCATGGACATTTCCTCGCTATTCTTCGCTACAGCGAAAAAACTCCTTCCAATCTCCAGACCCTAACTCGGACAAGCCGACCTGCGGCACGCTTCGCAGAGGCTCACCGCGAAGACCGCATATCGTCCCGAATCTCTTGCGGGATGTCCTTCGGGAAAGAGCGCGAAGATTTTTTAAAAGGTTTTCTGCGAAAGCCACACGAGAATAACATTTCTGTTCGAGTGAAAATCGGGTAATATGACTCTGAAACCTAAGCGGAAAATTTAAATCCACCAACTGTGTATGGTACAGATTCAATACAAATGCCTATTGCGTTTGGATATGTAAATCTGTATACTAAGTACGCAAGTCTTTGTAATTTCAAGCCATCAAGTCCTTTGTTCCCAACCTGGAGGAAAACATGCAAACCAAAAACCAAATTTCATTAACACGCAAAGCCCTGTATGGGATCATGTTGCTGGGGTATTCCTTTCTGCCTTCGGCGCGGGGAATTTGCCTTCTACACGGGCACAGATGCCAGTGACAACTCCGGCGGCAGCGGCGTAAAAGAAGTGCGCTTCAGCGCCAAGTGGGGCGGCACACAGCGAAGAGTTGGCACGGCCAGCAGTTCACCGTATTCCGAGAGTTGGGACATGTGTTCTTCCGACATCGCGGAGGGCAAACGTGCTGAGTTTTTGCCCATTATTGAAAACTTTGTTCAACGGAGACGAAAATGAATACCCAATCTTTCCAGAAATTTCTTCAAGGCTTTCTACGCCAATTGATCCCGAATCTTGGTTCCATTCTGGTGATGGCGGCCATGTTGTTTGTTTATAACGCCCGCGCCGCAGGTTTGAATGCTGTCGCTTCGCCCAGCACGATTTCCTATCAGGGTACCCTGACTACCGCCAGTGGAACACCGGTCAATACCAGCGTGGGACTGACATTCCGACTGTACAACATCCAGTCAGGTGGTACCGCCCTATGGACAGAAGCACATACCGGCTCAAATACCGTGCCGGTTAACAACGGGTTGTTCAATGTGCTGTTGGGCAGTATTACACCCATTCCTTCTTCTGTATGGAATAACTCAACGGTTTATTTGGGAGTACAGGTAGAAGGTGACAGTTCTGAACTTTCACCTCGCGAAATGGTCAGCGCCGTGCCAATGGCCATGATGACAGCCAATATTACCATCCCCGATAATAGTGTCACGATGTCAAAAATTGTGGATGGGGCGGTGACCAGCAATAAAATGTCAGTCACGTATTGGAATATTCGGGATGATGTAAATAGCTACCAAACGCTCAGCATTGGTAGCACAGATTATGTTGAAGTTCAACCTTATAACTTTACCTTCACTCCGACAGTTAACGGCGTTGTGTTTTTGAATTTGGATTTAACCTACTCATCTTCCACCACTGACCACGCTACATATTGTGCAATTTCCGTGAACAATTCTTCAGGGAGCGCCGCTCGCTCCTATTATGCAGGCGGTGAGCAAATTTGTTCAACTAACTTAGCATACCCTGTGCAATCTGGACTTACTTATCGTTTTGCCAGTTCTTTCGCTTAAATTCTGAGGGGTTTCCAAGATTTGGGAAACCAGCGTTGA
>CAYJLS010000123.1:0-11922 GCA_964371065.1 uncultured Anaerolineaceae bacterium | reverse complement strand
CTCTTTCCAGTGTTATTTTAACACACACAACCTTGTAAATATCTTGCAGTTTTTTAACGCTTCTGGCAAACTGAAAATGGCTTCGAAAGGATGTAAATGGGGACTTGCAACACAGCGCAAGACAGAGTAAACTACACGCTATGAAATACAAACCTGCTTTCCCTATCGTGACCAAGACCATGGTCAAAGTGCCCCGCATGGGTGTGCGAATGGGGATGCAAAACTGCGCCGAGTGGAAAGCACGTTAGGGTTTCACACCTGAACGAAAACGGGCTGTCCATTTTGCGGACGGCCTTTTTGTTTATAGATGCAAAATCATTTAAACACAAAGGACACAAAGTAGCACAAAGGATTTTCCTTAGTGTTCCTTCGTGCCCTTCGTGGTAAAAGAATTACGGAGGCACGAATGCCCGAAAATATCCTAATTGCAGTCGCCTGGCCTTATGCCAATGCTGAAATCCACATGGGAAACCTGACAGGTTCACACCTGCCCGGTGACATTGTTGCGCGCTACCATCGTTTGAAAGGGGACAACGTGCTGATGATCACCGGCACGGACTCGCATGGCACGCCCGTGACGCTCGCCGCGGATAAAGCGGGCAAATCCGTCGAGGAAGTGTACAAGTTTTACCACGAAGGCTTCATCGAGCTATTCCAGAAAATCGGAATCACCTACGACCTGTACACGTCCACGCATACGGAGAATCATTTCAAGGTCTCGCAAACCATCTTTTTGGCATTGCAGAAAAACGGATTCCTATTCAAAAAAGTGGAGCCGCAATGGTTCTCGCCCGGATTGAAACGCTTCCTGCCCGACCGTTACATCGAAGGGACTTGCTACATCTGCGGCACCGAAGGTGCGCGCTCCGATCAATGCGACGCCTGCGGCAACGTGCTTGACCCCACCAAACTGATCAACCCGCGCTCGAAGGTCGAGGGCGATACGTCTTCGCCTGAACTGCGCGACACCGAACATTTCTATATTGATTTTTCCAAGCTTGAACCCGCTGTCAAAAACTTCCTCAAGGAACGCGCTTCGCACATGCGCGATACTGTCCTGGGCGAGTCGCTGAGGAAGATCGAAGCCGAGGGACTCAAACCGCGCGCGATCACACGCGACCTCGATTGGGGCATCCCCGTCCCTGTCAGCGAGGCGGGTTGGGAAACGAAAAAACTCTACGTGTGGTTCGAGGCCGTTATCGGTTACCTCTCCGCCCCCATTGAGTGGGCGCAGATTTCAGGTCAGAAAGATGCGTGGCGCGAGTGGTGGATCAATCCCAAGGCGAAGCAATTCCACTTCATCGGCAAGGACAACATCTTCTTCCACACGTCGCTATGGCCCGCCGAGTTGATGGGAGTCGGAAGCGCGTTCATGGAGATTTTTGACCCCCACCCCGTCCCTCCCCCAACGGGAAAAACACCGTTGGGGGAGGGGGTGAAGTTGACCCTGCCGTATGATGTGCCAGCCAATCAATTTATGAATCTCGAAGGTAAGAAGATCAGCGGCTCGCGCAACTGGGCCGTGTGGGGACGCGATGCTCTGACCCGCTACGATCCCGATGCTCTGCGCTATTACCTGACGGTCAACATGCCCGAAGCCAAAGACAGCGACTGGGACTGGGCCGAGTTCGTGGCGCGCAATAACAACGAACTGGTCGCCACGTGGGGCAACCTTGCCAACCGCGTCCTGGCGTTCTGTTACAAGAATTGGGATGGACACGTGCCGGGGGACACGGGCAAGCCGATGTCCCTACGGCCTGCGGATTTGGAATTGCTCGCCACCATCGAAAACGGATTCGTCACCGTGGGTGCTGAACTCGAAGCTGTGCGCCTGCGTTCCGCATTGGGCGAAGCGATGAAACTCGCCACCGTGGTCAATCAATATCTCGACACCAACGCGCCGTGGTCAGCCATCAAGAAGGACAAGGCCGAAGCAGGCAAGACGGTCTATACCGCGCTCAAAGCCATTGACTCGCTCAAGGTGATGTTTGCCCCGTTCCTGCCGTTCACCTGCGAAAGACTGCACGGCTTCTTCGGCTACGAGTCTCCCCTCTTCGGCGAGCAATACACCGAGACGGTCAAAGACTCACTCGGCGAGCATACGGTGTTGCGTTACCGTGTAGGACAAATTGCCAATTTGTCCCCCCAGTGGAAACCCAGCGAGTTACAACCTGGGAAGAAGTTGAATCAACCGGGTCCGCTGTTTAAGAAGTTGGAGGAGAGTGTGGCGGAGGAAGAAAGAGCAAGGTTAGGAAAGTGAAAGCAAAATCGGATGTCGAGATGGCATCCGATTTTTACTTAATTATCCTGCGAAGAATGGCAGAGGAAGACGCGGAGTTTGCGGTCAGTGGTGGGCATGATCTTCTGTTTAGAAGCCAATTTTCTTTTGAATTAAGATTTCTTTCAATCTTATTTGAAGGTCTTTATCAAAGTCGGGCGCCTTCATTATCCGCGCTTCTGACAAACCGTTCTTTCTATATTTTTTGTAAACATCCCAAATATGAATCATACATTTCTCAAAAAATTGATCGTCGATTTCATGAAGACCGATAGATGGCATAGAAGCCGTCTTAGGCTGGGGAACACCAGCTTTTATCGCGGCTGCAAACATAGCTAGGTGGTACCTGAAATTATAAGAAGTTGCGTCTATTCCTTTGGGAGGTATATGAGAGCGGACAAATCCTTCGACTCGTCTCATAAATCTAACACATTCGAAATACACATCCCATGGATAGCTTACATTAAATATTTGCTTATATGTTGCTTCATCATTTAGAAGCGTAGATGGACGCCCCTTCGCATTATTTGGCTCCTGGAGGGCAATTGCAACAATAGCTTGTGCTAGGAAAGTGATGCTGACAATACTCTTACGAGGCTTACCTTGGTTTTTGTAATAGTTCTTGCGGCGCTCATAAAAATAACCTCTCGACAAAAGGTAATCTTCAACCTTCTCCTGAAACGGATCTGTAGCCCTTAGAGAGGCTGGGGGGACACGCGTCTGATAATTTGTTGCCTTGATTATTCTATCTCGGCTGCCTGATTCGCTCGACTTAATAAGTCGTACCAAAATATTTCGTGGGTCTTGGATGGGTTTGCTTTGTTCTTCCAAAGATGAAAAATAATTGTAAATCTCCATTGAAGTCTGGAGACCATTTACAATCTGCAGACCTTTTATTGTCAGTTCTTTATGAGATGGCGTCACGTCCGAAGCTAAAGCGGTTACACCGTTATTTAGCCACCAAAAATCATCTCCTTTTTGCGGAGAATCAAGCGTAGACCGTATGCTCTTGTTCACATCAACGTCCCCCTCATAATCCCGCACGTTAGATTCAAATACTCCACCAAGCAATTCTCTTTTGTTCGTCACTGGATCAACGAAAGTTATAAAGTTGTAGTAATCGGCTAAGTTAACCAAACAAATATAATTACTTCCTACCGTCGATATCGGGGTTTCACTAAGCCGAAGGTTTACAACCGGGACTGATGACTTACTTGCTGTTTCATAAAGCTCTCGAGCTCCTACGAACTGAAAAGAAAATTTACATTTGGGAAATAACCGCTTAATTACCTTCTCAAGTTGCGTTGTTTTCCTAGCCGTATTATCGTGGATGTGATCTTTTGAAGATGCGCGAGTCACATAATAATAATCAAATTGGATTTCAGGAAAAAGTGACGCAGTATTTTCAAAAACATTTCGAAATGTACCAGCGGATTCCAACAGATTTGGATTGTAGGTTGCCCCTAAGTCATCTAAATCATTCTCCGCATCAAACAAGTCGTTTGCGCTTGCAACAAATTTGTTTATGGCATCTTCGCCAAATCCAGTTTCTGTTTTCGCTTGGATCATGACAACTTTGACAACAACGTTCTGTTTTGGGTATGAATGTGCTTCTGGATCTTGAACTAATTTACCATTTACCAGAACATAAATAGCATCAATCCCGCCATCATTAGAATCACCCACAATTCCTGATTGTAATTCTTCATCAGATAAATCTAGTTCCTTCAGAATTTGGTCTGCACAAAAATATTCAAAATAATCTGAATCAGAAGATTCTGGATCACGCTCTGCTTTTTGATGCTTGAGCAATGTATCCAAAAGTATTTGATCATTCGAGAATTTCTTCTTTTTAGTGATCTCTGGCATAGTAATCCCTATTCGAATCTGACTTATCTATCCCAATCCTGCCCAGGGATGAGATTCTTTTCATCCAACCACGGATCAATCCAACCCTCGGCATTGAGTCGCTGATACAACTCGCGGGCAATGGGTTTGTCCTGCGAAGCATGGCAAAGAAAAACGCGGAGTTTGCGGGTTTCGGTCATGGAGGATGCGTCGCGCCTTTCTAAATGAGATTCCTTCTCAGGCTTGATTCTATCCGTTAAACGGGATTTGTCTACGGGTAAGGTGCGACGCATTCGCGGTCACATCATCATTTTCCATTCTCCAGTAGTGTGTTTTTCTCGAACCGTCACGTATAATAGGGGCAATCTTCAACTTAACAAGGAGAAATCCCATGTCAACCGTAACCGCTGAAATTTTTGTTCATGCTCCCGTCAAGCAGGCCTACCGCGCCTTCACCAACGCCACCTCCCTGCGCGAGTGGCTGTGTGACGTGGCCACCGTGGAGCCGCATCCGCGCGGCCGCATGTACCTGTGGTGGCGCGGGGACTTCTACTCGAGCGGACATTACTTGGAACTGGACGCTGACAAACGGGCCAAGTTTCGCTGGTACTCGAACCTCGATCCCGCCCCGACCGAGGTGACGGTCACCGTTACCGAAAGGGACGGCGGCGCCCTCATCCGCCTCGATCACGAAGTGCCAGATGATGATGTCTGGGCAAAAAAGGTGGACGGCTTCCGCTCGGAATGGGTGGACAGCCTCGAGAACCTCAAGTCTGTGCTCGAGACGGGCATTGACCTGCGTATCGCCACCCGTCCCATGCTGGGCATCATCCCTGGCGATTTCACCGAGGAACAGGCCGCCGCGCTGGGAGTCCCCGTCCGCGAGGGCTTGCGTATTGACGGCGCCGTGGACGGCATGGGCGCGCAGAAGTGCGGCCTACTGGCAAATGATGTCATCGTTGAGATGGCAGGTAAACCGATCATAGCCGATGCATTCAGCCTGCCCAACGCGATTGCTGGCAAAAAAGGCGGGGACAAGATCGAGGTTGTTTACTATCGCGGACCTGAAAAGATCACCGTCAGCATGGAACTGAGCAAACGGCCGATGCCCGATGTCCCATTCAACGCGGCGGAATTGGAGAAACAGGCGCGCACCTTCTACGAGCCTGCGCTGGCCGAATTGGAAAAATGCTTCGAGGGTGTCACTGACGCCGAGGCCCTGGCACACCCCGAACCGCAGGAGTGGAGCGCGCTGGAGGTTATCGCGCATCTCATCAACGGAGAGCGCTCCAACCTGATCTTCCTGACGGGGGTAATTGACGGCTACGAACCCACCACCGACGGCTTCGGGAGCAACGTCAACGCGCAGGTGCAGGCCACCGTCAAAGCGAATCCATCCATCAAACAGATGCTCGAGGCTCTGCGCCGCGCCGTGGAAGAGACCCTCGCCTTCGTAACATTCCTGCCCGAGGAGTTCGTGGCAAACAAGGGCAGTTTCTACCGCTTCGGGTCGGGACTGCTCCAGCCAAACTTCCATCTCACCGCGCACGTCCAGTAGATCAAGAATGCCCTCGCGGCGGCGCGCAAGTAAACAATCTAAAAGTAGAGCGAGATAGCATCTCGCTCTACTTTTTTCGGCAGATGGGGGACAAATTGGGGCTGGTTAGCGGGCTTGTGATTCTGCGCCAGTTATTTGCAATTATTTGCAGAAATGAGCGTAAAAGGTGCAAATAATTCTCTGCCACTCCCAATGCGGCTAACCAGCCCACAAATTGGCAATTCGTCCTACAACCTTCCACTGGCTTACCTCACCATTTCCGCATAAAATAGGCGGACGTAAAGGAGAAACAAATATGCCAAACAATCTGAGCAAAAAAGAAGCCATGAGACAGGCGCGCGCCAAAGCCACCCAACAGGAAAAGATCGTCAAATGGGTGGCGCTCGTCGTGGGCGCGGCGATCGTGATCGCCGTCGGGTGGGGATTCCTCTCGAACCGCGCGCCCGCCGCGGGGTCGGTCGAAGCGCCTGCGGTCACATCCAAGCAGTACGCCTCCGCGCCTCCGATGACGATTGACACCAGCAAGCAATACTTCGCCACCGTCAAACTGGCGAAAGGCGGGGAGTTTGTCATCCAATTGTTCCCCGACAAAGCCCCCATCACGGTCAACAGTTTTGTGTTTCTGGCGCGCGAGGGATTTTACACTGGCGTAACCTTTCATCGCGTGCTGGAGGGCTTCATGGCGCAGACAGGCGACCCGACCGGCGCGGGCAGTGGCGGACCCGGCTACGAGTTCGTCAACGAATCCAGCGACCTGGCCTTCGACAAGGCGGGTGTGGTGGCCATGGCGAACGCGGGCCGCGATACCAACGGGAGCCAGTTCTTCATAACATTTGGACCTACTCCAGACCTGAATGGCGGCTTCACCATCTTCGGACAGGTGATCGAAGGCATGGACGTGGTGAACGGCATCACCCGCCGCGACCCCACCCAGAACCCAGCCTTCCCCGGCGACGCCATCGAGAGCATCACGATCACGGAAAAATAGTCGCTGATCCGCTTGCGCGCTTTACGAAAAAAGCAATTAAACACAAAGGGCACAAAGGGACACGAAGGAAAGCTCATTCATTCTTAAACCTTTGTGCGCTTCCCTGGCACCGCCCGCCAGGGCAGGTGTGTGTCCTTCGTGTTTAGGCTCTTTTTGAAGTAGACTCATGCGTGCTATAATAACTGTGTAGCAAGGAGAAAACTATGGCCACCAAAAAATCCGAACGTGTATCCAAACTCAAGGAACGCATCCCCGCAGAGACGCGCGAGCATTACAAGAAAGCCCGCGAGGAAATGAGCGAAGCCGTCAAGGGCTTCCTGCCCGAGGGCTTCACCGAGCACCGCCACGCCGCCCGCCGCGAGATGTTGCTCGCCGTGCGCAGCCTGCTCGACTCCGCCATCCAGCGGATGGATAAAAAAGGGCAAGAGTAAAACCGTTTGTACACGGATTTCACGGAACGCACGGACTCACACGGATTTTTTTAATTTCCGTGCGAATCCGCCGAAGGATCCGTGTCATCCGTGTACGAAATTCCTTGACCTTAATTCTTCCCTCTTCCCCCAAACAACACCCACAATAAAGCCACACCCGCCGCACCGAAGAACACATTCCCAAATGCGGCATTCCCCGCGTTCCATAGCATCACCGCGCCGAATAAAAGCGCCGCAAACACAATCCCGCCCGTCAGCCTGTCCACGGAGCGACCCAGGGCGCGGACTTCGCGCGTCACCTGCGGCGATTGGACCGCCAGTTCGCCCTGCTCCATCTTCGCCAGCACGCGGCTCGTCTGTGACGGGAGCGCGATCAATGCCTGGAACACGTCGCCCAATTGCTCGAGGATCAGGTCCAACCCGGAGTCAGAATCGGCCGCGATCATTTTTTGCGCGTACGGCGCGACCTGCGTCCACAGGTTGAAGTTCGGGTCGAGTCCCGTGCACATCCCCGAAAGGATCGCCACCGTCCGCAAGAGCATCAGCAGGTCGTTCGGCACCTGGAACGGCATGGACAACATCAGGTCGCGGTATTGGTGCGCGAATTTTTTTATTTCCGCGGGACTGGTCTTTTTCAGTTCGCTCATGGACATGCCCCAGAAGCGGTCGAACGCCTGCGCCTCCAACTGCTCGATCGTTTTCAGATCCGCGCCGGGTAAAAGCATGTTGAGCAATTGATACGAACGCACCACCCGCCCCGCGTCCTTTGTGCCAACCCCAATCAGCATTTCTCGCAGTCCGTCCTGCACGCCGTCTGGCACATGGCCGACCATGCCGAAATCCACGAACGTCAACTGCCAGCGCGGGGATATGCGCTTGCTTCCCTTTTTCGGGGGCACGGGCGTCACGAACAGATTGCCCGGGTGCGGGTCGGCGTGAAAGAAACCATCCTCGAAGATCTGCTCCAGATACACATCCAGCAACTTGCGCGCCACCTCCCCGCGGTCAATGCCCGCCGCGCTGATCGCATCGTAGTCCGTGATCTTGATGGCGAACACATCTTCCAGCGTCAGCACGCGCAATGTGCTCAGGCTCGCCACCACACGCGGTACGCGCACGTCGCGGTCGTCTTTGAAATTCTCGAAGAACGTTCCCGCGTTCCCGGCCTCCTTCAGGTAATCAATCTCCTCGAGCACCGTGGACGAAAACTCGCGCAACAGCGCGGGGACGTCCGCGTGCTCGCGGATTGGGCGATAACGCGTCAGCCAGTTCCCAACTCGACGCAAGGCGGACAGGTCAACGTCCACGATGGAGGCAATGTTCGGACGCTGGACTTTGACAACCACGTCCCGAAAATCCGCTTCTTCCTCGACCTTGAGCCGGGCGCGGTGGACCTGGCCGAGGGAGGCCGCCGCGAGCGGTTCCGCGTCGAACCATTCGAATTTCTCCGTTAAAGACGCGCCGAGCTCGCGCTCCGCCAACTGACGGATATCCGCGAACGTCTCGGCAGGCACTTCATCCTGCAAGTCTGCCAGCGTATCGGTGATCTCGGGCGGGAGCACATCCAGCCGCGACGAGAGGAACTGTCCCACCTTGATCATCACCCCGCCCATGCGGAGCGCCAGCGCGCGGAAGCGGACGGCTTCGCGTCGGAAGCGATCGGGCCGCGTGCGCCGGACGAGCGGGCGCAAACCGAGATAGCGCAGGATCAGTTCCCAATAAATAAAGCGGACGATGACACCCGCGAAAAAGGTCAGGATGCGGAAATACCGTCCGCGCAGATTGGGGGATTTCATGAAAACTCCAAATATGAGATGATTGATTGTATCACCCACCCTGGAAACAAATACTCCCACTAATTCGTCCTTTTCCCAAAAGGAGTCCCAATGAAAAATCTAAAATCTGGTTTTGCTCTTCTAATCACCCTCACCCTCCTGCTTTCTGCTTGTGCGCCTTCGCCCGCCGCGAACGTGGCGCAGTCCAACCTGCAACGCGAGACCCATCCGCCCGTCCTCGAAGGTGACGTTGAAAACCTCGTGAATGGAAACAACACTTTCGCGCTGGAGCTCTATCGTTCGCTCGCCAAACAGGACGGCAACCTGATCTACTCGCCGTTCAGCATCTCCCTCGCCCTCGCCATGACCTACGCCGGCGCGCGCGGCGAGACCGAAACGCAGATGGCGGACGTTCTGCACTTCCCCCTCGGCCAAAACTCCACTCATCCCGCCTTCAATGCTCTCGATTTAAGTCTCGCACAACGCGGCCAAAGCACGGACAAAAAACAGGAACCGATGCAACTCAACATCGCCAACGCAGTCTGGGCCGAGCAGACCTATCCCTTCCAGCAGGATTTCCTCGATAACATCGCAACCAATTATGGTGCGGGCATCCAACTGGCGGACTTCATCAACCAGTATGAACCCGTCCGCAAGGAGATCAACCGCTGGGTGGAAGATCAGACCAAAAACAAGATCAAGGATCTGCTCGCCGATGGGACGCTCAACCCCGATACACGCATGGTGCTGGTCAACGCCATCTACTTCAAGGCCGATTGGCTGACCACCTTCGACGCAAACGACACCCACGACGCGCCCTTCCATTTGCTCGACGGTTCGGAGGCGCAGGTGAAGATGATGTCCAACGGACTGTACGTCCCCTACGTGCGCGGGGACGGCTATCAGGCCGTGGAACTGCCCTACGCGGGCGGGTCTGCCGCCATGGACATCCTCGTCCCAGACGAAGGCAACTTCGAGGCTTTCGACTCAACGCTTGACAGAGCGGCCTTCGACGCGATCCTCGCCGCCATGCAACCCGCCTCTATCCAGGTGGGACTTCCAAAATTCCAGTTCACCAGCGAATTCAGCCTGCCCAACCAACTATCCGCGCTCGGCATGACGGACGCCTTTGACCCCAATCTGGCCGACTTCTCAGGCATGACGGGGGACCGCGACCTGTTCATCAGCGACGTGATCCACAAGGCCTTCGTGTCCGTGGACGAAAAAGGCACCGAAGCCGCCGCCGCGACCGCGGTCATCATGGAACTGGCCAGCGCGCCGATGTTTGAAAACGTGCTGACCATTGACCGCCCGTTCCTCTTCGTCATCCGCGACACGGTCAGCGGGCAGATATTGTTCATGGGGCGCGTGGTCAACCCCGCGCAATAAATCGCCATCGCCTAAACGACTGAAGTCGTCACTACGTGGAACGCGCGCTATGCGCCATGTAGTGACGACTTTAGTCGTCCCCAGACAGGAAAGCGAACTACGAAACCACACGACTGTCCAATTACGCGACTATCCCCAACCACTTTGGTAACTGATCGAATAACAACTTCATTACCTTCTTCGTCCGCGTGTGGAACAATTCAATATTCCCATACGCCTCTCCCCCATCCGCTCCCACCAAATCGGTGACGCCGCGCAGAATCAGCAAACGCGTCCCGTTCTTTTTCGCGACCCAGGCGATTGCGCCCGATTCCCAGTCTGCCGCGACCGCGTCATATTTTTCGATCAACATGGGGATATCTTCCACCACGATGTCGCGGTCGGCGGAAACCAGAAGGCCGCGAACCGTGGAAGGTGGACGATAATCACCCAACCATGATAAATCAATATCCACCGCGTAATGCTCAATCGCCTCGGCGCCATCCCCCATCTGCTCGATAATATCGTAGACCAGCGTCCGCTCGACGAGCATGACCGTCCCTGTTTCGACGCGTCCCGCGAATCCGCCGCACGTGCCGAGATTGATCAGCAGATCGGGCTGGAAATGGTCAATCACGAATTGTGCGCTGGCCGCGGCGGAAATTTTTCCCCAGCCGCCATGAAAAAGTTCCAAGTTCCAAGTGTCAAGTATCAAGTGGGCAGATTCGCCGAAAGGGGTCTGTTGCCATTCGAGGTTGGGGAATAATTCTTTGACGACGCGCCATTCGGAATTTGCTGAAATGAGGATGACGATTTTCATGCCCCGATTATCTCATAACGTCAGGCGATCAGCCACAGAGACCACTGAGTTCCCTGAGATTTCTCAAAGTTCTCCGCGATCCCTGTGGCCGAGAAGATGCGATACGGGCTATTAAAAACCCAAACCCCGTTTGGCCTGCCACGGGCCTACGGGGTTTGTGAGGAGAATGCTCCTGTATTTTGCCATGCGCGCCTAAAGCATTGCTGAAATTTCATTTAGAACCAGATAAGAGAATTTCGCCCAAATTATCAGATTGATTTAATCTGCCAAATGTAGTGCGAGATAGTATCTCGCACTACCACGACATTATCTGCTCCAACGTGACGGGACCCGCGCGCAGGATGACCGGCTCCGCGCCTGTGACATCCGCCAGCGTGGATGGGACTCCGCCGGGCGTTTCGCCTCCATCCAGGACGAGGGGGATGCGTCCGCCCAACTGGCGGATTACCTCCCCCATCGTGCGCGGACTCGCCTGCCCCGACAGGTTCGCGGATGTGACCGCCATCGGCCCCGCGGCGCGCAGGAGGGCGCGCGCAAATTCGTGGTTGGGGACGCGCACGCCGACGGTGGAGGTGGCAGAGGCAGCCGCAGGCAGGTCCGCGCGCTTCGCGAGGACGAGGGTCAGCGGGCCGGGCCAGAAGCGGGCGGCGAGGCGGCGCGCCCGCGCGGGGATCGCGTCCGCCACCTGGTCGAGGTCGGCCGCGTCCGCGATCAAAATCGGGATCGCTTTTTCGAGCGGGCGGTCTTTGGCGCGGTAGATGGACTCGATGGCCGCCTGGTCAAACGCCAGCGCGCCAAGGCCGTAGACAGTGTCGGTGGGGAAGGCGACCAATCCACCCGCGCGCAAGATTTCGAG
>CAYJLS010000122.1:0-11938 GCA_964371065.1 uncultured Anaerolineaceae bacterium | reverse complement strand
TCTGCCGTGGCGCGATTATAATCGGCGAAATATCCAAACCATTGGAGATTCCATGACCCTACCCGCTCCCGCCTACTGGCTTCTCGGCTATTTGCTCGGCTCGCTTCCCTTCGCCCTGTGGATCACGCGCCTCGTCAAAGGCATTGACGTGCGCGACGGCGGCTCCGGCCACGTAACCACCACCAACACCATCCGCCAGGCGGGGTGGGCCGCAGGCGCGGCTGTCTTCGTGCTGGATTTCGGCAAGGGATTTCTGGCCGTGTATCTTGCCCAGCGCGCGGGCTTGCCCAATTGGTCCATTGCGTTGACGGGCGCGCTGGCGGTGGCGGGTCACTGCTGGCCGCTCTTTGCCCAATTCCGCGGCGGGATGGGACTGGCGACGATGGGCGGAGGACTGGCGGCTGTCTCGCCGCTGGGCTTTCTGGTTGCGCTCGGAACGCTGATCGCGCTGGTGCTGATCGTCCGCCACTCCGCGCGAGCGAGCGTCTTTACGGGTGTGGCGGTCTCGGTTGTGTTCTGGCTAGTCGGCCTGCGCGGAACAGAGTTGTGGATCGCGGCGGTTTGCGGACTGGTGATCGCTGTCCGCTTCACGATAGACTGGAACCGCAAATACCGCGAGCTGTGGCTGGATCGCGAGAAAAAGTTATAATCCGCCAAAACTTTCTTGCGAGGAGTTCTTATGCGTCCAGATTGGGACTCGTACTTTATGAAGATTGCCTTTGCCGTCTCGGAGCGTAGCACCTGTGACCGCGCCTTCGTGGGCGCTGTGCTGGTGCTGGAAAAACGTATCCTGACCACTGGCTTCAACGGTTCGCCTGCGGGACAGGAACACTGCGACGAGGCGGGCCATCTCATGGTGGACGGCCACTGCGTGCGGACGATCCACGCGGAGACCAACGCCATCATCCAGGCCGCGTTGCACGGCGTCTCGACCAGGGGCTCCACGTGTTACGTCACGCACCTGCCGTGCATCAACTGCACGAAGGTGTTGATTAACGCTGGCATCACGCGCATCGTCTACGGGGACGCGTACCGCACGGACAAGAATGCCCTCAGTTTCCTGAAAGCCGCGCATATTGAGCTCGTTCACATTGAATTCAATTCTGCTGGAGTCGGGCACTTACAGCCCTGATAGTGCGCACGCAAAGGTTGTCATCTTCGCGAAGCACCCTGCCAAGGGCTAGATTTTGCCCAAAGTCTGGAGACTTTGGACTCCGTGCCTGACATGGTTTGCGTGCATACAGCCCTGATATTGGGTTGCCAAAAACTTTCGAAAGGTAATACAATAACGGTATGAATACTTTGAAAGCTCCCTTACTGGTTGTAGAAGATACCCCTGACACCCTCCAAATGGTGGATCTCGCGCTGACCTTTAAAGGGTATCGTGTCGTCACAGCCCGCAATGGCCAGGAAGCGCTGGACGCCATTAAAAAAGAACACCCGGCGCTCATCATCACCGATATTTTGATGCCTCGTATGGATGGGTTCAGCCTTGTCCACAGATTGCGCATCAATCCCAAAACACGCGGCATCCCGGTTGTGTTTCTCTCGGCTACCTACGTCGCCCCCGAAGATAAGCAGTTTGCCGCCGCCATTGGCGTTACCCGTTTCATCGAAAAACCGATCGTGCTCGAGGAATTACTGCGGACGGTTTCGGATCTTTTATCCCGCGGCACGCTCGCAGATAGTAAACCGCTGGATACGCGGAAGTTTTACGATGGATATCGCACGCGCCTGGAGACGAAACTGAAGCAAAAAGTTACACAAATCTTCCGCACCGAGTCCATGCTGGAAACCTTGTCTGAGGAGGAAAAACAATCCTTCCGCGCCTCCCTCCAGGCGACGATCGAAGAACGGGACGAAATCCAGCTCCTGCTGGATCAAATCCGCAAGGTGTTGGATGAGGAGAAAAATCCGCGATAGCTGTATTTCAGGGCAGTGGATTGGTTGTGAAATCGTAATGCCGTGTGTCTTCCTGATCCTTGGGGAATCCCGAAGCAATGGAAATGTTGTTTGGATTGCCCACTTGCCCGAGGAGCAATTCCCCTTCGCGGAAGAAGAGGAATCGGTCCGCGGAGACCCAGCGCAGGCTGTAGGGTGTGACGGATTCCGTCAGTGGGGAGGGCGGGATTCCAATCCCAGCTGTCAGCAATAAAACAGGGTGGGCGTTCGAGAAGGTTATCTGCTTCGAGTCTGGCGACCAGTCCCAGGGAAAGAGAAAAGGCGCTCCCTGATAAGATGCGATGATCGTGTCGGCGGTGGAGGCCTCGATTACATGTAGGTCAAGCGAGGTTGCTGTCTGATTCACATAGGCGACTTTCAATCCATCGGGGGAAATGACGGGTGGAATCAGTCCTTCGTATTCAGCCAGTTGCGCTGAAAAATTTCCTTCGGAGGAGACAAAGAGATATTTGCTCTTTCCGCCATTGTCATTTGGGATGACGGTGTAGAAACCCGTCCCGTTGGATAGCCACACCACTTGGGGGATGTAATCTTCAATACTGGAAATGACAGGATAGGAAAGCGCAGTGACCAGTCCGCTTCCGTCCGCGTGGATCACTTTGATGCTGGTCAGGGAGGAAAGCGCCAGTAAATTCCCATCGGTTGAGAAGGTGATTGTCCCGCCATCCTGGGTAAGCAGTGCCTGCGGGGTTGGGGCGTCTGCATTGACGCGATGCAAATCCCTGGATTGGATAATGGGTTTTTCTCCTCCCCAGACGGTGGTGAAATAAATCCAGTGCGTACTTGGTTGGAATTCAAATTGACCGAGGAACAGGGTCAGTCCCGCACCGCGCTCGGGCAGGATGGGAGTCGCGTATGAAGCAACATCCACGAGCAGGCGCGCGGAGGAGCCGTCTGCATTGACTGCCCAGAGCGTTTGCCCGCGCTGGTAGGCGATAACCGCGCCGTCGTCGGAGAGTTTGACCTGCGCCGCGTCGCCGTCGCGGGTGAGTTGGCGCGCGGGCGTGGACCCGTCCCACAGCCAAGCGTTCCCGTTGAAAATATATGTCACCGTGATGCCCAGATTCGGAGAGGGGACGGTTGTCTCAGCAGGCGCGGCGGATGGATTTGCGTCCGGCGTCGCGGAGGCAGGTTCCGCGGACGGCGTGTCGGCGGCGATGGGCTGGCTGACGCAGGCGCCAGCCAGGAACAGGATGACAAGAACCAGAAGGCGCGGGTTTATTTTCATTGGCATTATCCTCTCGATTATCGTAAAATATAGCACAGGTTTGGCGTCCAGACTTCCGAAGTCTCCGAGACTTCAGAAGTCTGGACGGATTGGAACCGTGATGAATTTCCCCGGGACACTTTTGAATTTTCTCCGACAAGCCGAACGCGTCGCCGCGCTGACCGGGGCGGGCGTCTCTCAGGAATCGGGCCTCCGCACCTTCCGCGACGCGCAGACGGGACTTTGGGCGCAGTACAAGCCCGAAGATTTGGCCTCCCCCGAAGCCTTCGCGCGCGACCCAAAACTGGTCTGGGACTGGTACGCCATGCGCCGCGAAAAAGTGCGTGGCGTGGAACCGAACCCGGGTCACATCGCGCTGGCGGAGATGGAGCGACGCGTCCCGCAGTTTACGCTTATCACGCAGAACGTGGATGGCCTGCATCGAAAAGCGGGGAACAGGAACCTGTTTGAACTGCACGGTAACATCCAATGTGTGCGATGCTCGGAGTGTGGGATGTTTGCCGAGACGTGGGAGGAGAACGAGGATGTCCCGCGTTGCGCGGGGTGCGGGGGAATGCTCAGGCCGGACGTGGTCTGGTTTGGCGAGGCCCTCCCCAGGTCCGCGCTCGAAGCGGCGGTGCAGGCGGCGCGCGCCAGTCAGGTGTTTTTCTCCATTGGCACATCGGGTTTAGTCCAGCCTGCCGCGGCGCTGGCGTTTGCCGCGCACAACAAAGGAGCGGTCGTCGTCGAGGTCAACCTCGAGCCGACGCCGCTCACAGGGAAGGCGGATTTCTTCTTGCAGGGCAAATCGGGGGAAGTGTTGCCGGAATTGGTGAAGGCCGCGTGGGGATAATTACTATTTTCCCTGTTTATCAACCCCTGCCCCGGCCGTCGCGGGCGACACCACCCGCTCGCTCGCTTCCGATGACGCTTAAGGGAACGACACTACAGATGCTCGATTTCCTCGATGAGATATGGCAGGTTGGGCTGAGTGAACGAAAGCCTCGGCGCAGGCAGGCGATGATGTTTGATGTCAGGAGAAACGTGCTTGTGGTGCGGATGGGTGACCGCCAGGGCAGGGTCGTCTGGGTGAGCCTGCGAGTCGTACCAGTACAACTTCTCGCTGCCGAGCCAGACCTCGTAACCATAGCGTTCCAGAATCAGCGGCCCGGCGTCAAAAGTCAGGCGTTCCTTGACAACCAGGCGATAGCCCCTGAGGAAACTGCTCTCGCCGGTTACAGTGACCATGCGCGCGCCACGACGAGCCATTACCAGCGTCGAGGATACAATCGCTGGAAATTGCTGTGGCAGGCTGTAGACAAATTCTTCGTAATCACGCAGAGATTGGAAGGGGTTCACGGCGCGCCGCCCGTTCGATCACTTTAGAAAGCGTCGTGCGTTCTTTCAATGCAGCCATGATGTCCTGGTACTGCTTGCGACGGCGCAGCCAGATCTCATAAGCGCCGGCCCAGTCGCCCCAGTCCAGTACCCAGGCGTCGTCTGCTGGTTCCTCGCCGCTGATATAAGATTCGTAGAACGTTTCAGACAGCACACCGTATTTGCGTTCGTAAGTAAGCAGGTCTTCTTCGAGCGCATGGATGTCACGTAGAATTTCATCGAGTGTCATCGCGCGATTTCCTTTCAGACAAAAACCATAAGCAGTCAACATCTTACCATACGCACCGGGCAATCACAAGGAGTGTGCGCACGCAAATCTTGTCAGGGAGCGGAGTCCGAAGTCTCCTGACTTCGGGAAAAATCGGGGGAAGTGTTGCCGCAGTTGGTGAAGGCTGTTTGGCCGTAGGAACAGGTCTCAGACCTGTCTCTACAGTTACGCCTCCCAGTCGCCGAAGCGTTCCGCCAGGGTTGTGATGCGTTCGCGCTGGACCGCCGCCAGAATCCCAAGGGTCAGGAGAACGAGTCCCGTTCCGCCGATGATCAATACCGGGGACAGGCCTTTCAGTTTGCTGTACAACACCGTGACGGAGGCGATCACCGCGAACGCAATCGGCGCGATGACCAGGCTCCGCGAACGCACCACGATGCCGTATCCCAATACCGCAATGGACTGGACAAACAGGACAATGAAATATCTTAGTTCTCCCGTGCTCACCATCTGAATATAAGACGTTCCGAGCAGGACCAGTTGCGAGATTACGCCGGTGATAAACGCGGTGGTTTTGTTTCCGGCGCGCGTCAGCAGGTAGTGCATCAACAGGCCGAGCGCGGCCGCGCCCACCGAGAAAAATTGCGGCTCGTCCACTTTCATTTCGGACAGGATCACGAAATACGCCAGCAGGTACAGGCCGTTGGCGGGGAATCCCAGCCAGACGTTTTTGCGCGCGAAGGCCTCGGCCGCGTAGAACGTGGCCGCGATGGCAATCGGGATGGCCTTCTCCAGTCCGCCCGGCTGGAACGGCGCGGCGAGCGCCACCAGCGTGCCGAGTCCCAGCCCGCTGAAGGACAGCATCCTCTCCCAGCCCTTCGCCTTGCCCGCGCGGCGCAGAAAGTAACCGGCCGCGTAATAGATCACTGCCAGCGAAATCAGCGGCAACAACCACTGCTCCTGTTTCGCCGCCCGCAAGTCGAAGAAAATCGCCAGCGCCAGCGCGGTTGTGGAGGCGTACCCGATCATCGGCTTCTTGTGGAACCAGGCATAGAACGCATAGAACGGAGCGTACACGCCGAAACAGATCGCCGCTTCCCTGGCCGGCAGGGACGTCAGCAACGCCAGCGCGTTCAATCCGGCCAGCCCGTTTCCGATCAACAGCACAGGCATCGCCAGCCTGCGCGACTTGAACGTCCGCTCGACAACCATGTCCCCCACCAGCCAGACCAGGCTGAGCGTGAGCAGGTTGTACGAAAATTCTGTGACCTTGAAATCGCGCAGGATGAGGAACGCCGCGATGCTAAACAGCGGATGGACGCCCGCTTCGAACCAACCATTGTGGCTGGTCGCCATTTCGACGACGAACAGCCCGCCGACGAGGGCCGCGTACCAGCCGCCCGTCGCTTCGAGATTTGCCAGCGCGGTCAGCGAGACGATGCTTCCCAGAGCCAAACCGCTAAAGCGGAACATCTCCGCCCAGCCCGCGCTTTGCTTGTGGAGCAGGAAACCCGTCGCATAGTACGCCGCGGCCATGCCCGTGAAGATGGGCAACCACACCTCCACATTGAAGTGGTCGAGCGCGAAGAAAACCGCCGCGCCCGCACTGGCCGTGGACAGGTATCCCAGCCGCGGCCGGCGATAGATCCACGCGTAGGCCGCGAAGAAGGCCGCGTAAACCGCGAAGCAGACGGCGGTCGCACCGGATGCCACCTCGCCAGAAGCAAGGCCCAACACGGAAGCGAGCGTCAGGAATCCACCGGCTACGCGGGCGATGATTTTGAGATTCCTGTTTTTGTAGGTTAGGTGCAGGACGGAATCGGATGCAAGCCAGATGAGACTCATGCCAAACACGTAATAAGTCAGTTCGCGGACTTTGAAATCGTTCAGGAGGATGATGAGCGCGATACTGAGCAGTGATTCCACGAAGACTTCCCAAACTCCGTTGCGGCGCGTGAACATCTCGATGGCGAACAGCGCCGCGATGACCAGCGCGTACCATCCGCCGGTTGACTTGAGCGCCAGGACTGCCAACAGGGAGAGGAGCGTTCCCAGCGCGAGTCCGCTGTTGATGAGCATCGCGGCCCATTTTCCGGTCTGCTCGCGGCGGGCGAGGAAGTAGCCCGCGAAATAGTAAACAGTCGTGAGCGCCGTCAACGCGGGGAGCCAGCCGTCGAGGTTGAAATGCTGGAGCGTGTACACAGCCGACAGCGCCGCGGAGGCGGTCCCAAAATAGCCGAGGATGGGTTGCTTGAAGCGCAGGGCGTAACCCGCGAACAGGAGCGCGTACACGCCCAGGACGATGGCCGTGTTCTCGGACCGGCTTTCGTCCGTTATGGAGATTGTCAGCACGATGAGCAGGTTGAGCGCGGTCAACAAGGTCCCCAACGCCACCGGCGGCCAATTCCACGCGCGCGTAAACGACAACTTCTCCTTGAAGAACAGTTCGGGGACGAGCAAAATCAGGCTGGCGCCCAACAATTGAAATTCAAAGGGGACGTCCGCTTTTTGCATGAAGGGCAGGGCAAAGAATGAGAAGTACGCGCCGAGTCCTGCGAACAGCGCGGTCAGCCACACGTACCAGCGCGGACTCAGGGCATGGACAACCGTGTACACGATCCCCGCGCTGAGGAAGACCGCGAAGCCGTACGCGGTTTCTTCCGAAAAGCCCCATAGGATGGAGACGAAAAACAGCGGCAGGGACATTGCCAAAAGCGGGGCGTGGTATTTTGCCTCCACTGGTTGCTTCGTTCGGTGGGCGTATTCACTGGCGAACGCGGCCAACGCGCCCCAGACCGCGAAGCCCGCGATCTGTACCGGCGCGGAGGCGTCGAAGGCGGAGAGTAAAAGCCACGGGACGAGGAAGAGCGACGCGGCCGCCGTCCACGGGAAGAAAACGAACGGGATGAGGAAGTCGCTTGCGGCGTAGAAAGAGGCGGAGGCCGTCCACGCCAGCGCGGCGGCGATCCAGTCCGCGGGCGCGGCGTCTCCCTCGAAGAGATGGATGGTCACCGATCCCAACGACACGAGCAGAAGAATGGCTTGTTGCAATTGGATGAGGAGGAAGAGCGGCTGGGCGAATTTGGCGTCCCGCCATTTTCTCATGGCGCGCACGGCCAGCAGGCCGAGCAGGTTCGCCATCGCGATGGAGAAAATATTCCAGTCAGCGGCGGCCTCGAAGATTTCCCCGAATCGTAAAACGCCCAGGCTGAGGGAGAAGAACGCCGCCAGGCTAAACATCCTGGAGGAATAAAACCACGTGCCCAACCCCCAGATAACGGCCATGAGCAGGAAGATCACCGACCAATAAACTTCATTGCCCCGCGTGGAAAGCGACAGACTTTCGGCGATGACGTTGGCGTCAATGGGGAGCAGGAAGGAGAAAACGATGGCCAGCGCGAAACTGGGTTGCGGCAGGCGTCTCTTGAATCCGACTGCGCCTGCGGCGAAGGCGAAGGTTGCAATGAGCAGGACGGGCAAGCGCGCGGCTTCCACCAACGCGGCCAAGATCGCGGCCGCCACGATGACGAACAATGCGCCGAGATAAAGATAGATTTTGGTGCTCGTCTCGCTGAACAGAACCTGCGTCAGTGTTGGGCGCGGCGCGGCGGGAGGTGCAGATTTTACGGGTGTGATAGGGGCGGACGGGACGGGCTGTGGCGCGGGTATTTCCTGGATGGGCGCGGCGGCGGGTTGAATCGCAGGCGCGGTTTTACTGGGAATGCCGGATCTAACATCGAAGTCATACCGCTGGCGAATGACTTCTGCCCGGTGCGCTTCGATCAATCCGTCTTTCTGCCACTCGTTAATCTCCTGCAAAACGGCCTGCCGGATATTTTTTGGCGTCATGGAGATTCCCGCAGACACCCGCTGGCTGGTTTTCAGGTTGAGCGCCCTCAACGCGGCGGCGCGTACTTCTGCATTTTCCCCCAGTGCCAGGATTTCTAGCCGCAGGACAATGGCCTCGCTGTTGAAATTGAGAATCTCAAGTTCATGGATGGCGTCCAGTTGACGCCCGGCCTCCCCGTTTTTCAATCCTTCCAGTACCTGATTCAAAGTCGCTTGCATGTTGTCGTTTGCCATGGCCGAACTCCTTTCCCTGTTTATGTAAACCCAATGGGTCTACGTTGGTTATGGGATTTGACTCGCATGTTACCACGCCCAAACTGCCAAAATCCGCCAACTTAAATAACTCACCTTACGCAGTACTGGTCTGTCAAAGGTGAATCTTTTCCACGTAGTAGCGGTTTCAACCGCTGGGTACGACTGAAGTCGTCACTACATGGTGTAAAAATCAAGTTTGACGAAGTAATACCGCGAGATGCTTCGCGATCTCGCCCGGGCGGGCAACATGAATGTTGCGGTACTTAAATAAAAAGGGGACGAAGATGACTCGTCCCGTTTTCTCACGCAGGGAAATTTACTCGATCACCACGCCGCTTCTGGCGGGGACGGTGAAACGCAACTTCCCGTTTTTGGATTCGATTTCCGACGGCTGGCCGAATAGCGCCTGCGGTTTTTTCCTCGCCTCGCTCCGGACTTCGACCTGCCGCGGCTCGTCGGACGCGTTCAGCGCCACGACGAGCGACTCGCCTTCGAGCGCGCGCCCAAAGGCGTAGACCCCGTCCGCAGACCAGAGCCGCGCAAAGGTCCCGCGGCGAAGCGAGGGGTGACTCTTCCGCAGGGAGATGGCGGCTTTCACATAGTCCAGCAGATCGCGGTTCCATTTGCTTTCGTCCCACGGGAAGGACTTGCGGCAGTCGGGGTCGTGCTCCCCGTCCACGCCGATCTCGTCGCCGTAGTAGATGCACGGCGCGCCGGGGATGCTCAGGATGAAGAGCCACGCCAGTTTGAGGGAGTCCTGGTCGCCGCGCGCACAGGTGATGAAGCGCGGCGTGTCGTGGCTGTCGAGCAGGTTGAGTTGGGAGCGGGTGATCTCGGGCTGGTAAAGATGGAGCAGGCGGTCAATCTCGTCCGCGAACTCGTTGGCCGAAATTTCGGAACGAACGCGTCCCTGGTAGCCGCCCGCCTGGTTGACGATTTGCATGTTTAGCCGCGGGCCGGCAAAGAAGGGGAGCGCCGCGGCGGTGACGGGATAGTTCATCACCGCGTCGAACTGGTCGCCCTGCAACCAGCGCTGGGACTCGTGCCAGATCTCGCCGACGATGTAGGCTTCGGGGTTGATGGCGCGCACGCGGCGGCGGAATTCCTGCCAGAAGGAGTCGTCGTCAATTTCGGCGGGCACGTCCAGCCGCCAGCCGTCAATCCCGAATTTGATCCAGTATTCCGCCACGCCGAATAAAAATTCGCGCACGGCGGGCGTCTCGGTCTTGAACTTGGGCAGGGCGGGCAGGTTCCACCAGCCCTGGTAGCCGATGGCTTTGAGTGAGCCTTCGCGCTCGATGGCTTTAGTCTCCTCTTTGGTGGGATACGCGCCCCAGTGTTTTTTACCTTGCAGGCGTTCTTCATCGAAGTGGAACCAATCGTGGTAGGGAGAACCTGCGCCCGTCTCCAGCACATGATGGAATTGCCAGAAGCCGCGCGAGGCGTGGTTGAAGACGCCATCCAGCACGATCTTCATGCCGCGCTGATGGGCTTCGGCCAGCAGGAGTCGCAGGGCTTCGTTGCCGCCGAGCAAAGGGTCTACGTTATAGTAATCGTAGGTGTGGTAGCGATGGTTGCTGGCGGAGGAAAAGATCGGGTTCAGGTAGATGGCCGTGATGCCGAGGTTGTGCAGGTGATCCAATTTCTCGGCCACACCGTACAGGTCGCCGCCCTTGAAGCCGTGAATGGTGGGAGGCGAATCCCAGGGTTCAAACGGCAGGTTGCCCGAAGGGTTGCGTTTGCTTTTTGCGAAACGGTCGGGGAAGATTTGGTAGAAGATGGCGTCTTGTACCCAGTTGGGGGTGGTCATATGGCTCTTTAGTCGAGTAGTCGCGCGGCGGATAATGGTTTATGGCATCAATAAGCCCTGACAGGAATTTGGGGCCTGTTAGGGCTGGGTAATATGGGCGCGTTGAGCGCGCCGAGTAAAGCCTTACGCGACAGAGGCTTGTTCAATGCTCAAGCGAGGAATGAAAACAGTGCGCACCTCAGGCACAAGTTTCACCCGCACGAATACGACATCTTTGTTTTCCTTCTGCTTCATACGGGCAAGTTCCAGATTGGCGGCCAGAAGCTCGGCATCGTTCTCTGGGAGAAATATTACCGAGGCATCGTCGTGAATGCGCTTAGTTAGATCAGGGTTGGTCAATATCTCCAGCATGAACATCTCGAATAGTTCATGATTACGCCTGAATTGTTCTTCACGTTCCATTTTGCAACCTCTCATACCGTTCACGGTAAAACTCCCATTGCATCTTCACATCACGCAGCGCATGCGTCAAAGCAATGCCATAGTTGTCCAATTCCAGCTCCTGCGTCTCTTGAGTTCCATCGGGATGGCAGATGTCTTTGTGGGCATGCTGGTGTGCGGTATCAAAACGTACAATCGGCCGCCATTCTCCTCGGATCCTGGCGCGGTATTGAACCGAGAACTTGACCACTACGCCACTCTCGCGCTGCAAATGCACCAGGATTTCATCATCCAACGTGAGTGTCATGACGAAGTGTTCGATGCGGCGTGGTTCTCGCGAAGGTTTCATTGAGCGCTCAAAGTTTAGTGTATCATGGAGCCGAATTTACCGCAAGAAAACCTGCGTGTGCGGGTGCGCAAAATTCTTGGAAAATCTTTAAACACAAAGTACACAAAGGTCACGAAGGGGGAAAAAAGAGTAAAACCATCGCTCCACGCAAAATGGTCGCGCCATCGTTGTTGTCGCGGATGATAGAGCGGGACGATATTATCCGACACTGGGTCGCGCGCTTCGGCCTTGGTGTACTTGTGGCTGTTACATCCCTGACATGCGAACGCGAGATTATCGAGTGCGGTTTCTCCGCTCGAATGACGCGGAATGACGTGTTCGGTGGAAAAAGATTGAGTCGCAAAACGCGCCTGGCTCCTGCAGTATTCGCAACAACCGTGTGCGCGTTCAAGCACAGCCTGTCTTTGTTCGGCAGTGGCGCGTTTTTCAGGCATAGGCGGGCGGTCGAATTCCCAGATTTTCCATTAGAGAGTGTCTGAAAACTAGCCAAAACAGAGGAAGTCGGGCAAACTTGCAGGA